>PATI01000014.1 GCA_002712335.1 Rhodospirillaceae bacterium | reverse complement strand
GGAGGGGTGGCCGAGTGGCTGAAGGCGCACGCTTGGAAAGCGTGTATGCGGGCAACCGTATCGAGGGTTCGAATCCCTCTCCCTCCGCCAATTACGCAGGTTTAACAAGTCTCTTCACTTCTACGTGACCTCTTTTCCCATAACCGGTCCCCAATAGAGCGCGTGCTGCAGGCACAAAATCTTCATCGAGACTAAAAGGACAAACCGGTCTGACGACGTCGCTCGGATGACTTTGTATTTGTTTAACTGCTATTGACTGGCAGCGATTGCTATACACGCCATAGGTATCAAACTCGGCTATAGGTTACACTTCTTAAATTCTTGATGTATTCGTCAAATTCAAAACGCAGTGACTCAGGCGATATAATTTTTACCTGACCCAACCAATCAGGATGACAGAGTTCATGGATCAATTCACGATGACCTTGGCAATATAGTTCGACAATAAGTCCACCTTTGATACGATGCATTTTTTGACTTTTATGGAATTGAACCTTTTGAGCGCGCTTAGCGGCTTCACCCGAAAACCGAAGTTTTACCTCTAAAATCTTATCACCATGATAAATACCAAAGCTTTGAGCGGCCCAATCTTTTAAATTCCAATTAGGCTCTGACTCAAATATTAATCCAGTGGGGCGAACATTTTCTATGAGATCCAGTCGATAGGTTGCAGGTTTGTCTTGTCTTGAAGCGACAAGATATCCAAATCGTCCAAATAGGAGTCCAAGTGGATTAACTGTTCTCCAAGTTGTGCGTTGATGATTCAGTGATCGATAAAAAATTTCAATTTTTTCGAATCCCTGAATGGCACGCTCAAAAATTACCATATAACTCTCTTTGGCTTGAGTGCGAGGTCCAGTCCTTCCGATATATGCTGTGCGTTGAATTAGTTCCTCTTGGTCAATTGCTAGATGATTGGAGAGTGTTTTCTGATTAGCTAGTAATTTATTTAGAGCTTTAGAGGTTTGGTTATCCGTTATGAACTGAAGGTGACGTTCAAGGGCAGCACGTTCGCTCGGTTCTAAAGCTGTAAGGGGTTCGGGCAATCCTGTGTTCAATCGCCAACGTTTAGTCAGATGGTGATCACTTTCTAATCGGCTTTGTTCCACTTCCAAACCCAGCTCATTTAATCCCTCCAGCATGCGTTCAGCTGTCTTTCTACTTCTTCCGGTACGAGCCATAATCTGTTCTATCGTTAAACCTAGTGAGCTAGCATTTAACTCCATAACAAGATCCAGCATATCTCTTAATTTCGTGTAAGCCATTTCAATGTCTCAATTCTTATACCCCGGAAAATGACGTATTATAGTTATATACTTTGGTCAACTTTAAAAGAGATTAACAATATAAATTGATGGAGTTAAAAATGTTTACAGACTTTTTGCCAACACAAAAAATCCCTATAAGCCAGCTTTATGCCTGGAATAGTAGTCGTGTATTTCCTTTGGAGCTAAGTTTAAATCACCATGGCTGCACAATCCGTGATCGGGTCAGCGGAATTTCGTTTCTTGCCTCTACTGATGATGAGGGGTTTATTCGGGGTGCAATATTGCTTTCGGAGGAAAAGGACCATTTAGTTTGTGCATTACTCTATGAAATGACGGGATGTAAATGGGTTGACGAATTTTCCGAAAAATGGCCACTTTATCGCTGTTGGACCGAGGATGAACGTCAAGTTCATGCAAGAAAAGTTGCTCAGGATCTAGCATCTGATCGAGCAGAAGCAGATGGAATTTCTGTGGAGTTAGCGTTTAGGCTAGAGTATCAGGTAATATATGACATGCACCCAGTTTCCATTGAAAACTGGCAAGTTGCTGCTTAAAAGAGAGCTTGTTTTAGGTTTATGGTTGGAAACTTTCTAATCCTCTGAAATGCTCTCCACCATCATTTTTTCGAGTTCTTCTGTTACAATTGGTTCGAGTCCAAACCACTTCTTCCAGGCGGGTGGCCCCTGATGAAGTAGCATTCCTAAACCATTAACGGTTTTATTTTGGCGCTCCGAGGCTGCTGCAAGAAAAGGAGAAACTAGTGGGGTATAGATGATATCCGCTGCTAAAGCGTCAGGCGATAATTTATCAAGATTAATGTCTAAAGCAGGCTCACCAACCATACCCTGATTAGTCACATTGACAACCGTTGCGGCCCCCTCTAGCAGTGAGTGCCTTTCTTTCCAAGGATAAACAGTTACGCCCTTCCCTAAATCTGATGCGATTTTTGCGGCCTTGCTTTCGGTTCGGTTGACAAGCCGTATTTCTCTCGCACCTTCCCGCAATAAACCATATACAACAGCCCGACCTCCACCACCGGCACCGATTACTGTACAGGGACCCGCGTCAGCGTTCCAAGTTGGTTGTTGATGCTTAAGGTTTCCTATAAATCCCAACCAATCATTATTGGTACCCAAAAGAGTTCCATCGTTTTTTACAATTACGCAACTTATGGCTCCAATTTTTTTTGCAGTATCGTCGACCTCATCCACAATTTCCATCGCATCAAGTTTATGAGGAATGGTAAGGTTACAGCCCGAGAATCCTAGAGGGTGTAGGGCTCTCAGGGCACCTTCCAAAGCTCCTGGTTTTATTTCTAAAAATACATAGGTGCCGGATATTCCCTGTTGCTGCATCCAATAATTGTGCATCATGGGCGATCGTGAGTGCATAACGGGCCAACCCATTACACCTACTAAATAAAATTTATCTTTGTCTACCAAATTCTATGCCTTATTAAAACTTGACCGGTCTAAGTCATTTTGGCGCTAAAATGATCCCATGTGCGTTGGAAAAGACTAGGGGTCCATAATTTTTCTCTGCACAAGTCCAACTCTTCCCGAGAGAAAGAATAGGGGTTACCAATCTGACTTGCTAAATACTGTCTATCTGCATTGTCCTCCAAATAATTCATGAGAACGAAGGCATCAACGATTGTTTTTCCTAGAGTAACTGCCCCATGTGCTTTCATGACTGCGGCGGGACGATCGCCTAGAATATCTGTTAATGCAGAGGCCATTCTGACATTATTAATAGAGTCTGGAGAATCTAACATCGGCAGCGGATAAACTAATGACCCTTGTGCGTACACCGGCAGGTATTCCTGCCCTGCTGTTGTGAGAATCGTTGACCATTTGGGGTGACAGTGAATTACTGCTCCGGCGTCGGATCTCGCTTTATAGACACCCGCATGCAAATGGAACTCTAGTGGGGGTTTGCCGTCACCCTCAAGCAAATTTCCTTCAAAATCGATAATACAAAGGTCTTCAATGGTAAGGGTGCTTCGTTGACGGTTGCCAATATTTATAAGGATTCTATCTTCGGGCAAGCGCACACTTGCATGCCCATTATAATCAATAATCCCTGCTTGCTCGAGCATCAATATACATTTAACTAAATCATTTTTCTGATCTGCTAAAGCGTTCATCGAAGGTCCCCCTTTTTTACCAATTAGTCTCTGATCGAACTTCTCGACGCCACAAGTCCCACGCGCGCATGCAGGCACCATTATTTGGAACGTCTGCTAAGGCTCCCTCCTCAGTGCTTAGAGAAGCAATGGGTGTGCTGCCAGCTAAGTCCATCGTCCAGTGTTGAATACGTGAATTAACTTCCGTAAAAACTGCGCGAAAAACTGCAAGTTCCAACGTACTGCCGCATGCAACAGAGCCGTGAGCTCTCATTAATGCTATATCTTTATCACCTAAGCATTCTGCAAAGGTTTGGCCTTTGTCACCATCGCTCACCAGCATATCAGTCACCCCATATTTTTCGCTAATATCAAATACAGGTACTCCCGCTGCAAGAAAGGCAGCGTTATGGAACATCGCCTTTATTTGAGTATCAACTAACCCAAAGGGAATTACAGAAGGTGAGTGACTATGAACTACCGAGTTTAGATCGGGTCGGGCTTTATATATTTCGCCATGAATAAACCGCTCAAGAAAACTACCGCGGCCGTTTGCATTACAGGGTTCACTGTCAAGGTCGTATTCGATGATGTCTTCAGGCTCCGCTAGGGCGGGTGCTTTGGCACGACACATAAAATAGCGGTTTGGAGTATCGGGGTGTCGCAGAGAAACATGACCGAACGCATCAACTACTCCCCGTGCTGCTAAAATACGGCTCGCTGCTGCAAGGTCAGCTAGCAATTGATCGGACACTGGACCACCAGATTCCGGAATATTCTTGTTAGCTTCATCATTCATATAACTTTCATCCTACAATTTTTCATAAGGTTTAGAGGCTTTTATTAATTTTCACGCAATATAGTTGCTGCAACTTTTTCCGCTATCATAATTGTTGGAAAATTTGTATTCGCACATGGTACTGCTGGCATTATTGAAGCATCGGCAACACGTAAACCCTCAACCCCGTAGACACGTGCAGATGGGTCTGTGACCGCACCTGGGTCATTTGGGGCCCCCATCCTGTTTGAACACGACGCATGATAATGTCCTAACACTGTGTTATGTATCCATGATGTTAGTATTTCGTCATCCTCTAGCAAATCTTTTATTGTGAGACCGTCAGAAATCCAGTTGTCAATTACTTTTTGTCTTAGCCAGCCAGACATGTCCATAACCTGACCTCCAACCCATGTCTGAAACCTGTTTGAATTGTTATAGACGGCGTAACGTCTTGCTCGGTCGCTATAGCTTATTGGAAATACGTTATGGAGTTTGTTATGTAAGGCAGAGTTGTTACATATTTTTGCCATAAGCCGAGTACCTATCTTAAGGCGTTCAAGGTCGCGTTGATCAGAACACATGTTAAAATCTGCTAAGGGAACACCCATCGGGTCAGAAGGATTTAGCCGCACTTCCCCCGTGGAATATGATTTATTGACCCAGAGCATCATTAAGCCGATTCGAGAACCCACCGAATGCCAGAAGGACTTGTTCATAGGAATCATATACATATCACCCCGTGGACAGCCCTCTAGCTCCGAGGACCATCTCATACCGGCATACATTGGCAACCTAAGATCAATTGGTAAGCGTGAATCAGGTTTCATATAGCAACCAAAATTTACACCTGGATGTTCCATTAAGTGCTTACCAACCCCTTGTCGATCTGCAACCATCTCTATGCCATAGTCTATCAACTCTGTCGCGGGTCCGATTCCCGAACGTAGAAGCAAAGCTGGAGAGTGCAGGGCACCTGAGCTAACAATTACCTCATTAGTGCAAATATCAAATACCTTTCCTTTATGATGTACTCGAACGCCTGTTGATTTAGTGCCGTTGAACAATACCTTTTCCACTAAAACCTCCCCGAGAATATCAAGGTTAGGTCGTGACCTTACTTCCTGCGTTAGATAGGCCGTGGCAGTTGATGTTCTTCTGCCTTCCTTATTCGCGACAGCAATTGGAAAATAGCCGTCTTCGAAAACAGCATTCTTATCTTTTAAATCATTCCATCCTTCTTGCTCCACTGCTTCAACAAATCCTTTTGTGAAACCTGGCCAACGCTCAGCTGTGATGCGTTTTACTGCCATAGGACCTTCACTTCCATGGAGCGGTCCGTCAAAATCCAAGTCCGTTTCTTGCTTTTTAAAATATGGCAGTACATCGTCCCAGCCCCAGCCTTTCGCACCTAGTTCTACCCAGCCATCATAATCCCAAGGAACACCGCGTATTGATATCATACCATTAACGGATGATCCTCCGCCGATAACTCGGCCTTGCGCATAACGAACAGCTTTGCGTTTATCAGGCTTATTGCCAGGGCGTGGGCCCCAGGTAACGGTTTGACCCGTCCATGTAAAACGGGGATTACTGTGAGCCGTGCCCGCGAATGTATCTCTAATTTCCATTGGCTCGGTGCCAGGAACAAAGTCTTCGCCAGCCTCCAATAATAATACCTTGTTTTGCGATCGTTCACTCAAACGGCTAGCGATTACGCAGCCCGATGAACCCCCGCCTACGACCACATAATCAAAATTTTGATTCATAAACTTGGACATTTTAGCTCCGAAAATATTTTTGTAATTTAAATATAATTTAGAACGGTAACCTTTATGTGGCAGGCCGTCCAATAACCTATTAGCTCTTGTGACATCAATAATTGGGGCCTAGGTTTAAATAAATATATTTTACGGGGAGAGCAACAATAATGGCAGATCACATTCATGGCCCTTTATATTATGAGAAAATGGGTCGCAAAGGCCCCGTAATAGCGTTTGTACATCCCAACCCTTTGGACCAGTCTTGTTGGCTGTACCAGATGGCTCATTTTTCTACATGGTATCGATGTGTTGCGATCGACATACCCGGTTATGGTCGTTCGCCAAAAGCAGATAAGGGGCTGAAAATGGCAGATATGGCGCAGGGGTGTTGGGAAGCAATCGATGACGCCGTAGGTGGTAATGAAGATGCCATCCTAGTTGGATGTTCAGTCGGTTCCGCAATTGCTCCTTACATGTATCATCAGCGTCCCGATAAAACCGCAGCGCTAATTTTATCGGGTACGGGCTATAATCCCGGAAAGCCATTCGCACCGAATAGAATTAAACAATACAAAACAAAAGGTGTAAATTATCGTTGGGAATACTCATTTCAAGATTTAAGTGCAGCTTTTCGCACTACGCCTATGGCGCATTATTTCGCTGACCTTTTTGCGGAGCGGAATAATACTGCTGACGCACAAACAATAATCTATCAGTTTGAAGCTATGATGGCAGAAGAGTCTGAAGAGCATCATAAAGGGATAAAATGCCCCACTATCATTTTAACTGGCAGCGAGGACAATTCGCACCAAAGAGCTTTCGCACTGCAGGAGCGCATTCCTAATTGTGACTTGAAAACCTTACCTGGTGCGGGGCATGCGTGTCAGCTGGAACAACCTTGGTTATTCGATCGTTTTATGGTTCAGTTTCTGATTAAAAACAGTTTGCATCCGGTGCAATAGCCGTTCCGTTAGTTAGGCATCCAGTTCTGCAATGCTGTTTCTATCTTAGCTACGTTTCCTCGGGTAAAAGCCGCCGCAACGTATCGGTCAGGGCGAACCAGAAGGGTCCAGCCATCATATTCCATAAAACGTGGTGATATCTTCTCGGGATCTAGTGTTACAGAGTTTAAGTCAACTGTTTTGGATGGATTGCCGTCGAGTGATATGGCTACAGGGGTTGCTGCGAGATTTTCCCAGATTTCGGCACGAAGACCTCGGAGGGTGTCAGCGGCATTGCCTCCAATCGCTAACAATACAAATCCAGTTCCCATGACATCATCGAGTTTTTGTTCCACTCCGTCCATAGTTCTTACGGTCGGTTGGGGTAGCATCCGGCCTACAAGGGTATTTTTAGGAGATCGGTCGTCTGGCAGGAGAAAGCCCTGCTGAAAACGCGGGATCGGTTTGAACTTCATACCTAAAAAATAGTCACGCAGCTTCGGGATTAATCCGGCTATGCGGAAGAATGTGATTTGACCATAGGTATGAAACCAATTGCGCGGCACCATTGCCCAACCAATTTGGATTGCCATCTGGATCAAGGACCAAGCATGGTGTTGCCGTTCGCTTTCATATGTTTCCATGATTTTGTCTGTTAACCGATTCTGAATAACAGCTGCTGCCTTCCATGAAAAATTTGCTGCATCGCGCTGACCGCTGTTCATACCTTGCCCTGCATAAGGTGGTGTCAGGTGTGCGGCATCGCCGAGTAGGAAGATACGTCCTTCACGCCACTTGTCAGCAACACGAGCATGAAAGGTGTAAATCACCTTACGCACAATTTCGACGGATTTGTCACCGATATAAGGCCTTAGGAGGTCGTTAATTTTGTCTTCCTCTAACAATTTGTCAGCGTCTTCATTTTTTTTTACGAGGAACTCCCACCTTCTAGTATTTCCAGGTCCTGGCAAGGTGATTGCTGGGCGCCGATGGTCGCAATATGCAACCGAGTCCGGTGTACAATCTAAGTCGTTCACGGTATCAAAAACTAGCCAGCGCTCTTCAAAGCTGGAGCCCATCAATACTGCGCCTATAGAGTGGCGAATGCTAGAGCGACCGCCGTCGCAGGCGGCTAGGTATACACCCCGCAATAACTTCTCGGTTTTTCCTTTATCTCGGACCTTAACCGTCACGCCGTCTGAATCCTGCTCGAAGCTCTCAAAAGTGGTTTCATACATTACTTCGACACTGGGAAACCGCTTTAATCCCTCGTACAGTAGCGCTTCCAACTCTGGCTGATGGAAAGCAGACCGGCGCGGATGTCCAAATTCTCGTGTTGTTGGCTTGATTCTCGCGAATTCTTTCTGGCTAGGAGAATAGTAGCGAGCACCGTAACCGGGAAGAGTGTTTGGAATGAGTCTTTCGACGAGCTCTATTGTCTGTAATCCCCGCATCGTCTCATCATCAATAGATACAGCTCGGGGTTCTTGCACTGTACCGGAATTGCGCTCGATGAGAATGGTTTGTACACCCTGCATCCCGAGGTAGTTCGCCGTTGTGAGGCCGGTAGGTCCTCCACCTACAATAATCACATCAGCGTATATGTCTGCCACTTCCTCTATCTCTCCCGTCCTTCGTTAAGCTCTTTAGTCCCGTGACCAAGCGCTGCCCCAAAGATTTAGGGTGCGTTCCTCGGTCTTCCAAATGCCGGGTTTATCGTCGTATCTTCGGGTCTCAAGCTCAGCAGACATTTCCACTGGATTACCATCAAGGTCACGTACAAAGATGAAGAGGTTGTTTCCTGCTCCATGGCGCGCCGCTCCCCATTCGACCCTAGTCTTAGTCTTGGAGAAATGATCTCCCCAGTCACGGATATCGTTCCAGCAGGTGGTTTCGTAACATTGGTGATCGAAGCGCGAACTTGAGGCTTTAAAAAGCGCCAGATCATGATGTTCGTGGTCTGAGCGTAGAAAACACGCTGAAATGGTCCCTTTATCGTTACTCACGACGTCTGAGAGGCGGAAACCAATCACATCAATGTAAAAATCCTTCAATCGATCTATATCAGGTGTACAAATACCGATATGTTGCAGCCTGCCCGGCAGCCGGTCTGGAGTTTTAGTCTCTTTCTTATTAGGTACACCGAATATAAAGGTGTTACCATCTGGATCTTCGATTGAAATTTGATCATTCGCGAAGATTGGTGATTTTTTTTCTGATCGTTCAACGCCGCGTTGTTTTAGCCATGCATCAAAGTAAGGAACCTGCTCTAGCGTATCTAGCGCATAAGCAGCAAACCGCAGACGTTCTCTTTCAATCCTATCATCATTGCTGCCGTCAATGCTGGAAAGGATTAGGTTGCGCTGGCTACTTTTCAGCCAAACGGATCCTTCAGCGAGTTTTTCCGCGTCCATCTCAAGCTGTTTGCTGTACCATTCCGTCTGTGGCTCTAACTGCGCGGTTCGTAAACAGAAATGGTGCAGGTGGGCGGGCCAGAGTGGAGGTTGCGACATACGATGTTCCTCTTGCGATAATTTTTCGCTGATGAAATGTAAGAGTACATACTTGTTGTCACGTTGATAGGGTAGATAGCATAAGGGTTGCAAGTAGTTTTCTGTATCTTTTTACGGTGATCGCCATCATTGGTTTGTTGAAGCTAGTTAATCTTTAAGCATTTTATGATAAATGTTAGAAAATGCTAAAACCAGATATTGTATCTAAGACTAGTCTGGAGTCATCAGAAAAATTCTCTAAAATCACTTTCACAACATATTAAACAGGTAACAAGGATTTGGGATAAAGGGTTACTTTGGGGAAGTTCATCTCTGAAACAATCGGAGGAGATAAATTGATGGGTTATGATTTTGAGCCTGTAACGGGATTGGCGGCATGGTATGGGTCTGATTTTATTGGCAATGAAGGGTGGAATTATTATTTGTCTGAAATCGAAATCGATGAAATAAAAGTTGCTTTGGCAAAACTTCAAAAGAAGTGCATCTCATTTGAAAAGGTTACTAGTAAGGAGTTTAGACTTCCCTGCCTCAGTGGGGTGCTTAATGAATTAGTGGATGAAGTTGGCAACGGGCGGGGTTTCATTGTTATTAAAGGTATCCCGGTGGATGATTTTTCTGAACACGAGAATAAATTACTTGGCTTGGGTTTGTGCTCTTATTTTGGTAATCCGATGCCACAAAGTTTGCATGGCGATTGGGTAAATCACGTTATTGATGTTAGTGATCAAAAAACGCCATCAAAACCTGAATTGGAGCATATTCTTAAACGTGATAAACTGCGCACAAACCATCGGGGTGGAGAACTTGATTTTCATACTGATACAACGGACATATTTGCTTTACTTTGTTTAAGACCGGCCAAAAAAGGTGGAACAAGTCGCTTAGTGAGTGCAGCTACATTATATAATATAATTGGACGAACTAAGCCTGACCATTTAAGGGCCTTGTTGGATGGCTATTACTATATGTCGCAGGCTGATGATGATATTAAATCGCAGTCGAGGCGGTCAAATAAACGTATTCCTGTATTTACGCGCGAAGGTTCAAGAGTTGAAGGTTATTATATTTCTCAGGTTGTACAGCGAGCGATCGACCATAGTGATGTAGTGTATAGCGAAATTGAAAACGACGCTCGAGAGGAACTACAGAGGGTTGCTGAGAGATCCGGTGTTGCACATGAATTTGATCTTAAAAAGGGTGATCTGCTGTTGGCAAACAATCATACAGTTTTTCATGCGCGGCATGATTATGAAGACCACCCTGAAGTTGAAAAGCGCCGACACTTATTGCGATTGTGGATGGCCAATACTACAAAAATGATGTCCAGAGACTTTTTGCCTTCATCTACCAAACATTCCTGAAAACACTTTAAAAAATATAAAGGCGAAAACAATGAAAGCTGCTTATTTTGAAAAACACGGTGGAGTAGAAGTTATAAAAATTGGCGAACTTCGGGATCCAGAAGCTGGGAACGGCGAGATTGTTATTGATATTCATGCTTCATCTGTTAATGGAGCAGATTGGAAGGTACGCGAGGGTGCATATAGGGAAGTACCTTATTTTCCTTACATTTTGGGAAGGGATTTTTCTGGAACGGTCTGTGAGGTTGGAAAGGGAGTTACAGAGTTCTCTCTAGGGGATGAAGTATTTGGGGTTTGTGATGTTGGTCAAGAAGGCACCTATTGCGAAAAGATTGCTATGAAAGCTGACTTATGTGCCCACAAACCTTCAGAACAGTCCCATATAAATATTGCAGCTTTGGCATTAATTGGTTTAACAGCGGTAATATCCATAGAAGATACACTCCATCTTAAAGCAAAAGAAAAAATCCTTATTCAAGGCGGAGCAGGAGGCGTCGCCGGGTTTGGCATTCAGTTGGCAAAACATATTGGCGCTTATGTAGTAAGCACTACAAGCACCGCAAATGTCGACTATGTTAGTAGTTTGGGGGCTGACGAAGTTATCGACTATAATGAACAAGATTTTCGAGATGTAATCTCTAATTGCGATGCTGTCTTTGATACTGTAGGGGGTGAAGTGGCTAAGGGTGCTTTTGATGTTTTAAAAACTGGTGGACGTGCCGCATTTATAGCATCAGGAGCAAAAGGTCTGGATGCACCTTCCAGTGATTTTGCTTCCCTACGACCTAATGTCTATAGAGACCGCCCACATCTTGAAAGAGTATTAAAATTGATTGAACTTGGTGCAGTAACACCACCTGCCATCAAATTATTTTCGCTTGATGAAGTTTCGGAAGCACAAGAACTCAGCCAGTCACGCCATTTCCGTGGTAAATTAGTTTTCAAAATGCGCTGAACGCTCGGCGTAATCCCAACCGTTCCATTCGAGGCAAGATTTCGTCTCGTAATACTGGAAAGTCAGTTATGTAGTTGGTGAGCCCTATGGCTATGCCGTTGACACCGCAATTACTCATCTTACGGAACTGTTCCGCGATATCGTCGTAACTGCCAACAACAGGATATGTTCCGACACCACTAATCATTCTTTCCTTGAGAGTTGTTAAAAGCTTTAGTGGAGTGTCGCGGCCCTTGGTCCTAATCGACACAGCATGCTCGGCGGCCTCCCAATCACCCATTTCATATACCAAATGATGATAATATTCCTGCGCTTCTTTGTGGCTTGGTTTTGCTACCATATGTCCGCTTACAAACACCCCTACATTCTCAGTATTTGACAATTTCCGCAAAGATTGGACGCTACGCCCTAAGGAGTCAAAATCCATAATTGCTGTAAAAAGACAATCGGCGTGTCGAGCGGCAAAGGCTTTTCCTGCTTTTGAGTTTCCGGCGCTGATCAGAATTGGCCTTTCATTACCCCACGGTTTTGGTTTAAGTAGAACACCCTTGAGATCAAAATACTTACCTCTAAAGTCAAAGGATTCATTTTCTGACCATATCCTTTTCAATATTGTTACCCATTCCTCCGTGAAGTTGTACCTTTCCTCCTGAGCTTTTAGGTCAACGCCAAACATAGAGTGCTCGCCAGCGTTCCAACCTGAGACCATATTTAAACCAAACCTACCTCTTCCTATGTGGTCAGCTGTTACCATCTGTTTTGCTGCGAAGACTGGACTTAGGAAACCAACATGAACCGTTCCGAAAATACAAATATGTTGTGTTGCAGCGAGTAGGCCCGATGCCCAAGTGAGGGTTTCGAATGTGGTACCCTCGGTGTCAGTTTCCCCTTTATATCCGTGCCAACGGCCGATGGGGAGCAGAAACTCTAGCCCAGCGCTATCCGCCAACCTTGCTGCTTTAAGGTTATTTTCCCAGCTAGATTCCCATCTTTCTGGGACTTTTGACATTGATAAACCACCCGAACAGTTTTGTCCGAAAAGACCTATTTTAAAGGCGTTGGGATTATGCATTCTAGTTTGTTTTCGGCTCATGGGTTCATTTCCTATTTCAGGCACATCCTAATTTAATGCTATTATTTACTTGGCGAGATTAGGCTGTCGGAGTGTTAACATATGAAGGTGGGCCTCCTTCGCATTACAAGCGTATGGAAATATTATATATGGGGCACTTGTTGTGCCAGACGTAAAGCCTGATTTTCTTATACTGTATCGAATTACTAATTTTAAATAGGAGATTTAGATGAGTGGGAACAAAGACTATAGCTGCGTCAAGGTGAAGGTTGATGAGGAAGGGATAGGGTGGGTGGCATTTAATCGCCCAGAGAAACGTAATGCTATGAGCCCAACTCTACATTTTGAAATGGAGGAAGTAATCTCCGATCTTGAGACCGATGAAGACACTAAGGTCATTGTACTTACCGGGGAAGGCGTCAGTTGGAGCGCTGGCATGGACCTAAAGGAGTATTTTCGTGAAACTGATAACAACCCTAAGGTCAGATTTAAATCACAATGGGCGCACCGTCATTGGGCGCAGTATTTGATGCTTTCGGCAAAGCCGACAATTGCAATGGTTAACGGCTATTGCTTTGGAGGGGCGTTTACGCCCTTGGCGGCCTGTGACATAGCTATAGCAGCAGAAGATGCTACCTTTGGATTGTCAGAAGTTAATTGGGGTATCCTGCCAGGTGGCAATGTTAGCAAGGTATTTCGTGACCTTGCTTCGCATAGGGATTCTTTATTTTATGCGATGACTGGGCGTACTTTTGACGGTTTGAAGGCAGTTGAAATGGGGATAGTAAATATGGCGGTTCCAACTAATCAATTACGACATGAGACGGTGGCCATTGCCCGCGAGTTGATGGAAAAGAGTCCGGCGGTTCTTGCGTTTACCAAACAGGCGGTAAAGGCTGTACAGGGTATGGACATGAATATGGCCTACGAATACTTGGCAGCCAAGCAGGGTGCCCTTCGCGCGGCTGATAAGGAGGGTACACGTCAAAAAGGTATGTCAGAGTTTCTTGATGAAAAGAGCTACCGGCCTGGGTTAGGCGCTGTTAAGAGGGACTAAAGTAACCAATAAATTTGAGGTCACCAAAATCGAAAAGGTGACCTCAATTTGAGCTAAATCAATCAATTTTTAAACAAAGATAGTTTTTCAAGCGTATTTACCACCTGTTTGTGGGGTATGGACTCCGTCCCGACCGCTTTCTGCATGTTGCAATCGTGTTATTCGTTCCCAAGTTCGGTTCTGGTCATCCTTAATGTTTATGGTCAAACAACCGAGTGATTCTATTTCGAGTTCTACTTTGTCTCCGTCCATAAATGGATGTAAGCCCCTGTGATTTGTGCCAGTAGCTAATACATCGCCAGGTTCTAGGGTATGCGTCGCACTAACCCATGAAACACAACGAGGTATTTTATGTGCCATATCATCCGTATTGAAATCTTGCATAATATTTCCATTATTACGCAATTGGACATGCAGGTTCTGGGGATTGATAACCTCGTCTTTAGTTACAATGTAGGGACCCATAGGTGCAAAAGTTTCACGGCTTTTAGCCTGATAGAAAGTATTCCCGGTAGGCGGTAGCCCGCGGGCCGAACCGTCAATAAAATTGGTAAAGCCAAAGACGTAATCCATAGCGTCCGATTCCGATACATTGCTCGCGCGTTTACCAATAATTAAGGCAACCTCGGCTTCCCCTTCAAATACCGACGCTGGCACATCCGGAAGCACCATAGTATCGCCGTTTCCTATAACAGCGTTTGGTGATTTGTGAAATGCATTGATAGGTGCTGGGGCATCACGGGTGCCATCTTCCATATAGTTTACGGCCATACAATCAATATTGCCGGGTTTCGGCAAAGGAGGTCTGATTCTTACGTTAGCGATAGAAGTGCCGTTGCCGCTGGCAGCAGCAGTTTCTAATCTATCACGGAAATTATCAAAGTTCTCTATGAGCCCATTGATGCGGTCGTGGGGGCCGATGTGGGGTACTTCATTTGCGATATCGCTTACATCAACAACATTGTCACCATTCAGGACACCTAACCTAAAATCATCAAAATGTAATAGTTTCATCTCTTTGTTCTCCCATTATGTAACACAATTTTATTCGCCGCCTAATTTGTTACCACATGTTAAATGATAAAATATTGATATGCACCCATATTGAACCTGTTTTTAGTCCAGTTTAGGGTTTATGCTAACAAAGTTCCAAAAAAATTGTTTTAGGATGATAATGCAAGTTGCTAGGGGTAAAGAAACTACTTATCAGTCGCAAACTCCTGAAAATTTAATTGCTAGTGCGCAGAGTCTTGTTTCTGGTCTGCGAGACAGGCAATTTGAAACTGAGAAGGCGGGATTTATTGCAAAAAATTCAATTGCATTGCTTCGGGATGCTGGTCTCTATCGCGTTTTACAACCAAGGAAATTTGGAGGATTTGAACACGGAATTGATACCTTCGTGAAGGTTGCCAAGATAGTTGCTTCGGGTTGTGGTTCAACCGGATGGGTTTTCTCAACCGCCGCACAGCACCAATGGCAAATTGGGATGTTTCCACCGGAGGCACAAGAAGAAGTATGGGGACAAACCCCTTTAGCGCTAGCGGCTTCCTCCTACGCGCCAACAGGTATAGCGGTGGCTGATAATAAAGGGTACAGAATAAGCGGCCGGTGGTCGTTTTGCAGTGGTGTTAATGTTTGTCAATGGATGTTGCTCGGAATTAGAATTTCACCCGACGAGGGTGTAGAACCGACTCATGTCGGTTTCGCCTTGGTTCCGAAATCAGATTATCAAATAATAAATAATTGGGATGTTCTGGGGTTGGTCGGAACAGGTAGTCACGATTTAGTTGTTGAAGACATGTTTCTGCCTGCGCATAGAATTTTAACACATGAACAAGCCCAATCCGGGAAATCACCTGGAACCGAGATTAATGATGGAACTCTATTCAAGATACCATTTTTTGCTGCTATCAGTTACTGTCTATGCTCAGCAATTTTGGGTATGGCACAAGGTGCTTTAGAAGAATATTGCCAAGGTATGCGTAACCGTGTGACGCGCGGGGCCGCACTGGGTTCAGCTAAAAATGTTTGCGACTTTCAAAGTATACAATTGCGTGTCGCCGAGGCAGCATCAAGTATTAATGCAGCTGAGACACTAGTTTTACACGACACCAAAGAAATAATGAACATTGTCGAATCTGGGAATAAATTGACTGAGGGTCAGCGTATTAAGAATAAACGTAACATAGCCTTTGCTGTTAAACTCTGCGTAAAGGCGGTTGATCTCTTATTTGAATCTATTGGCGGTCAGGGATTAGAGAGTCAAAATCGATTACAACGCGCCTGGCGAGACATACACGCAGCTTCCAAACATATCAGTATGAATTGGGACTCGGTCGCGACTCTTTACGGCCGGTATCAACTCGGCTTGTGCCCGGGACCCGGGCAGTATTAAAGGCATCATGCGAAGAATATTTCTATTGGCGCCTATATTAGGCAAGCCTTTCCATAAGATTGGTTGGCGGATAGAAATATAAATTTCCCCTACGGAACATCCTTAATGTAATCTAATATCAATCGGTTAAACGCTTCTGGGTGTTCACGATAGGTGAAATGGCCTGATTGATTGAAAATGTGCATTTCGGTACGGGGTTCTTTGTGGATTAAAATATCAAATAATGAAAAACCTTGGTCTACGGTAGCTGTTGGATCATTTTTGCCCCAAATTAAAAGGTTTGGTCGCCCTGTGCCTCGGTTCATTAGCCAATCAAAAGTCTCGGACTTTTGCCTACCGTGGCTTGGTAGAAATACAGACTTATTTAATCCACCGGCTTCCATTTTTTCACAGGATTCGCGATATTTGGGTAATGCGGCAACCCGCATTAGTTCATCTAGCCATTCTTCGGTTACACATCTCCTATTAAAAGAATAATGTTCCATTACCCACCGTTGACTCTCTCTCGTTAAAAAGGGCATGGGCGTATCCCGAAAGACAATATGGTTACGACCCTGTCCTGGTCCTAATGTCGAAGTATCAACCATTATATTGGATTTGATCCTCGTCGGGTCTTCCAGGGTCATTCGACATGTCAAATAGGCCCCCCTTGAATGCCCAACAATGTTACAATCCTCTACGTCTAGCACTTCTAGGAAACGCAGGGCATGTTGGACAACGCGTGCCATTGTATAAGCATCATCAGTTTCAGGGTTATCAGTGTAGCCCTGACCGATTTTATCAACGGCTATTACCCGACATTCTTTTGCCAGGCCTAAAAAATTTAAATTCCAATCTGCAGCACAATCGGCACCATGAGGGGATCCAAAATTTCCACCGTGAAATAAGACAACTGTCTCTCCTTTTCCCTTGTCAAAATATCGGGTGTTAATTCCGTCAACATCGATAAACTTGGCTTCTTCAAAATTCATTATTGATCTCCGGGTGTCAGGTGTTAGCTATAAAACTTCGAAGGACTGCATCGAAACGCTGGCGCTGTTCTCGAAAACAGAAGTGACCAGCCTCATTAAAAATGTGCCAACGAGCGCGGCTTTCTTTTTCAGCTAAAATTTCATAAAGCTCTAAAGCTTGCGCATGGGACACCGTCGGGTCGTTATGGCCCCATATTTGTAGAACTGGTCTTTGAAGGCCGCGCCCCCTAATTTTTTGGAACATCTCTTCTTTATCGGCGAGTAAGCCCGGCAAAAACTTAGTCCATAAAAATCCTTCTTCATTCATTTTGTATACAGCTTCGGCGTAGCTATTTTGTTGTGCGATGGCGACGAGGGCATTTACCCAGTCATCGGATACACATTTGCGGTCATAGGAATAGCGTTCCAAAACCCAGCGCTGACTTTCTGCTGTTAATGGTGGTATTGGTTTATTAGCAAATACCTTCTCATTGGCGCCAGTACCTGGAGCACAGGTGTTACTACTAACTATAATACAAGATTTTGCGATTTCGGGATAATTCACTGTCAAATGACAAGTTAAATAACCGCCGCGAGAGTGGCCAACCAAATGAGCATTTTCAATACCAAGAGTTTTTAACGTATTATGGATATGGTCTACGACGGCACCCATAGTATAATCGTCGTCGGTTTTTGGGTTTTCTGTATATCCTTGGCCGAGTTTGTCAATTGCAACAACACGAGCCCATTTTGCAATATCATCAATGGTGTGACCCCAGTCATCTAATGCGTCTGCACTCCCTGTGGAGCCAAAGTTACCTCCATGGATTAGGACGACCGTCTCGCCGGTGCCGCGATCAACGTAGCGAGTACGGATACCTTCAACGTCGATAAACTTCTCATTTTTTAAAGCCATTGGATGTACCCTTCAAAATTTATGTAATAATTGTAACAGACTTTGGTAAAGCTCGCACGTTCCTGAATAGGCTATTATTTCATGAATAATTTTGTTTACATTATCGGTACTAAAACTTCTCGGGGGTGGCGAACTTATGTTGGTTGGACGAATAACCTTGAAAAACGATTGTTGGCCCATAATACAGGTAAGGGCGCACGCTCTACACGTGGACGGCGATGGGTTATACTATATGCTGAGCGTTACTCGAACCGTTCTGAGGCAATGAGCCGGGAATGGTACCTCAAACGTGACCATTCTTTTAGAAGATTAGTTCGACCAGACTAAAATTAATTTTTGCAGGGTATCACTGGAAAAGGTTTAAAATGCAATTCATAATGATATCCTCGGTCCTACCGTTGATAAGTTCTGGGAATTAAAACTTAATGATTGAGAATCTCTCATCGGAAGCGGCCTTAATTGAAAAGGCAAAAAACCTAATCCCGGTCTTAAAGGAACGTGCTGAGCGGGCTGAGCGTGATCGATGTATGCCTAAAGATACTGATCAGGAGTTCCGCGAAGCTGGTTTTTATCGTGCCTTACAGCCCGCCCGTTATGGGGGTTTGGAGCTTGATTACGGTGTTCAGACAATGTTTGCACGTGAACTTGGTCGTGCATGTGCATCTTCAGCCTGGGTTGGNGGAATTCTAGCCTGCCATGGGTGGATGGCTGGTATGTTACCTGATGAAGCGCAAGCAGAAATTTGGGGTGAAAATTCTGATGTAGCGATCTCAACATCATTCCTGCCGATTGGCGTCAAGGTAGAGCAGCAAGGAGAGGGTTTAAATATTTCCGGCCGTTGGAGGTTTTCCAGCGGCGTAGATCATTGTAGTTGGGCAATAGTTTTAGCCATTGTTCCCCCTAAAAATGGTGAAGGGGCCCCAGACCCTGTATTTGTGCTGGTTAATCTTGATGAATGCCTGGTTGAAACAACGTGGAACAGTGTGGGTCTTTCTGGAACTGGAAGTAATGATATTGTTGTTGATGACGTTTATNTTCCGCCCTATCGTATGATGCGAGTTCTTGAACTACGAGGCCAAGAGACTNCTGGATCAAAGGCCAATAATAGTTATTTATATCGGCTCCCCTTATTTGCAGTCTTTCCCTTCAATATTATCGGCCCAGCACTTGGTGCTGCACGCGGTGCGTTAGATGACGTTGTGGTTGATATAACTAGCCGTTCATCTGTAACGGGTGCTGAGCTACCAAAAATGGNTACAGTTCATACTCGTATTAGTCAGGCTACAGCATTAATAGATGCGGGTGATGCTGTGTTAGAAAAAGTGCGTAGGCTTATTGTTGAAAAAGGACGGTCTGGCAGGGAGTTTACCATGGAAGAACGCGCGCGTTACAGACTCAATTTGGGACATATTGCACAATCTTGTTGTGACGCGGTTGATACCCTTTTGCCTCTTACTGGTGGACGAGGGCTTGAAAACAATCACCCGATGCAGCGAGCTTGGCGTGACATTCATGCTGTCGCTCAACACATCGGACTGGTTTGGGACGTGCAGGCAGGCTTGTATGGGAATGTTAAACTCGGGCAAGGCAGCCCAGATCAAAAACTTTAATTGATTGCCTAAATATTTATGTGTCCTAGTTTATATCACTTCTAGACCATTGCGGGCTTCTAGCTAATAAAATTTTTAATTAAAGTCGCTGTTTTTGCTGCCGCTTCAACCTGAATGCTATGACCACAATTTTCTATTATTTCTATGGAGGAGTTGCCCAGACCCTCTGCGTAAGCGACGGCGTGTTCCCTTGGCACCAAACGGTCGTCTGAGCCCCAAATAATTAAAGTACGACCTTTGTAGCGCCTCAATCTATCCCTTAGTTTTCTATTATGCATATAAGGCGGTGAAAAACCAAAACGTGAGGCAAACCGAAACATACCATACCGTAATAATTCTTTATCTAAGTCTCCCCGGCCATCTGGAAAAAGGTCCTTACCTATTTCTGATTCTGAACTAAAAAAAAGTATATTTCTTAGGTCATTATAGTAAATGCCATCTTCGGGTTGGGCCACCCAAAATAAGTCTGCAATTGAATGCCCTTTTACAAATAATCCTGTTGCACCGATGAGGCTTAAAGACTTTATTTTTTCTGGGTAGCGAACGGCAATTTCAGCCGAAACCCATCCACCCATACATGCTCCTACTAGATGAATTTGGTTTAAACCTAAGGCCTCGAATAAATCAAGGTAATGAAAAACAAGATCCTCCATGTCGTCTAAATCTTCCCTTTCATCTGACCCAGAACACGCNGGGTGAGCCGGTGAAATAACACGAAAATTTTCTGATAATTCGGAACACAGAGATGGCATACCTTTGTGTAACCCCGGAATATCTGCAATTCCATGGAGGTATACAACGGTGTTGCCTTCACCTTTATCAGTGAACTCGACGTTGTTGCCAAAAAGATGGACGTTTTGCACTGTCATGTTAGTTCAGCAAGTTGTTCGTCTAAGTGAGGGAAGTTTTTTGAGAATAATATTGCTGACTGTTCTCGAAGTGATGGCATCACTCTTGTGGCGAATAGGTGCATACTTTTGCGAGCGAGCTGCGGCTTCATATTTCCAAAGTGGAACTGAATTAAGAAATTACCCACGCCCGCAAGTTCGATTAGCTCCATTAGTCTATGTTGAACAGTTTTCGGACTTCCTGCAATAATAGATCCACCCGCATCCAATGTATCCCAGTCTTTCGCGTCT
The DNA here is from genome assembly GCA_002712335.1 of Rhodospirillaceae bacterium. Next base: position 33,128 of record PATI01000014.1, on the reverse strand, counting down.
CCTAATAGGTCTTGCCCGGGTTTAGAATTTTTCAAGTAATTTTCCCAGGAGCGCTTACTTTGTGACGGTATTCCCGGGCCGAAAGTCTGCGTTNGACCTTCACGGCGCAAATGANCTTTTAAACAGTTGCGTAAAAAATACCATACGCCGTCGGATNCTTCTTCTCGTGCCTGTTCGTCGGTCTCAGCCACATACACTGATAATAATACACCCATACGGTATGGGTGATAGGAGCCTCCTTGTTCCTCAACGATTTGCGTAAAACGAGAGACGGCCGCCTTGGTTGCAGATCCATGTACCCTCGATGATAGGAAATAGTTATAGCCGCGTTTTGCGCACTCTTCCATAGTCTCGATACTAAGAGAACCGGGTATCCATATTGGTGGATGGGGNTTTTGGCGTGGTTTCGGCCATATATTGGCATAGCGAAGGGGGTAATGCTCTCCTTCATGCTCAAAGGGACCATCCTCGGTCCATGCCCGGGTTATGAGGTCACAACCTTCCCAAAATTGACTTCGAGCCTTTACTGAAGTGATGTTATAGTTGAATGCTTCGGAACCTCCACCGACAACAAAGCCGGCAATTAGCCGCCCTCGACTCATCATATCGATCATCGCATATTCCTCCGCGATACGGAGTGGGTTTTTTCTGAGAGGTAATAGGCTTCCGAGAACGACAATTTTGGCCCTCTCGGTCCGTTGGGTTAATGCTGCAGCAATAAGGTTGGGTGAAGCCATCAAACCGTAAACGTTTTGATGGTGTTCATTTAGCACGAGCCCATCAAATCCGAGTTCCTCACCATAAACGAGTTGATCAATATACTCCTGATAAAGACCATCCGCTTTCTCGCTATCCCACAGAGAGTTTGGGACAGTCACCCAAGCGGATTCATATTTTTCATCAAAGTCGTCTGGCAGGTATGGGTACGCCATAAAATGCCAGCAAAAGAATTTTGCTGCGTTCACAAAAAGCTCCAAATATTTCTATAAGTAATCTTACAGGTAAATCTTTCTAAAAATAGAGCTTATNAAAAAATTTTAGAGGGGTGACACGACTCTTCAGGTTGCTAAAATTGTCATGTCACTTGTGACAAATTTTAGAAAGAGGCAATTATGTCAGTTATTGAAGTAGGTAATGAAGCACCGGCGTTTGAGTTACCCAACCAAGATGGGCAGACTGTTTCCCTATCGTCCTTTGCAGGGAAATATGTCCTTCTCTGGTGGTATCCCAGAGCTGATACGCCGGGTTGAACAATCGAAGGACAAGGGTTCCGTGATAGAATCCAAGACTTCGTGAAAAAAAATACTGTCATTTTTGGGGTTAGTTTTGATTCTGAGGATGACAATCGTGCCTTTAAAGAGAAATATGAATTTCCATATGATCTTCTTACAGATGCACAAAAATCGATATCTATTGCTTATGGTGCAGCAGAAACGGATTCTGCTCGACCAAGCAGAGTGTCTGTTTTAATTGGACCCGATGGTAAGGTGTCTGCTTCATACGAAGTGGANGATAAAGCCGGACATCCAGATGAGGTTTTAGCAGACTTAAATAGACTCTCTTGATAGCTGGGGGCTGACTATAAAATTTGTCAGTCCCCGGTATTTCTACCTGAATACAAAATCCGACTGACGGACGCGGCGGGTTTTCCATCTATATTCCAACATAAGTCCCGGCCAATTGGTTGTAATACGGCCGTTGGTGTCTCGGAAGTAACTTTTGCAATTTTTGTCACTTAAAATAGATTTTGATAATTGATTTGATATTTCATCATTGAAACGCTTCTGGACTGTTTGCTTTACGGATATGGACCGAGCTTTGTTCTGGTCCAGAAGTTTAATACACTCCGTAATGTATCGTGCCTGATTTTCCAGCATGTATATTATGCTTCCAGATAAGTTGGTATTTGGGCCATACATCATAAAAAAGTTCGGAAAACCCGTTACCGCCATTCCGAGATAGGCTTCGGCACCCTCTTTCCATTTTTTGGCCAGTTGCTGCCCTCTATAACCCGTTATCTTCATTGGTGTTAAAAATTTTGTTGGCGTGAAGCCTGTGCCATAAACGATTATATCGACAGGAAAATTATCTCCATTAATTGNACGAATGTCAGTTTTTGAAAGAGATGAAATAGGTGTGTTGATCAGTTTAACGTGAGGTTGCAATAAGGTGGGGTACCAATCGTCTGATCGCAGGCCGCGTTTACAACCAGGCGGGTAGTTTGGAATAAGCTTGTTCAATAATTCGNGATCTTTAATTAAATATTGAATATAATCTTTGAATGTGTTGGCACTTTTAATTGTCTTCTTCCAGGAGGTTCGCCTTCTACTGTTTTTCTCCAAATTATAAAAGACTTCGAACCTTTCTCTTCTATAAATGAATTTTTTAATCAAAGAAGTTTTATGGTCCTGGGGCCTATTAGCGCGATCTCCTTTAGAAAAAATATGTTGTGGGGTTCGTTGGAATACATATAGTTTTTTTACTTGTTTAGCGATTTCAGGGACATATTGTATAGCACTTGCTCCGCTGCCAATGGAGGCAACAGTCTTGCCTCTGAAGTCAACTTTGTGGTTCCAGCGAGCGGAATGAAATTGTGGACCGTCAAAAACTGTTTGCCCGGGAATTTTTGGTATGAAAGGGTTGTTGAATAATCCGACAGCTGAAATAAATACATCGGTTTCGACTTTAATTCCGTTTTTGAGCGTCAAAGTCCAATTTATAGTTTTGTCATCATATGTTGCCTTGGTAACCTCTGCATTTAGTCTAATATGTGATGTAAGTTTGTANTTATTTATACAATGTTGCAGATATTCAAATATCTCTTTTTGGGGGGCATACCGCAGGGACCAAGGGTAATCTTGTTCAAAAGAAAATGAATATAACCTAGAAGGTACATCGCAAGCGGCGCCGGGGTAAGTATTTTCGCGCCAGACACCACCGATCTCGTTTGAACGTTCAAGGATTATAAAATTTTTAAAGCCTGATTTTTTAAGAGATATGCCAAGGGCCACTGCTGCAAAGCCACAGCCGACGATTGTTATATCTCGATTTTTATTTTTATAACTCACAATTTTTATTGCCGTTTTAGCTATTACCACCAATATTATACCACTATGACAGTACAAACAGTATTCCGTGTTGANGGTATGAGCTGCGCGGCTTGTGTCGCACGGGTCGAATCTGTTATTGGCGAAGTTCCAGGTGTTGAAGANGTAAACGTTAATTTGGCTACTGGCCGGGCCTCAATAACCTATATGGATAATGTTTGCTCAGATGAAGATTTCCAACGGGCAATTAAATCGGCCGGTTATGGTTTCTCTAGCCTACAAAACTTAAATGAAAAACATTCCAAACTGGTCGGTGGACTATTAAGGGATGTAGCGTGCGCAATTTTATTTACGTTGCCGTTATTGGTCGTCGCTAAACTGCCCTTAATTCCAGTTGTGGCGACGGCAATGTATGGGTTTTTGAACAAGGAGGTGTGGTCCTTCCTGGAGCTCATTTTAGTAATACCAGTCGTTTTTATTGCTGGCTGGCGCTTTATAAGGACAGGGTGGACAGAAATTGTTCACCTTAGCCCAGGAATGAACAGTCTAGTGATGATCGGAGCAGGATCAGCTTTTTTTTACTCGGTAGTCGGGATGTTTTGGCCGGACTTATTTCCAAAAGGTACGGTGCAATCTTATTTCGTTGCCTCGGCTGTGATAGTTACCTTGATACTAGTTGGCCGTTATCTTGAAGAATTAGCACGGGGTCGTATTTCCAAGTCCATCGAAGGGTTGATGGCTTTGGAACCACAGGTGGCTTGTGTTGTTAGGAATGGAGATCAAATTGAAATATCAGTTAACTCGCTCCAAGTTGGGGATGAGTTGATTGTTCGACCTGGAGAAAGATTGGCCGCGGATGGTGTTGTTATAAAAGGTGAAAGCCAGGTCGATGAGGCGATGATAACAGGTGAGACATTACCGTCTGAAAAAACAATGGGGTCAAAAGTTATCGCTGGTACCATTAATCTCGCTGGGTCCATCACCTATCGAACAACCAGCATAGGCAATGATACTGTATTACGCCGTATTATGGATCTGGTAGAACAAGCACAGAATGACAAACCTCGAGTGCAGCGGGTGGCCGATAAAATAGCATCTATCTTTGTTCCAATTGTAATACTTGTTGCGACATTCACTTTTGGCGTTTGGATTGTTTTGGGTGATGAGCAGGCGTTAGCATTGGGTTTTGTGGCCGCAATATCGGTTTTATTAATTGCTTGTCCATGTGCAATGGGACTCGCCACGCCGACGGCAATTATGGTGGGAACGTATCGTGGCGCCGAAACAGGTATACTAATAAAGAGTGGTAGTGCACTCGAAAGTCTTGGTAAGGCAAATATGATATTATTCGATAAAACAGGTACATTGACCACTGGTAAGGTCAAGTTACTTGATGTTCTAGATCCTAAAACAGGAGAAAAAATTAAGGCGCCCGATGCAATTTTGGCTAAAATAGCAGCGGTTGAACGACATAGTGAGCATCCCTTATCTCAGGCGATTGTCGAAGCGGCGTTTGAAAAAAATCTTAATCTTCCATTAGCTCATGATTTTAAGGCGTTACCGGGAAAGGGAGTTTCAGCGACAGTTGAGCACAGCGCCGTTTTTGTCGGTACCGAGAGGTTTCTAGAAGAGGAAGGTGTTAAGTTAGAAGATTCGAGGGACGTTATCAAAGTCATTACAGACAAGGGAAAAACACCGGTTATCGCCGCTTGCGATGGCGAGGTTATCGCGGTTATGGGTTTGGGTGATGCGCTGAAGCCAGAAAGCAAGTATACAGTTGAAGCTCTAAAGCAATTTGGTTTGGCAGTGGGGATAATAACAGGAGATAACAAGGCAACCGCCACTTTCATTGCTTCGGAGTTGGGTCTTGACAGGGTGATTGCTGAAACATTGCCGGGGGAAAAGGCTAGCGAGATCGAAAAGTTACAAAAAGAGGGATTCAATATAGTATTTGTAGGAGATGGTATTAACGATGCACCAGCCCTAGTTACAGCGGATACTGGAATTGCTATAGGTACCGGGACAGACGTAGCCTTTGATGCAGCTGAACTTGTTCTTATGTCGGGTGATGTTCGCGGTGTTGCAAGGGCTATAATGCTGGCGAGGGGAACCCTGCGCACTATTCGCTATAATTTCTTTTGGGCATACGGGTATAATGTGGCGTTAATTCCGGTGGCGGCAGGACTATTTTTTCCCTTCTTTGGTTGGCTTCTTAACCCTATGTTGGCGGCAGCAGCGATGAGCATCTCCAGTGTCTTCGTAATAACCAATTCGTTGAGATTAAGGAAGTTGGCTCTGCCATTTTCTATCTAGGGTATGGGTACACGGTGGCCTAATGTTTGTTTTTAAATCCCATAAAATCCCTTTGCATTATCAATCAAAAGTTTACGGGCTTGACTGTCAGTTATTCTGCCGTCGTTGACCCATTCTTGGACGCCTTGGAAGGCGTCAAGATTGGCTGAAATATCAGTATGGCTATAGTCAGTGCCAATCATCAAATTGTCTTCAGTGCCAAATTTAAGAATATTCGCAACATCGTCGATTAGATCTATTGTGATAAAGGCCCTGTTTTTCTGAAAAAGGTCTGGTGCAAGATCATAAAGTTCAGGCAGAACCTTCTCCTGCCCCCGTTCTGCTTGTCGCGTCCGAGCACCCACCTGAGAAACCATGTAGGGTATCCATGAGGCACCAGCCTCAATAAAACCGAAACGAAGATTGGGGAACCTTTCTGGTAAATTAGAAGTTACGATCTCTGTAAATGAATGCATTATGGGAAAGCCTCGGTCCCATTCATCGTCAGTTATCGGGTGTCCGGTGTGAATACACATGGGTAAATCAAGTGCACTTGCTTCCTCATATACAGGAAAAAAATGTGGGTCAACAACGGTACGATTTAAATCAAAACCACGCTTAAAAAAACCACAGGCACCATTATCCTTAGCCCAACGGAGTTCCTCCGCGGCAGCCTCGGGACGCATAAATGGAAGCATTGCTGCCCAGCGAAGTCGGCCATCCGTTTTGGAACATTTTTCAGCAAGCCAGCGATTATATGTTGTGGTGAGCGCCCATTCTGCCTCAGCATTTTCGGTGGTATATCGAATGAAAAATGTAGGAAAAATTACCTGAACCTCGACACCCATTTGGTCCATATGAGCTATCCTTCCAGGCACATCTTCAAGCTCTCGATAGACACGAAGAGGGTGGTTGATCTCGTCCCGAATTGCTCGATTTTGCATGTGGTTTTCAACAAGCCACATCCGCGTGTCTAGTCCTCGGTAGCCAGCATGCTGATTTACTTCTGAGGGCATATTGACTGTTACCGGAATATATTTTTCGTATTCGGTACCGACTAACTTGGCCCAGGTGCTCTCGGATTCATCTATGTGGGTATCTGCATCAATAATAGACACTTTCAAATCTCCAAAACTGCTAGAGGAAGTTACTATGTACGTGCTTTATCTGCATGCTTGTTGTTCAAGTATTCTGCCTCTATTTTTTTTAAGCTATAAAATATTAAAACCACAATTTTAATAGTGGGATTGTAGGAACGAACTTAGCTTGTGTCCATGCCTTGCATTTCATACACCAAATGTGTGACATGCATCCAACGCCGGATTAAGATCGATTAATCTAATTTCAAAAATTAATACAGGTTGCCCAAATGCCCTATCGTGATTTACGCGACTACATTGAAGAACTCACTCGTCGCGATCTACTTTATGTAATTGATGATGAGATTAGTAAAGACACTGAACTTGTACCCCTCGTGCGTTTGCAGTTCCGGGGTTTGGCGGAGCCTCAACGGAAAGCATTCTGGTTCAAAAATGTAACTGATGCGCGCGGCATAAATTTTGAAGCCTCTGTTCTCTTAGGTGCTCTTGGTAGTTCTCGCGTTATCTATGGGGCAGCACTAGGTGTTGGCCCGGATGAGATTGGCAAGAAATGGGCCTCTGTACACGGGAACCATCTAGTGCCCACTCTCGTTGATAGCAAAGATGCAACTGTAAAGGAAGTGATCCTGAAAGAACCTAATCTGGGCCAAGGTGCAGATCGATTTCCACATTTGGTTTCTACACCAGGGTTTGATCCTGCTCCATTTTTAACCGCAGGTGTCTGGGTTAGTCGAGATCCAGAAAATGGCGGTTACAATACAGGAATTTACCGCGGTATGATTAAAGCGCCAGATCGAATTGGGTGTGCTACGGATGTGTCCACCCAGCATCTTGCAATTCAATGGGAGAAAGCGCGAAGGATGGGAAAGCATCTTGAGGTGGCGGTGTTTGTTGGAGGACCTCCGGCTTTGCTAATGGCTGCAGCAGCAAAAGTACCCTACGGTGTTGATGAATTTGGAATAGCAGGAGCCCTTAATGGGGCGCCTATAGAGGTCGTTCAAGCCGAGACTTTCGACTGTGTTGTTCCAGCGCATGCAGAAATAGTTATGGAGGGTATTATCCGAACCGATATTCTTGAACCGGAGGCGCCATTCGGTGAGGCCAGCGGCTATCTTGGCCCAAGAAAGATGGAAAAAGTTTTTGAAATTAAAGCGATAAGCCATCGGAAAAACCCGATCTATCAGGGTATCGTCAGTGAGTTTCCACCTAGTGAAAGTACGGTCATGCGCAAGGCAGCATTCGATGGTATTTACACAAATCATCTTCGGACATCATGTAATATCCCTTCGGTTGTTAAAGTAGCATGTCATGAAATGGCCAGCTGTAATATGCTCTTCGTTATACAATTAGACCGACCTGAACTGGGACAGCCTTGGCAGGCGTTGCGGGCTGCTGCCGCATTTGATGCCTCTTTGGGTAAAATGTTTATCGCTGTTGACTCTGATGTCGATCCAGATTCAATGGATGCAGTTTTATGGGCACTATCTTACAGCATGCAGCCACACCGTGATGTTGAAATCGTAAGAGGAAAGGTGCCAAGGCTAGACCCGTCAGTGACGCCATCAGAAAACCCAAGGCAGTTTGCTTATCCGGATGGACAGGGCACATCGACAATGTTGATAAATGCGTGCAGAGAACACCCCTACTTGCCTGTTTCGCTGCCTAGGGAAGATTTTATGAGAGCGGCTAAAGATCGGTGGGATATACTTAACCTTCCCAAGCTTGATCTAAAATCACCATGGTTCGGTTATCCCTTAACAGAATGGACCAACGAAAATCAGGAGGAAGCAGAGTTTGCGGTTACTGGACAATATTTTAAAACCGGTAAAAAACTGATCGGTCGACGAAGTACGCCGGATGGAAAGCCAATCAAAAAAAGTTAGCACGTAGTGGGAGTTATTTATGTTGAATAACTGGATAAAATTGAAAGAGTGGCCGGAACTGTTTCTGGAAAGCCTAGAGGAAGCGGGGGTGGCACGAATAACCTTCAATAGACCTAGAAAACGTAACGCATTAAATGAATCTATTGTTAGTGCTTTTTTTGAGGCACTTGAGAAAATTCGTGCTGATAGAGAAATCAAAGCTGTCATTACCCGTGGCGCGGGATCTGTTTATAGTGCCGGGCTAGATTTACATTTTTTAAGGTCAGTAAGTAATTCCGGATTACTTGACTGGGACCGTCCAACGCCAACGATACAGCTTGCGGAGGCGTTACGCGAGTTTCCCAGAATTTTGATTGCACAAGTGCATGGATACTGTTTGGGGGGTGCTCTTGGAATTATGAACTGTCATGATTTGGTCTTCGCAGCGGATGATGCGCAGTTTGGTATGCCAGAAATATTAAGAGGGAGTTTTGGTCAGCTTGTGACCAGCACGCTGGTGCACGGTTCTATACCACTGAAAAAGGTCACACTGATGCAACTTGTGGGCCAGAATATTTCTGGCACAGAGGCTGATCGTTGGGGTGTCATCTCTAAATCCGTACCCGCTAGTAAACTCGAGGAAACTGTGACGGATATAGCTCGTGGTTTAGGGTCTAGACATTTAGCGCCATTAGAACATTCCAAAATTACAGTGCAGATGGGGCGTGATTTGTCTCTATCACAGGCACTTCAGCTAGATCAATTGGTAGGCCAACGGTTGAGGCGTGCAATGGACCCACTAGGTGATGTTGATTCTTACCTGAATTCACAAAAAGGGGGTCCAAACTTGAAATACAAGCGGCCTGATGTTGAGTAAAATAATCTGTTAATCTTTTTTTGGGCTTGCCTCTCCGACTAGTCCGACACGCCGGCGTTTGGCTAGTTCCCCTTCGTCCAAGGGGGGCATTGAGAATATCGAGTCGACTGATGTGTAATCATAATATCCCATCCGCGCAAGTGGACGAATTTTGATGACATCAACTTTTCCTTCGTCATTAAGGTATTCGTCATCTATATGAACACCTAATACTTTGCCAATCACTAAACTACTATTATGGCCTGGTGAATTGGCTGGTAGGGTTAGTGTTGTAAACCAACAACACTCCATATGTACTGGTGATTCCGCAACTCGTGGCGGTTGGACCATCTTTGATGGAGCTGGTGTTAGACCAGCCATTTCGAGTTCATCTACCTCCGGGCCGACAAAGTTTGAAGAAAGATTAACTTCTTCACGAAGCTCATAAGTTGCCATGTTGAAGACAAATTCACCCGTTTGCTCTATATTCCAAACGGTGTCTTTTAAACGATTACGGTCTGGGTGGGCTCCAGCTGAAATCATTACATGTGGAGGATCAAAATTTAGCATTGTCCACTGGCTGAAAGGAGCGAGATTGACGACCCCCTCTGGACTCAGGGTGGAAAGCCAGCCAATTGCCCTAGGAACAACGAGTGATTTGAATGGATTATATTCCAAACCGTGATCATTTTTTTCTGTGTCATAGAACATTTAATTCTCCTATTCGTCATATACTCTTTCCTGACCATCCAATTGAAGGCATCATTATTAAAAAATTCCAAGAATGATGAACAACAAGAACACGATAAAGGCTGAAAATCAAAATCCAAAGGCCCGCTGGGGTGATTTATTTCGCGATGGTCGAAGTATTTACTCTGTTTTAATAATACTGGGTGTTTGCCTGCATGCCCTGCAGATACTCGTAATTGCTATTATAATGCCAACTGTTGTGGCCGACATCGGAGGCGCTGGCTACTACACCTGGCCGGCTATGCTCTACACTATCGGATCAATAATTGGGGCGGCATGTGTTGGACCCCTGTGGAATTGCCTTGGCGTTCGCTTAGGTTATGGTGCTAGTGCTCTAGCATTTTTAGCTGGCACTATTGGTTGCGCATTTTCTCCAGATATGTTGCTTCTAAATATTTTTAGAGGTCTTCAGGGACTAGCTAGCGGATTAGTTGTTGGTGGGGGGATGGCTTTAATAAGTGGTTTGTTTGATGAATCACTTCGTAAAAAAATGCTTGCTGCTTATCAGGCAACATGGATGGCAGCGCAGCTTTTGGGTCCAGTAATGGGCGGACTTTTTGCTCAGATAGATTGGTGGAGAGGGTCTTTCTGGAGTATGGTTCCAATTATAATAGTCTTTGCATTTCTTGCCCTAAGGTACCTACCTGACCAACTACCCAATGAAGAAAAATCGGATAAAAAGAATCATTTGCCATTATTCCGGCTTTTAATCCTCAGCGGTGGAGTGTTTTGCGTGGCCTTGGCCGGGAGAGACAACAATATTTATTTTATTTTTATTATGATTGTTATGGCGTTATTTTTGATTTGGTTGGCGTTTAAACTCGATCAGCGTTCAAAAAATAAGCTCTACCCTAGCCGTGCCTTATCAATATTTTCTCCTGTGGGGTTAGCTCTTTGGATAATACTCCTGGTTGGCATGGTTCATACAACCGTACCTCTTTTATTGCCGTTGTTATTGCAGGTTGTCCACGGGGTAGATCCAATTTTCGTAAGTTTGATCAGTTTGGTTATTTCTGGAGGCTGGACGGCTGGTACCTTTGTTGTTTCAGGTTGGAATGGATCAAAGGAGTTAGTGGCCCTTAGGTTAGGACCCATATTTATGATATTAGGGTTAATAGGCGTCTCAATTACGGCCATGCAACCACTCCTAATGGTCTTGACGGTGGCTTCTTTTGTAATGGGATTTGGTATGGGCATGCAAAATGTTCATCTTATCGCAAGGACTATGTCACAGGCTGTGAAAGGTGAAGAGAGGACTACTTCCGCTGCGATGACGTCTATCCGTTCTCTTGGTACTGCATTCGGTGCCGCTATCGCTGGATTGGTTACTAATCTGGCAGGGTTAGGAAATGCGACCACAGCTTCGGAAGTCGGCCCCGCTGTTACGGCCGCTTACACCTTCGCCCTGATCCCTCTGATTATGGCAACCCTTATGATGTTTTCTTTAATAAGACTCACTCGGCCCAATGCAACTAACTAAAGTCATTATTATGGAAGCTTAAGAAGCTTTTTTGCATTTCCATTTAAAATTTTTTTCTTGTCCTCTGGGCTAACCGCAATAGTTTCGATCCATTCTGAGCCCGGCTTATTATCCACATAGGGCCAATCAACTGAGAAGATAATTCGATCTGCACCCATTTCCATAATTGTACATAAAAGGGCGGCATCGGAAAAATTACCACTAGTAGTTATATGAAAATGCTTTTTGAAAATTTCACTAAATCCAGCCTTTTTCCTTGGTTAGGAATGATTTCTCCAAATGAATGATTAATACGCCATGTTAGGAATGGGAGGCCTTCTCCCATATGGCCCAAGATAATTTTAAGGTTGGGGTATTTGTCAAAGATGCCACTCAAGACCATTCGCAAACCGGCCGTTGCGGTTTCCACAGTGAAGCCCCACCCTGCAGATAAAATGGACCGGTATTGTTTTACATAATCTTTGTAGTAGGCATCGATGACTGCTGGGTGAGGCCGGCCGGGATGAATATAAATTGGAATATCAAGAAACTCGGCTCTTTCAAAGATAGGCCAGAATCTCGGCATATCAATAAACTCACCTTCTGTAAGACCATGGACAATTGCTCCATGGAAACCAAGTTCCCGGTGACAACGCTCTAGTTCATCAGCGGCTAATTCAGGAGTGCGAGTCGGTAGTGTGGCAAACCCCCGGAAGCGTGCTGGGTTGGTGAGGATAAAATCATGAAGTCGATCATTTACGCCTGCGGAACGTTCTTTTGCTTCATTTGGATCAAAAGCCTGCGCACCCGGTGGGCAATGAGAGAGAACTTGAACGTCGATGCCAGCTTCATCCATGTCCTTGACACGCAAGTCCCCTAGATCAAGGAGCCTTTTCCTTGTCACTTCACCACCCCCAGCTACCTTTTGAACCTTGGCGTCAACATCTTTATCCAGATAATGCTCTTCGATAGCGATTATTTGTGAGCCATCTTTAGTGGTCATATTTTCTGCCCTTATCTATCAATACCGTATCCAGGTGTTTGTTTTTATTTTTTGCGTTAGAATTAATAGAACAATAGTACCTATTATTCTGATTTGTTTAAAAGGTTCCCTTGAATGGAGTTTCATCTTGGACGTTAGTCCCACTGAAGATGTAGCAAAAATAGATTATCAAGCTGCATCCCATCGCCGCCATTTTTTTAGTATTTTGAGGAAGTGGTGCTTGGGTTTTGCGGCGATTGGTGGTGGGCTATTATTAGCGGACTGGGGTTATAGCCGGTATGCTAATGTTTATATCGATGATGCTAGAATAACAGCTGACGTTATTTCAGTGAGTAGTCGAGTCTCAGGCTGGGTCACGAAGCTTCATGTTAGCGAGGGCGATAGGGTTAAGAAAGGTGAGGTTCTAGTATCGATTGACGCTCGCGACGCAAGACTACATTTAAGCGAACTAGACTCCCGATTGAAATCATTAGAAGCCGAGCGAGCTCGTGTGTTAACCGAGAAAAAAATGACCGATCGACAGACACAGAGCGCAGGGGCGGTTAAGCGTTCACAGGTGCTAGCAGCTGAAGCTGCTCTTGCCGGAAGAAAGTCAGATCTAAATCTTGCGAATATAGAATTTGAACGAAGAAAAACCTTATTAAAGCGTAAAGTAATTTCTCGACAGCGGTGGGAAGAGAGTCGAAATAATTATCGCAAGGCTGAACAAGCTTTCCAACAGGCTCAGGCCGAGGTAGCTGCTGCTAAGGCGGCATTAATTCGGGCTTTGGCAGATCGTGAGCAGTTATTAGTTTTTGATCGTCAATTGACTATGCTAAAACATCGTAAAACAGAGGTATTGGCTCAGAGGAAAAGACAATTACTTAACCTTCGTGACCGGATTATAAATAGTCCATTTGATGGAGTTGTTGATAAGACCTTTGTAAATACCAGTGAGTTTATTACTGCCGGTCAACGTTTGTTGATGGTCCATAACCCCAAAAAGGTATGGGTTTCGGCAAATATTAAGGAAACTGATCTTCGATTTATAAGTGAAGGTCGGAAAGTTACGGTGAATGTGGATGCATATCCCGATAGAGTTTTTCAAGGAAAAATTTCTAGAATAGGGAATGCTGCAACGAGTGAATTTGCTTTGCTTCCAACGCCTAACCCTAGTGGAAATTTCACTAAGATTGTCCAGCGTATCCGTATCCGGGTAGATATTGAGGATCAAAGTGAACTTCTTCGTCCCGGGATGATGGTGGAGATAAACGTTGGCATCATCGACCGCTGACGTTGTCGCTCGATTTGGTTTAAGCCATCGGTGGCTAATCACCCTGACGGCCATGATTGGAAATATTTCATTAATTCTTTCATCGACGATCGTTAATGTCGCAATCCCAAATATTATGGGTGCGTTTGGGGTTGGACAGGATAAGGCACAGTGGTTATCGGCTGGATTTCTGGCTACTATGACCGTAGCAATGCTTCTTAATTCTTGGATGTTATCAGCAATTGGTAAAAGAAATACTTATTACGTTTCAATGGTAATTTTTGTAGCTGGGTCGATCCTCGGCGTAATGAGTACTACTTTTGATATGTTGGTTTTTTCTCGATTGTTACAAGGGCTTGGTGCAGGTTTCATTCATCCGTTGGCATTACAAGTTATCTATCAGGCTTTTCCACCAGACCAGCGTGGCCGAGCGATGGGTTTCTTTGGATTCGGTATTGTTTTAGCCCCGGCACTCGGTCCAGCATTTGGCGGAATACTGGTTGATACTTTTGATTGGCGTGCGGTGTTCTGGCTTGTTTTACCATTTTGCGGTCTGGGTAGTATTATGGCAGCAATATTTATGCCGGCCCGTGAAAAGGAAACTAAGAAAGCCGATATGGACTGGTTGGGTCTGGTCCTCATCTCAGTATTTATATTTGCACTTTTGTCTGCCCTCTCTAGCGGTGGAAGGGAAGGCTGGGGCTCCGATATAATTGTTTTATACTTTGTAATTACCTGTGTCGCTTTGATCGGGTTTCTATTTTGGGAGTCAATTTGTCGACAGCCGATGTTGAGTTTAAAACTATTTAGTAATGTAAAGTTTACCTCGGGTTGTTTATTATCCTTTGTTTGGGGTGCGGGTAATTTTGGTTTATGGTATTTGATCCCACTGTTTGTTCAGATAGTTCAAGGTTATACACCCACAAAAGCAGGCTTCCTTCTCATGCCCGCAGGTCTTTTACTCGCTTTAGTATTTCCACTGACTGGTCGTATAAGCGATTGGATTAGCCCTAGGATACCAATAACTATTGGTTTAATTATGACGTCTTACTCATGCTATTTGATGGCTGGTGCGGATACCAATACAGCGTTTTGGATTTTCGGCTGGTGGTTAATTTTAGGGCGTGTTGGCTTGGGTTTTGTGTTTCCTCCATTAACAACCGGTTCGATGCGCGCCTTGCCAGCCGAACAAGTTAGTCAGGGTGCGGGGATGATGAGTTTTTCTCGTCAGTTGGGAGGAGCTTTTGGTGTCAGTCTGTTAGCAACGTTTGTGGACATCCGTTCTACGCATTATGCAGAATCTTATATTGCCACTCAAACGTCTGGTAATTCGGCGACAATAGAGTTTTTAAGGTCCTTCCAATCCTATTTGGGCTCAGCAGGGATTCCAGAATCACTGCAATATTTGACTGCATTGCAGCAGCTAGGCTCATCGATTTATAGTCAAGCAATGATGCTTGGTTTTCGTGAAGGGTTTCTTGTTGCAGCCCTAATGTTTTTTGTAGCTATTATACCTGGAAGTCTGCTTGGTAAGGGGAAAAGCCGTTAAAGGGTCGAACATATGTCTGAATTTTCGCTAAAGGTGAATGGGAAAAAATATGATATCGATTGCTCGCCAGAAACCCCGCTGATTTACGTTCTCCGAAATCAACTAAATTTAATGGGTGCTAAGCTTGGGTGCGGATTGGAACAGTGTGGTGCTTGCGCGGTTTTGGCGAATGGTGAAAAAGTATTATCATGTGTTCGCGCAGCATCAGAATTTAAAGATCAAGAGATAATTACGGTTGAAGGTCTAGTTAGGAATGGAGAACCGAGTATAGTACAAAAAGCTTTTATCCAAGAGGGGGCTGCACAATGCGGTTATTGTACAGCCGGCCTTGTGGTGGCTGTGACGGCGTTGCTTAACAAAAAAACTCAACCTAGTAGAGAAGAAATCAGTAGTGCCCTTCATGATCACCTTTGTCGTTGTGGGTCTCATTTTAGGGTATTGAAGGCTATCGATCGCGCTAAGCAGGCAATTAAGAATGCCGGATAGTAATAGCCTTAAGAAAACACGAAGCCTTGATAACTGGATTGCAATCAACGATGACGGCCGTATTCTAGTTCGTACCGGTAAAGTAGATATAGGACAAAGAATTTCTACCGCTTTAGCTCTCATAGTATCAGAAGAGCTTGATGTGGATATTGATAATATTGATATATCCCGAACAGAAACGGGTGTAGATCCCGATGAAGGTATAACCTCAGGTAGTAATTCGATGGAAGAATCGGGGAATGCGGTGAGGGCTGCAGCGGCAACCGCACGCCAGCATTTGATTGCATTGGCGGCTGAGGCACTAGAAGTAGAAATTACTACCTTGTTCGTCTCCAACGGACTAATTCGGTCAAGGGAAACAAATAACTCAATTACTTATGCAGAACTTGCAGCTAAAAAGCCATTTCATATTGATGTGGACCCCAACGCTATCACCAAACATCCTAATAACTATAAAGTAATTGGTAATCCTGTGGTCTTCCGAGGTCTAAAAGATATTGTTAATGGAGAACCATATTTCATTCAGGATATGAAGATAGCAGGAATGTTGCATGCTCGGGTTGTGCGTCCCCCCCATTACCATGCCCGCTTAAATTCCATTAACCCGAAGATAGCTAAAAGCCTCGAGAAGAAGGGTTGTAATCTGGTTCAAGATGGCTCCTTTTTAGCTGTGGTAAATGCTGATGAGTATATGGCTGTTAAGTCGGCTAAAAGGTTGTTTGAGACTTCGACCTGGAACCAGGGAAGAGGTCTAGAGCCTCAAGATATTTTTGAAAGACTGATTACAAATGAAAGGGTAAGTCTCCCGGTAGTGGATGGAGTACCACAAAAGGAGAGTGTTGAAGCACTTTTACCTCCGCCGGTGAATGCCACTTCTACTCTTTCAGCAAAATATGAAAAACCTTATCTAATGCATGGTTCTATTGGCCCCTCGGCTGCTATGGCGCTAGCAGAAGGAAAAAAAATAACCATTTGGACGCATAGTCAGGGTGTCTATGTTCTCCGTCAAAGCCTTGCAGAAGCGTTATCTTTAGAGGCAGAAAATTTGAAAATTATACATGTTCCGGGAGCTGGGTGTTACGGACACAATGGTGCAGACGACGCAGCAGTTGATGCAGCATTAATTGCACTAGCCCTTGCTGGAAAGCCTATCCTACTAAAATGGACACGGGAGGATGAACACGCATGGGAACCTTATGGTTCCAGTATGGTAATGGATCTCAACGCTAGTCTTGACGATAATGGTAAGGTTATCAAATGGTCTCAAGAGACATTCAGCGATACTTATGGTATGCGTCCTAGACCGGAACCGGATGGTGCTGGTCCGGCGAGATTATTACCTCTGAAGTATTGTGGTGTTGGTATCAAGCCTTTAGTTCCAAAACCAAATATGTCTCGTCATGCTGGGTTGCATAGAAATCTCGATCCACTTTACAATTTTGAAGATAAAAGACTTGTAAAAAACCTGGTAAGGGATTTGCCTCTGAGAACTTCAGCATTAAGAACACTGGGTGCTTTTGCTAATATTTTTGCCATCGAGTCGTTTGTTGATGAATTGGCTGAGAGAGCTAATATCGATCCCGTTCAGTTTCGTCTAAGGCATCTCTCAGATGAAAGAGCTAAAAATGTTTTGGAGGTAGCTGCTGATAAAATCGGGTGGGGTTTAAAAGTTGGAGAAAATACGGGTTTAGGCATTGCCCTTGCCCAGTATAAAAATATCCAGGCATACGCGGCTGTAGCGGTAGAGGTCGAAGTGGATGATTTGGCTCATGTAAAGATGATTCGAGCAGTCCTCGCTGGTGATGCTGGCCAAATAATTGATCGCGCTGGTCTGACTGCTCAATACGAAGGTGGTTTTCTTCAAGCGGCAAGTTGGACCCTTTATGAGGAGGTAACATACGATCGTGGGGGTATCACAAGTCGTGATTGGGAGACATATCCAATTTTACGTTTTGATAATATTCCAGTGATTGAAACGATTCTGCTCGATCGTCCAAATGAGAGATTTCTGGGAGCGGGAGAATGTGTTGCTGGTCCCACAGCAGGGGCCATTGCCAACGGAATTTACAATGCAATTGGTTTGAGGCTAAGGCGAATGCCTTTTACTCCAGAGGCGATTAAATTAGCAGCAATGGGCTAGTTTTTTTCTGCTTGTTCACGAAGTATTTCTAACTCAAGCCATTGTTCTTCCGCCTCTTCCAATTCCGATTGTGTAACCTCTATAGTCTTCGCGGATTTTTCATAGGACTTGGCATCCTTTAGAAATAAATCGGAGTCGGATAAAATTGTCTGGTGTTTTAAAATTAGTTCCCGCATTTTTTCCATGCGATGAGGCAAAATTTCAAGCGCATATTTATCCTTGTAGGACATTTTAATTTTATTTTTAGAGCTAGCAGTTTTTAATTCTTTTCTTTTGTCTTTTGGCCGACTGTCTTTGGATTTTTTATTTTTTTCTAACGAGTGGTTACCTCGTTGCAAGAGCATATCACTATAACCTCCAGCATATTCCACCCAATTACCATTACCTTCTGAACAAATAATGGAGGTAGTAGTTCTATCCAGAAAATCTCGATCGTGGCTTACAAGTATGATTGTACCCTTGTAGTTAGCAATCATTTCTTGCAACAGGTCTAGGGTTTCAATATCTAAATCATTGGTGGGTTCATCAAGAATTAAAAAGTTAGAAGGTTTTGCAAGAGCCCGAGCAAGCATTACTCTTCCCCGCTCGCCGCCAGATAATACCCCAACGGGAGTGCGAGCCTGTTCGGGGGAAAATAAAAAATCTTTCATATATCCAATAACATGCTTGTTTTTATCTCCTACGGAAATAATTTCACCCCCCTCGGTCAGGGCATTGGCTAATGTAGAGTTCGGATCAAGTTTTTCCCGATTTTGGTCAAGGGTTATCATCTCAAGGTTAGTACCTAGTCGAATACTGCCCTCATCAGGTTCTAAGCTGCCGGTTATCAAGTTAATCAAAGTTGTTTTTCCTGCTCCGTTTGGTCCTACAATTCCGATACGATCACCTCTCTTAATCTTTATCGAAAAATTTTTTATAATCGGTCCTTGGCCAAAAGTTTTACTTATCGATTTAGTTTCTAGGATAAATTTTCCGGATTGACCCGTTTTTGTGCTAGAAAAAATAACTTGTCCGGCTGGACCGCGTTGGTCTCTTCTTTTTTTTCTAAGAGCGATGAGTGAACGAAGGCGACCTTGATTGCGTTTGCGGCGAGCGGTCACGCCTTTTCGTAGCCATTCTGTTTCTGCTAAAAGTTTACGGTCAAGCTTGCTGCGTTCGGTCATTTCTTGTTCTAGAATAGTATCGCGCCATTCTTCGAATTTGTTAAAGTTTTCTCTGAGGGTACGAGTGGTACCTTGGGTTAACCATACTGTTCTGTTTGATAGTTTTTGTAGAAAACGTCGATCATGGCTAATAAGGATCAGGGCGGTTCGCATGGTTTGTAGTTCCGACTCGAGCCATTCAATAGCAGGGAGGTCGAGGTGATTAGTTGGCTCATCTAATAGAAGAATATCAGGTTCTGGTGACAATACGCGTGCTAATGCGCATCGTCTTTTTTCTCCTCCTGAGAGTTTAGAAGGTTTTTCTTCACCGTTTAAACTAAGCTGAGCTAAAAGGTATGATGCTCTGTTGGGGTCATCACCCGGCGCGAGCCCGGCTTTAACATAGGCAAGAGTATTGTTGTATTTACCCATATCTGGCTCTTGGGGTAGATAGCGCAAAGTTTTCCCTGGTTGAAGGAATATCTCTCCTGTATCTGGCTCGATGAGGCCAGCAGCAATTTTTAATAATGTTGATTTTCCGGAGCCATTTCGTCCAACGAGACATAGGCATTCACCCTCTGAAATGCTTAATTCGGCGTCTTTGAAAAGAGGCGTGCCGCCAAAAGTAAGGTTAATATTTCTCAGGATTAAAATAGGTGGTGTCATACCTCTTCTTTAGAATGCCCTTAGCATTAGGGCAAGACTTCAAATTTTGTTGATAATTGGGTATAATANCCAAAAGANTTGACTGGCAATTAAAGGAAGGGCCATGAAAGTTACACCACTCTCGGAAGCTGTTGGTGCAGAGATCACCGATATTGACCTAAGTCAANCTCAGGACCAAGTGAAATTAAAGGAAATAGAAGAGGCCTTCCACCTGTATGGGCTAATATGCATCCGTGATCAGGATATCACATTAGAAGATCAGAAAAAATTTGCGCTTAACTTTGGTGAGTTAGGAAGTCGCAATAGGCCAGGAACTAAACCAAATGAATTGGATGAATATGGTGAGCATGTAATGCTGGTCACCAACGTGAGGAAAGATGGTAAGCCAATTGGTTCATTGCCGGATGGTGAAATGACTTTTCATGCAGATACGGCTTACTTTGAATTTCCATCGAAAGCGACGATGTTGTATGCAATGGAACTTACTTCCTGGGGAGGTAACACCCTGTTTTCTAATTGCTACGCAGCGGCAGAAGGTCTACCAGATGATCTGAAGCGCCGTCTTAACGGAAAGAAGGCGATGCAGGTATATGAGTATGGTACGACACTAAAAATGAAAAAGAAGTATGATAGGAAGAATTTTCCGCATTATGCTCACCCAATTTTTCGGAAGCATCCAGAGACGGGCCGATCAGCNCTATTTGTTAGTGAATTGATGACAGAAGAGATAATTGGGCTCGACAAGGAAGAGAGCGATAAAATTCTGGCTTATCTGTTTGAACACCAAAAACAACCGCAATTTATTTATGAGCATCCTTGGCGAATTGGGGATCTGATAATGTGGGATAATCGTTGTACAATCCATGCGCGTACAGATTTTCCGCGTGATGAACGCCGAATGCTTAGACGTCTTACCATTCAAGATACTAATCCCGTAATTGAGGGGGCAGCGCCCTTTCTAAATCAGGCTGCAAAATAAACTAATTACTTGGCCCCTTACAGAAAAAGGATTCATGTGTATTCTCTCTAAACTGTTTAATATAGGGAGAATGGCTAGTGGTGGATTTCGGAGATAAGGTGTTCGATTATATTATTATCGGGGGAGGGTCAGCCGGCAGTGTTTTAGCGAGTCGACTTACAGAGAAATCAACAAATAGCGTTTTATTACTTGAGGCAGGTAAAGACTATCCCCCTGGTAAAGAACCTGAGGAATTAAATAATAATTTTGTAGCCACCGCTAGGGGTGCTCCACGGTTCACATGGCCCGGTCTCAGTGCTTCATTTTTGCCCCGTCCCGGCAACGCCCCTGATCAAAGACCAAAGCGAAGATATAATCAGGGCAAGGTAATTGGCGGCGGGTCCTCTGTAAACGGGATGTGCGCCAATCGTGGTCTTCCGAGCGATTTTGATGGTTGGCAGGAACGTGGTGCAAAGGGCTGGAGTTGGGAAGACGTTTTACCATACTTTAAAAAGCTCGAAAAAGACTACGATTTTGATGGCCCATTACACGGTGAAGAGGGGCCGATCGGATTACGTCGACTTTTTGAGGATCAATGGCCGGGATTTACGACCGCTGCAATTAAGGCGGCTAAAAAAGAAGGTTGGAAGAACCTCAAGGACCAAAACGCTGTTTTTGGCGATGGATATTTTCCAATTCCAATGAATAATATTGATGGGAAGCGGATATCTGCATCTTCCGCGTATCTGACAAATTCTGTCCGCTCAAGACAAAACTTTGAAATGCTCGATCTCTCTGATGTCAAAACACTTATTTTTGAAGGGAGGAAGGTTAAGGGTGTCAAGGTAAACCGGCTTGATGAAAATATTGATATTTATGCCCGCGAAGTTATCGTCTGCGCGGGTGCATTGCATACGCCTCCACTTCTGATGCGTTCAGGTATAGGACCGGGTGGTGAATTAACAGCGTTGGGGGTTGAGGTGATTGCTGATCGAATAGGGGTTGGTAAGAATCTTATGGAACACCCTGGCGTTAACTTTGGGGCCTATCTTAAGAAAGAATCGAGACTCACCCCTGGGTTGCCAACTCATATGATAGCCGCTGTACGTTGGTCCTCCGGGTTAGAGGGGGTACCAAGCGGTGATATGTATATCGTTCCTACAAATCGCGCCGCATGGCATCCAATCGGTGATCGAATGGGTATCATGCAGCTTTGGGTTAATAAGTCATATTCGACAGGGGAAGTAACCTTGGAAGCCGGGGACATCTTTGGCGAGCCTAATGTTGATTTTAACATGTGTTCTGATCGGCGCGATATGGAGCGCATGATAGCTGGTGTCCGTGTGATGGCGAAACTTTGTGAGATGCCTGAACTTAAAGAAGCGGTTCTGGATGTATTTCCTGTTAGCTATGGGACACGGGCAAGGAAAGTTGGTGTTTACAGTAACTGGAATCGTTTGCAGACTTGGGTCGGAGCTCAAGCGATGGATGCTTCATCATTCATGCGTCGATGGATCATTGAGAATATGATAGCGGACGGCCCGTCTATTGCAGAGTTAATGCAGGATGAGTCCGTTATTGAACAGTGGATCCGTAAAACGGTTCTAGGCCATTGGCATGCGTCGTGTACGTGTCGGATGGGGTCGGAGGATGATCCTAGTGCAGTAACAGATCCAGCTGGCCGAGTTTACGGTGTTTCGGGGCTAAGAATTTGTGATGCATCCATCATGCCAATGGTACCTTGCGCAAATACCAATATCTCGACAATTATGATAGGCGAAAAAATATCCGATACTATCTTGAAAGCATAAAACCTAACCTGCTGATTCCTGAATTGCCCTCCAAACTTTCTCCGGGGTTGCCGGCATGTCGAGGTTTTGAATACCTAGAGGAGAAAGTGCATCTACGACTGCATTCATAATTGCCGCTAACGCCCCTACGTTTCCTGCTTCCCCAGCCCCTTTTGCACCCACAGGGTTAAGCTTTGTAGGTACGGGGTTATTTGACAAGTCAAAGTTGCACATGTCATGCGCTCGGGGCATGCCGTAATCAAGAAAAGAGCCAGTTAAAAGCTGCCCGTCGCTATCATATTGTATTCCCTCTGTAAAAGCTTGGCCTACTCCCTGTCCAATTCCACCGTGTATTTGTCCTTCTAGGGTCAAGGCATTTATTACCGTGCCAACATCGTCGGTAACGGAGTACTTGAGAATGCTGGTAACCCCAGTTTCTGGTTCTATTTCCACTTCAACGACATGGCAACCATTTGGAAAGGTAGGGGTTCCCGGTGTAAACGTATCAGTATCAAATAGACCTCGTTCCATACCCTCTGGCAAAAGTTCACTACGATACGCAGCCTTGGCTACGTCTTGGATTGTAACCACTTTGTCGGTTCCGATAACTATGAATTTTCCATTTTGGAATTCAATATCAGCATTGGCGGCTTCAAGAAGATGCGCCGCTATGTGCTTTCCTTTCTCAAGGATTTTATCTATTGCCCTTGTGGCTGCTGAGCTTCCCAGAATAGCGGTTCTTGATGCATATGTTCCACCTCCGTAGGGCAGAGAATCGGTATCTCCATAGGATATACGTATATCCTTCTCGTCGATCCCCAGAGCATCTGAAACCACAATTTTATACATCGTGTCATGACCCTGACCGTGATCTACAGAACCGGGTATAACTGTTACAGTACCGGATTGATCAAATTGCACACTAACCGTTTCCCCATCAAGCTGTGCTGTTTGTTCAATAAAATTTGCAATTCCAATGCCTAGAAGTTTGCCGTTTTTATGAGCCTCTTTTCGGCGATTTTCAAATCCTATATAGTCACCCATTTTCAGGGTATTTTCCATGTTTTTACCGAATTCTCCGCAATCGAGAGTATAAATCAGACCAGTTTTAAATGGCATGGCGTCGGGCGGTACAATATTTCGTAATCGAATCTCAGCACGATCCAGATTCATTTCTCGGGCAGCATTATCAATCAGTCGTTCAATAACATATGATGCTTCGGGTCGCCCGGATCCCCTGAAAGTACCATTGGGACTGGTATTGGTAAAAACTGCAGAGGATTCTGCGTAAATCAGCGGTGTCTTATAGGTTGCAGCTAATCCGCCGAGGTGCCCTGCCGGTGAAATTGTTCCACCAGGGTCCAGCCATGCACCAATGTTACAGAGATTGCTCACCTTAAGAGCTAAAAAATCTCCGTCTTCATTTAATGCGAGATAGGCATCGGTTAGCTGATCGCGGTCATGATAATCGGTAACATGGCCATCGCTGCGCTCGCAAACCCACCTTACGGGTCTTCCAATTTTTTTAGCAGCCCACATGCAGGCATGATTCTCCGGGGCATGTCCCCCTTTCATGCCAAAACTCCCGCCAACATCTGGCGTAATCATTTTGACTGCTGTTTCTGGTACGCCAAATACGTCAACTGCCAGAGTTTTACGCAGTAGGTGAGGACGTTGTGTTCCACCCATCAATATATATCGAGAATATCTGTGATCAAAATCGCCAATACAGGAACGGGGTTCCATTGTATTCGCAGTAATGCGGTTTATTTTAGTTTGCAGTCTCGTAACGTGGTACGCAGTATTTATTGTATCTTCCACGGCCTCTTTATTGCCAGCGGTATAAAAGTAGCTTTCGTTATTATCACAACCTTCGTGCAGCAGAGGTGCTCCATTCGCGGTAGCCTGCGTACCTTCTGTGATTACTGGTAAGAGATCATATTCTATTAAAATTGCCTCTGCGGCATCTTTGCCTTGGTTGACAGTCTCCGCAACAACCATTGCGACAATGTCGCCTGTAACTTTCACTTCCTGATAGGCTATTGCATGTCGTGTTGGAACATAAAGAGGTGATCCGTCGCGACGTACACGGTTGTGCCCAGCAGGATGTTGTCCGTGACCGTCGGCAACCCAATCTTCGCCGGTAAAAATGGCAATAATACCTGGCATTCTGCGGGCAATACTACAATCTAGGCTCACGATTCTTGCATGAGCGTGAGGGGAGCGCAGCATGAACGCATGGCATTCATCTAAAAGCTTAATATCGTCGACATAACGACCATCTCCCCGCAGTAGGCGGGGGTCCTCGGTACGCGGCACTGACTGGCCTAAAGCGAATTGTCCCACGTTTTCTCCCTCAATCTAGTTTTGATTACATATCCTGACGACGTAATTTGTTCTAATCAAGTGTCTGTCAAATTTTTCTCTAATCTAGATTTGGGTATTGTTTCAAAAGGCCTGCTTTTTTCTCAAAAGCATGTGCAACCCTTAAAACCGTTGCTTCTTCCCAGTGCCGTCCCACGATTTGTGCACCGATTGGCATGCCGTCCTCAAAGAAACCCGCCCGTACGGTCTGCACTGGATGAAGGGTAAGGTTAAAGGGCACCGCAATCATTGGCACATCTAAGAATGGGAAAGGAGCTTTATCGTCTAGGGGGGGCTGCGGTGTTAACATTGCGGTAGTAATTAATATGTCATGATTCCTTAATGTTGCTTCAATTTCTCCGAGCAATTCCGTGCGCCGCCGTTGTGCTTGAATATAATCAACTGCTCTGACCAGACTCCCAAGCATCATCCTGTTCCGAGCAAGTGGTCCGAAGTCCTCCCACCGGTTTTGTAGATTTTCTTCATGAATGGCATAAGCTTCTGCTGGAAGGATAATTCGTCCTACCGCATGCCAATCTATAAGTGGTGAAACTTGAACCTCGTCCACTATTGCGCCCATATCTTCGAGTGTGGTTCTCATCGCATCAATAGCCTGCGTAATAACCGAAGGGGCTGCAAAATCGGTTGTAAAAAAATGGCGTATGAAACCAATTTTTAGGCCTTGGACACCTTTATCTAATTGGCTAACATAATCGGCAACCGGAATATCAACGCTGCCCGGGTCACGCTCATCATAACCTGCTAGAACCTGTAACATTAAAGCACTATCCTCGCTGGTCCAGGTCATTGGACCAACACAATCAAAGGAAAAGGAAAGTGGTAGGTCGCCAAACGCACTGACCCTGCCGAAGGTAGCTTTCATTCCGGCTATTCCACAAAATGCGGAAGGCGTACGTATTGACCCTCCTGCATCACTACCAAGTGCACCCAGGCAAAATCCGGCCGCAACGGCCGCTCCGGAACCACTGCTGGAGCCTCCGGTCGAACGATCAATATTCCAGGGATTGCGTGCAGGGGGATAAAGAGCATCAAAGGTTGGTCGGCCACCAAATGTAAATTCATATGTATTTAATTGGCCCATAAATATAGACCCCGCTTCTCGCAAACGTGTTATCACCGTTGCATCCTCTTCGGCTTCAAACTCTGCCATCACACGAGAATTGGCGGTTGTTTTGTGGTTTTTTAAATAGAAGACATCTTTAATACCGATTGGAATACCATGTAATGGGCCTCGGTATTTTCCTCCTTCAATCTCTTTTTCTGCTTGTTTAGCATCGATTATAGCTTGCTCAGAGAAAACGGTATGAAAAGCGTTTATAACGGGATCATATTTTTCGATTCGATTAAGACAGTTTTCTACTAATGTGACAGGCGATAATAAACCCGCTTTAATTTGTCTTGCGGCTTGGGCTATAGTTGGAATACCACGATCAACAATCATCGCTCCCACCTTTTGGAATTTTTGGCGTAAATATTGGAAGCATTCTTACATCCCACGCCCGATTACTTTGACGTGTTTTGGAAGCAAGTTCCATCAGTGAATTATATGCATCATATAAGGCCTTTTTTTCTTCTGTGGACACCGGTACTTTCGACGCCTGAATCATTGATTCGAAAATCAAATCGTTATTATCGGTATACTTTGGCATTATTGAGCCCTAGAAAAATTTTTTAGGTCTTATAGGTTTTACATTAGATTTTCGTTGGTGCAAGAAGCATATTTTCACTAGTTGCTCTCGAACGATAAGCGTGTTGCGATAGACTGAAGTCAAATTAAAAAGGATATATCGATGGATGGATTTATGGGAGGCTGCCTTTGCGGCGCCGTAAAGTATGAAGTAGAGGGAGAACCAGTGCGTGTAGCTCAATGTCATTGTGATGATTGCCGAAGGGCAACTGGTTCAGCCTTTGCAACAAATATTTTTGTGGAAGAGAAAAATTTAAAAATTTTATATGGGTCAACGAGTTCTTATCAGCATATAGCAGATAGTGGAAACACGATGACAAAAGAGTTTTGCCCAATTTGTGGTTCCCAGCTTTTTGGTTATGGATCAGGAAGCCCCGGTATAAAAAATGTGAAAATAGGCTCCATTGATAAAATTGGTAATATTAAACCACAAGTTGAGATTTTTACCTCCAAATCCTTACCTTACACACCACCTCTAAAGTTTACTGAGAAATTCGAAAAAGGCCGTCCACGCTGATTAATATCTCCTAAACAAATATGTTTTAGAAAATTATCGTTATAAATTTGAAAATGATTTCACCCTCCGTAAATGGCCCTGCTGTACTGATTGTCCTCGGCATCCTAACCGCATTTGGGCCGATGTCGATGGATATGTATCTTCCGGCGCTGCCGGAGCTCGTTAATTATTTCAAAACCTCACCTAGCAAGGCACAGTTTACTCTTAGTGCGTTTACAATTGCTTTTGGTATAGGCCAGCTTATCTATGGTCCCGTTTCTGATAGGCTGGGACGGAGATATGTTCTGCTTGTCGGGATTGCGATCTATGTGGTTGCGAGTGTTCTCTGCGTTCTAACGATATCAGTAGAAGAATTAATCCTTGCAAGATTCTTTCAGGCATTGGGTGGTGCTGCTGGGATTGTTCTGTCGCGAGCAATCATTCGTGATCTTTTTAACAAGACTGAAGGCGCCCGGGCATTATCATTGATGTTATTAATTCCTTCTCTAGCCGCTTTAATTTCCCCATTCGTTGGCGGCTATATTTTAAAGTTTTTTGCTGATTGGCGGCTAATTTTCTGGATACTTACTGTATTCGGTATTACCGCCTTTGTTCTCGGTGTTCTTAAGCTACCGGAGACACACCCCCCCGAAAAGAGGACGTCGTCGAGTTTTTTCAAGATATTCAATGATTATATAAAGGTACTATGTCATCGAAGTGCTGCCGGCTACATGATCTGTGGGGGTTTATCTTTTGCGACCATGTTTGCCCAGCTTTCTGGCACGCCTTTTATCTATATAGAAATATTTGGCGTAGCCCCCGAAAATTTTGGACTCTTATTTTCTCTAAGTGTGTTTGCAATTATGGCAGGATCTTACCTTAATAGCCGGTTGGTCATCTTATTCGGGATAAGGAAAATGTTGGCGGTGGGCACGACCATAGCACTGTTGGGAGGTTTAGGCTTACTTGTCAGCGCTCATTATGGCGGCTTTGGGTTATTTGGTATCGTCGTTCCAGTAATTATTTTTATGATGCCGCACAATATGGTTAATGCGAATGCAACCGCGGGTGCGATGGAATATTTTCCTCACATAGCTGGGACTGCTTCTGCAATGTTAGGATGCGTGCGTTTTGGAACGGGGGCTATCGTTGGTGCTCTTGTCGGATATTTTCATGACGGTACAGCGATACCAATGGCTTATATAATCGCTTGCTGTGTTATTGGCAGCGCAGCGGCGTTTTGGTTTCTGACTGATAAATCTTCTTCTAATTCGTCAAGGTCGGAGTAAATTTTGGAAGAGTTAAGTTGTTTGTGGCTTCTTCAAAAACAACCTTAACTGGCATATCACATTTTACATTGTTTGGAGGGGTGTTAATTATATTACTCAGTAGTCTTGCTCCTTCCTCTAATTCTATGACGGCAACGACATAAGGTATTTCACCATCCCACCCCTTGTGATAAAGACGATGAAAAATCACAAAACTGAAGATTTTACCTTTACCGGAAGATTGCACCCATTCGATATTATTACTGCCACATTCTGTACAAACGGTTGATGGGGGAAACCAATGATGGCCGCATTCGTTGCATTTCTGGATCATTAAATGATGTTTTCTTGTTCCCTCCCAAAATGGGATGGATTCTGGTCCAGGAATGGGGATCGCCTTACTATAATCTTCAGACATCAGACAGACCCTAAAATAAGGGTCGATTCACATACGGTGTTGCCACCATGACCAGATACTAATCCAATTTCTGCATTAGGCACTTGTCTTTCTGGTCCATAAACGCCTTGCAACTGACGCACACCCTCTACAATTTGCAACATTCCTTCGACGTGGGCTTCTGAAAGCTGACCACCGGATGTGTTTGTTGGCAATGTTCCCTCAAGTGCAAGGGCTCCGGATGAAACAAATTCGCCACCTTCTCCCTTTTTGCAAAAACCGTAATCTTCCAGTTGGACTAGCACCATGTAGGTGAAGCAATCATATAATTGCGTAAAATCGATATCTTTCGGCCCAAGTCCAGCCATCTTATAAGCAGTCTTGCCTGCCTCAATGGCCCCCGTATGTGTCATATTGTTGCCATCGAACCAGCCACTCAAATTGTTACCAGTACCAAATCCTTTTATGATCACCGGATTCTGCTTCAGATCCTTGGCCCGGTCTAGCGACGTTACAACGACGGCCCCTGCTGCATCTGTTTGCAAGGAGCAATCAAACAGGTTAAATGGTTCAACAATCATCCGCCCTTCAAGATAATCTGCCATAGTCAACCGCTTCTTCATAACAGCATCAGGATTGTTTAAAGCATGATTGCGAAAAGCAACGGATATTGCCCCAAATTGTTCCCGTGTAGTTCCATAGTCATGCATGTGTCGCTGGGCGCCGAACCCATGAGCGGCAATCGCACCATAATATCCAAATTCAGGGCCAAATTCTGCACCATACATTTGTTGTGGTCTGCCCGAGCTTCGCATGTGATTTTCTTTGTTAGCGTGAACCCGTGACCAGTTATCGCGTCCGTATCCCACTAACACACAGCTTGCCAAACCGGTGTCAATTGCCATCACAGCCAGTGCAACTCCCAATGCTTGGCTTGCCCCTCCGTTATTTAATGTTGTTGAAAATGTTGAATTAATCCCTAATCTTTCCCCCATAACCTGATGAAATGAATAGATTTCGTCTGGTCCCCGACAGATTAATCCATCGATATCTCGGGTTGTTAACCCAGCATCATTGAGTGCATTGAGAGTGGCCTCTTCTAGTAGCCCTTGTGCCGATATACCCGGAATTT
Source organism: Rhodospirillaceae bacterium (assembly GCA_002712335.1). The sequence goes on along the minus strand of PATI01000014.1, from coordinate 3,411 downwards.
TTCCCAGCCGACTGTGGCCAGCGCCAACTATAGCGTATTTATCTCTTAAATGGCGGGCGGGGTCGATCATGTTATTAGCCTTAAACTTTATCTTTAATTCTGTTCAATATTTCTTCTGTATGCTCACCGTGAAGTGGCGCTGCCGTAGTTATTTCTGGTGGGGTTTGTGACATACGAATACCGCTCTCAATAAGCTTTACAAATCCTACCTTAGGATGAGGAACTTCGCGTACCATACCTAAATGCTGGACCTGAGGATCATCCAAGGTTTCGTCAAGGGTGTATATTGGTGCGGATGGGACATCTTTCTTCAGTAGCTGTCTTAGCCAGTAATCTCGTGGTCTAGTTTTAAAGACTTCTGAAAGTGATTCTTCTAGTTTGTCGTAATTTGTACGACGCTTGGATTTGTCACTAAATCTTTCGTCATCGAACCAATCTTCTTTTCCAACCACGGAACACAATCCCTTCCAAAACTTCGGTGGAGACGACAAATGTACAACAAATGGTTTCCCGTCGCTTGCTACAAATGCATATACCTGGGCTGTTTGTGTGCGGGTTTTACGAGAAGGAACTGTTCCCTCTTCAAAATATCGTGCCGCATTTTCTCCTAAGAAAGAAAGTGTAGCTGTTAACAAAGATGTCTCTACTCGCTGTCCCTCGCCGGTTCTATCGCGGGCAATTAAGGCAGCGAGGCACCCATATGCAGCCATCATGCCCGTCAGATGGTCTGACAAGGATATACCCACACCCTTGGGTGTTTCTAAATCGGTTAGGACAGAGAGCAGCCCCCCCATCGCTTGTCCAACCGTGTCGTATCCGGGTCTTTCTACGTAGGGGCCTGTGCCCCCAAAACCTGTTACAGAGCAATAAATCAGCCTAGGATTAAGTTTTGATAACGTTTTATACCCAAGTCCCAATCTATCCATAGTTCCCGGTCTAAAGTTTTCTATCAAAATGTCTGAACTTTTTGCTAAAGCAAGAGCAGTGGATACACCTTCTTCTGTCTTTAAATCAAGAATAACACTCTTTTTGTTTCGGTTAACCGAGCCGAAGGTAGCAGAATAATCTGCCGCCCCCCAACCTCTGAAGGGGTCACCCGACTTATTGTCTTCCACTTTTATGATTTCAGCGCCAAGATCGCCGAGCATCATTCCGGCATACGGGCCAGAGACATAAGAAGCAAATTCTAGAACGGTAATATTCTCTAAGGCGGATCCCATATCCCAATATCCTAGGCCCTGATTCTTTTTCTTAATATTGGAACCCTATCCTTCTGTTAGGCTCCATACAAGGTGGTCCCCCATTAGATAAGCAATTTCTGAGCGAAGACCTTTTAACAAAGTGAAATTGCGTTTAATTTAAGGTCTAATATTTCAGCTTGGGAGTATGTTTATGGGTTCAATAGATTCTGACGCACACGTTATAGAATGTGAGGCAACTTTTGATTATATGGATCCGGAATTTGAGCATCTTCGACCAATGGTAGTAATTCAGAAAACTGGTAGTGCAGAAATTGATTTAGAAGGGAGGGTGCAAACCGAATATTGGATTATAGATGGAAAGCTTCAGCCCAAGGAAGGCAATATAGGCTCAAATACGTCCAAGGAATCTCGAGAAATGATTAACGTACAGGCGCGTTTGGATCATATGGATCAGTTGGAGATTGATGTGCAAGTACTTTATCCCACTGTTTTTCTTAGAGCTTGGACTCAGAACCCCGAAATAGAGTTGGCATTATGTCGTTCCTATAATCGTTGGTTAGCCGATATTTGGTCTAAGGCACCTGATCGCCTTCGGTGGGTTGTAATGCCACCGCTTTTGCAGATGGATAAGGTTCGTGGCGAGCTGGAATTTGCTAAAAAAAACGGGGCCTGTGGGGTTTTCATGCGTGGCCTAGAATGTGAAAGACGAGTGGCAACGCCATACTTTCATCCGCTGTTTGATATTGCAGCTGAGCTCGATTTGCCGATCTGTTTTCATTCCGGAAATAACAGTTTCAATGTACGTGATATTTACGCCAAGGAATGTGGTTTTGGTCGATCGAAGCTTCCAGTGGTATCTGCTTTTCATAATTTATTAATGGATGATATCCCTGCAAAGTGGCCAACGGTTCGATGGGGTTTTGTTGAAGTCAGTGCGCAATGGATTCCCTATGCATTAAATGATATGGAAATTCGGTTTGGCAGACGTGGGCGAGAGTTTCCTGAAAACATTATGGNTCAAAATAACATTTATGTTGCCTGTCAAGTGACGGATGATCTTGACTGGGTTCTAAAATATTCTGGAGATGANACATTGATAATCGGCACAGATTATGGTCATGCAGATACCTCAGCAGAAATTGAAGCGCTAAGAAAACTAAAAAATGACGGAAAAGTATCAGCAATTGCTGCCGATANGATACTCAATGATAACGCGAAAGTATTTTATGGGCTCTAAATTATATTTTATTCATAAAATAGCGCGGTCTGATTTTAGGTAGGGCTTACACCAGCGCCATGGGCATTCGGCAAATGAGCAATCCCATTCTTGATTTTAATACCGTTAAATGGATCATCTAACAGTCTCGAAAATTCTCCAAATTCACTGACATACCAAACATCAGGTAGGGTGGCTGCAAGATGCATTGCATGGGCATTCAGCAATTGGGATCCCACATGAGCGCCAAACCGAAATTTAACATTCCCAGCCCTACAAATCTGCGCAGCCGTTAGAGTGTTCCATAGGCCTCCTAGCTTAGGAACCTTTAAACTTACAGCATCAACGATGCGGTGTTTAACTAGGTGGAATACATCTTTCAGTGAGGCAGCACTTTCATCTGCTTCTACTGTAACTGGAGATGTTTCCGTAACCAATTTAAGTCCATCATAGTCATCACTGGCCACAGGTTGTTCGATCAAATCGATTCCAAACTCTAACATTCCATTCACTGCTCTAATAGCATCCTTTGGTGTGTAGGCTTGGTTTGCATCTACCGTTAATTTAGCGGTGTCTCCGAGTTTTTTTCTTATAGCCGCGACCCGCTGGATATCTAGAGATACATCTCCGTGAACCTTTATTTTAAAATAACGATATCCTTCATTAAAGAGCTTTTGAGCTTGTTTCGCCATTTCCTCAGGCTCTTTGATAGCTAAAATTCGAAGTACCGGAAATTCTGTCCTGACAGCGCCACCGAATAGTCGATGTAAAGGTATTTTCATTGATTTTGCAGTAAGATCAAATAGAGCATTATCAATTGCAGACTTGGCCTGATTGTTGCCTTGAATCATTCGATCCATCATTGGTCGGATTGAAGACATTTGAGTAGTATCATGCTCTTTTATAAATGGGATAAGTCTTAGAAGTGTTCCATTTAGGCTCTCCAGATTGGATCCCATGTGGGCAGTGGCAGATGCATAACCGTAGCCGGGC
>PATI01000013.1 GCA_002712335.1 Rhodospirillaceae bacterium | reverse complement strand
TAAATCGCCAGATAATTTGGACCCTCAGGAGACTGATACCGCATTGCACTCAGAAAACCAGGCACCCCCTGCACATGGCTGGGCGAATGATGCCCGTCATACCATTTATTAAATTTTAATTCTTCACCAGCAGGCGGTGTCATTTCTGAAAAAAGGACCGCCCGACCTTTTATCTCTGCTAAACTAGGTGACCTCATAAAATTCTCACTTTATATCTCGGCAGGCCGCATCAAGCGCGGTAAGGGTGTCATCAAAATCTTTATCTGTGTGNACCGAAGAAACAAAACGACGAACTGACGGGAGAANATACAAACCATGTCGCATCTGACAAAGGTCTAATTNACGTGTAGAAGCCATATCGGCNCNTATAAAATCTGCAAAACTTTCNGGCTCCTTTTCCATGAAAACGATTTGCCAAAGTGAGCCTTTCCCGATAGCAATTGCGGGCAAGTTATGAGCATCTAGAACTTCNTGACATCGNCNCTGTATATCAGCCGAACGGGAATGGAGCGTTTCNTAAAAATTAGCAGAACGGAGTTCCTCCAATGTCGCAAGCCCTGCTGCACAACCCACAGGGTTTCCGTGGAGCGTGCCATTTATATAAGCGTAATTATCCTTACCCCTATTGACCGGATTACATTGTTCCATGATTTCCGCCGGTCCAGCAACACAAGCAACTGGACCACCACCACCAACAATTTTCCCATAACTTGCCAGATCCGGTTTAACACCAAAATAAGTTTGCGCACCGCCGTAGGACAAACGAAATCCGGTTACCACTTCATCAAAGATTAAAAGGATATCGTTGTCTGTACATATTTGCCGGAGACCCTCGAGGTAACCGTCACGNGGAAATATGATCCGCTGAGCTGGTTCAACTATGATCGCCGCTAATTCTTCCTTATTTGCTTTCACAATTTCATTAACAGCGTCTAAATCATTGTAGGGGCTGATTAAAACATTCGCCGACAAGTTCGTCGGCATACCCGCTGTATCAGGTTGGCCGACCGGAAAATTTGAAACTGTACGAGGAGAAACAGAAAATGCTGAATAATCGTGGTTTCCATGATAACCGCCCTCGCATTTTAAAATTTTATCTCGNCCCGTAAACGCGCGAGCAATACGCATAGCGTAAAATGTGGCCTCAGAACCTGTTGTCGCGTAGGCTATTTTTTCAGCACACGGAATTGCGTTCACCAACTCTTCCGCTAATGAAATCGCGTAATGATTGAGAGTACCGAAAAAATGTAGACCTTTCGGTGCTGACTCTTTTACAGCATCAACTACACTCGGAAATGCATGACCAATTATTAAAGCACCTGCGCCACCGACATAATCAATATGCCAATTCCCACNAACATCTTGAAGACGACCCGCTTCTCCTTTTTGAATAACGAAGCGCACATCTTCCGGAAGTGAGTATCCACCGAGCCCGCCACCGGGTAGTACCGAGTCAGCTATATTATAATACTCACTTTGTGTCATAGATTCTGCAATGGCTTCAGTATTTACTTCAGCTGGGCACATCCTTACTTCCTTTCAGCTTACTTAATCTATGTACGTAAATAATTTAAATTCCGATTTACGTTCAACTTAACCTTTAAATCAGTAATATTAATGCATATACCTTCCGCCATCCACGTTGACCGTTTGGCCTGTCATGAAACCCGCGGCGTCACTTAATAAAAATATAACCGCGCCAACAAGATCATCTGGGGTTTGTGGCCGTTTGAAACATTTTCCTTCATCCTTACCACCAAGGTAATTTGACGATGAAGATGCGAGTTGAGTCTCACTCAAAGTAAAGCCCGGGGTTATTGCATTTACGCTTATATTATCGTCACCAAGCTCACGAGCTAGTGCTCGGGTTAATCCAACGACACCAGCTTTAGAGGTCGTATAATCAAGACGATTTGGGTTACCCTCCCAAATTCGGCTAGATGAAATATTTACAATACTGCCGCCACCACGCTTTTGCATATGGGCGTAAACAGAGCGACAACATAAAAATATACCTTTTAAATTTACAGACATTACCGAATCCCAGCGTTCAGCTGAAATCTCAAACCAATCTCCGCGTGGCAAAACGCTCATTAAAGAAGCGTTGTTGATCAGCCCATCAATTCCTCCATACTCGTTGACTGCAAAATCAGTCATCGCCTTTACTGCCTCTTCATTTGTAACATCAGTTGGCACTGATATCGCCTGCCCACCAGAATCTCTAATTTCTGCCGCAACATCATTTGACTCTTCTGCCGCAATATCCGCTAACACTACCTTAGCTCCACTCTGAGCCAATCTTTGACTATACACTTTTCCGATACCAGTTCCGCCGCCGGTCACGATAACAACTTTATCTTTGACACTATAAGCATTGTCCACATCAAAGGTTTTACCCATCTCTTCCTCCAAAACAATATTAATATTTATTGGCCTCTACGACATAGTCGAACAAAGCACAACCTTCTTAATTAGAATAATTAGTATTATAATTTCTTTGTCGAATTATTATCTTTTCTTGAGGCAATACCGGCTGCTGATTTTGGGCCCATCGGTTCTGGTTGAAAAGGACCATCCCTTTTTTGCAAATAAGCTCGAACGCCTTCTTCTTGCATGGTCTTGTATAGTTCTTCTCGATGCTCATTGTGGGAAGAATGGGCCATACTGCCCAAAGCCCCTTCTAATAATAATGAAGCATTGACACCCGATGCTTGAAGCCCCTGCATTGCAATTGCCTTATTTAGACGAACTGCAGGCTCTGGTACCAATGCTATTCGTGCTGCAAGCTCTCTACTTTTAGACATCAAATCTTCATGCTCCACTACTTCATTCACCATCCCAATTCGATAGGCTTCCTGTGCATCAAAATGATCACCGGTAAGCCCCCACCTGTTTGCCGCTTTCCATCCACATAATGCTGTCATCAAATAAGACGTATTGGAGATATGCCGCACCTCAGGCTGCGCAAAGACTGCTTTTTTAGAGGCAATTGTCATGTCGGCTGCAAGCTGATACCAGAAACCACCACCCATTGCCCAACCATTAACCGCCGCAATAATTGGTTTGCCGAGTTTCCACATATGTACCCAGTTGTCGGAAATTTTACTATCATTTCGTTGCCACCCTTCAATAAAATCTGCGATAGAGCGCCCCGTGGGGTCCCCCTTTTTTTTTCCACCTTTCTTGGGGCTCTGATCGTACCCCGAACAGAAGGCCGCTCCCTCTCCAGTCAAGATAATAACCCTAGCTTTCCGCTCGGCATCAGCCTCATCAAATGCTAGGTGAATTTCTCTTTCGAGATTTTCTGATAATGCATTCATTACTTCCGGACGGTTCATCGTGATAGTAACAATTCCATCCTTTAGCTCGTATTTTAGATCCTGATAGGCCATACCGTTCCCCTTTGAATAAATATTTTTAGAGATAACAGGAGATTAACCCCGGCAACATAGAAACGCAAAAATTAGCGGCTGATGATGATACTCATTGATTGAATATCTAACGAAAGGATGAATTAGACTTGATATTAAATTTCGTCCTGTCAGGAACCAATTTTTGGGTTACGACAATCAAGAGATCCAGCGTCCAACACTGTAACTTTCCAATTCGGTGGAACTATTGAAGTCCCCCCAGATTCTTCGATTATCGCCGGTCCAACAAAGCTAAATCCGGCTTTCATTTTTTGGCGATCGAGAACAGGACAAGCACTCCAAGTTTCATCAAACCAAACTTCACGTTCCTCGATAATCACATCACCGCCCTCACCCGAATTAAATGCTAGAGACGGTTTATCCACAACACCCAAAGAAACTAACCTCAAGTTAACAATTTCAGCGTCACTACTCGTATCTGCATGACCGAAGGTTTCAGTATGACGAGCAGCAAATAATTCCCTGACAATCCGCCAATTATCGGTGGCTTCATCCAATGGCACTGAAAGGGTATATGATTGTCCTACATAACGCATGTCAGCGGTAAAAATATGTTCCTGATGGTCATTCATAAATCCTGCGTCATTTAGTGTTTGTCGCGCAGACGCTTTCATTTCCACCAGAGGTGTTTGTAATTTTCTCGGATCGAGTTGGCTCAATTTACCACCCCACGCCTGAACTGTATCTAGGCGCTGATCAGCAAGAAGCTGTCCAAGGGCAGACAGGTGTCCAGGAAATCTAGGGATAATGACCTGAGGCACCGCAAGCTCCTCAGCTACTAAAAAAACATGCATGGGTCCCGCTCCACCGAAACCCAAAAGGGCAAAATCCCTAGGATCAAAACCACGATGTACAGACACCTCCCGCACCGCCCCAGCCATCTTTGCAACAGCAATTTTTAGGACACCATCGGCAAGGGCATCAATTTTCCCTCCGCCGAGTTCCTCCGCAAGGTTTTTGAATGCTAGCTCCGACGCCGCCTTATCTAAACTTAGGCCACCGGAAAGTGTCCGCTCCGTAGGCAAACGGCCAAGCAGCAAATTTGCATCTGAAATAGTCGGCTGTGTTCCACCCCTTCCATAACAAGCCGGACCCGGCAGCGCTCCGGCACTCTGTGGACCCACCTCTAGAGTACCATCCTCCTGTACCCAAGCGATTGAGCCTCCGCCGGCACCGATTGTATGAATATCTAATTGAGGAACCTGTAGAGGATATGCATCTATTTGGTTATCATGGCTAATTCTTGGTTGCCGTTGATAAATTAGTGCAACATCGGTTGATGTCCCGCCCATATCAAAGGTGATGCAATCTTGTACATCTGCCATTTCACAAGTCCGTACCGCGCCTCCTACACCTCCTACCGGGCCAGAAAGAAATGTACCTGCAGCAAATTTCGCGGCTTGCTCTAATGTCATCGCGCCTCCATTTGAGCCCATGATATTAACCGGCGCTTGGACACCTCTTCCTCTTAGTTCATCTGCCAATGTATCCAAATATTTAATAACTACAGGTGTTAGGTAGGCATTTAATACGCAAGTTGAAAATCGATGAAATTCTCCTCTTTCTGCTACAACATCAGTTGAACTGCAGACCGGAATATTTTCCAAAAATTTACTTAAACAAACGACTGCATTTTGTTCTGTTACATTATTGGCATAGGAATTCACAAACCCAATGCCTACTGCCTCTACACCTTCTGAGAGGAGATTCCTTGCAAGAACCTCGAAATCATAATCAGATAAATCTTTAATGACCTCGCCATCCGCGCTCATACGCTCAGGTACGCCTATCCTCAATGTTCTATCGACAAGGGGAAGAGGTCGGACAAACTTAATATCAAACAAACCGCCTATCAAACGTCGAGTGCGCCCGATTTCAATTGTATCTTGAAAACCTTCAGTTGTTATTAAAGCAGTTTTAGCTCCTTTCCTTTCAAGTAAAGCGTTTGTCGCAATAGTAGTGCCATGAACAAAGGCTTTTATATCGCTAGTTTTAATTCCCAATTCACCAAGTGCATTCAAAACACCTTCCCATTGCTTTCCGGGAAGCGAGGGGGTCTTTGCGGACATCAACTTTTGGTTTTCGATGTCAAGGCATAGGATATCAGTGAAGGTTCCCCCGACATCAATGCCAACTAGGTAACTTTTCGAAGATTCGGGCATTACATGACCCCAAATGGCCGCGAACGAACTGCTCTTATTTCAGCGAGTTGACCATCTATAGAATTTAACAGTTTCATTCCTACTGGCCCAACAGAAATTACTGTTTCTGCTCCTTCTATAACTCTGGCCCATCCCCTGAGTGGTGCCGCCGCGTTGCCTAAAATTTCGACAAGGTCATCTTGTTCTATTTTTAATCTCATCGCGAGAACGGAGGACACCGCAAATCGGCGACGGGCACCCTCCATATCTTCCTTTTCCGTTATCTTCAGGGTAACTTCAACCCTGCTACTTTCTAGTTCGCTCCGTCTTTCATCAGTCTTTTCAAAATCAATCTCTCCACTTTCCGTCAAAGCTAAACCGTAACGAAGCTGAGCTTGTTCTATGGTGAGGTACCCCAAACGTATATCCTCCATTACTTGCTTTGGATCACGAGTTAAAGGATCGCCATAACCACCACCACCAGCAGTTTCTTCTCTAACAACATCTCCTTTTTGCAATGTAAATCCTGAGACTTTTCCCGGAACGTCTGAAGGCTCAACTTCTTTACCATCGCGCAATACGACAAAACGATTAGCAGCAGCATTACAGCCTTTTACAACGCCATAAGGAGGAATAACATTTTTTTCTGAAAGAACTGATAACATGGCATTATCACCCAGTATTCGAATATCTCGTCTTAGACCAAAGCCACCCCGGTATCGTCCATCTCCACAAGCGCCCGTCCTTACCTCACAACATTCTACCCTCAACGGATACTGAGACTCTACTGTTTCAACAGATTGTATAGAATTGAAATCCCCTTCGTTGTAACTTCTGACAGCGTTGCTGCCATCCACCCCTAAACTGGCTCCGGTTCCTCCAGCCGGCCATTCATAATGAATGTAGGTAGCGCCGTCAGCTCGCGGACCGGCAATATGAATATGGTTAGCGCCACCTTTGAGATCTCCTACACTCATTTCAGGTACAACCTGTCCCATTGCTGCGGCAACTACCGAGTCTATTAAAAATTTCACCTCAGCCATCCCGCCACACGGCGCTGTTTCCCTTGCATTGATAAAGCTTTTTTCGGGCGCTATCACGTTAATAGGATTAAAAGAACCATGATTTATTGGGGTCTTCGGGTCGAGAAAGGCTTTAACAATAGTTCCCACGGCATTAAATGCCATTGCCGGCCCACAATTAGTCGGCCCATTCGTCTGCGCAGAGGTGCCAGAAAAATCAGCCTTAATTCCATCCCCCTCGACGGTAAGCTTCAAACGAACAACCAAGGGGTTTGGATTAGATCCATCACTTTCTATGTAACCTTCAGAAAAATATTCGCCATCGGGGCAGGCAGAAATACGACTCCGCATCTGACGCTCTGATCTATCAATTAACGCTTCGACACCATCCAAAAGTCCCTGTCCACCAAATCGTTTAAAAAGTCGACCCAGATGCTCAGCCGCTTTTCGACCTGTTCCCAACATAGCGTTAAAATCACCCACTCGCTCTTCACGTCCTCGCATATTATTAAACAAGGTAGCAAGAACTGCCTCGTTCATTTTACCTTTTTCACAAATGCGGGTTGGAGTGATACGTATTCCTTCTTGATAAATTTCTTTAACCCGTCCAGATAGAGAACCCGGCGTCATGCCGCCAACATCGTTCCAATGGCACCTTATCGCTGCAAAGAGGGCAAGTTTACCGCCATTAAAAATAGGATGTAAAAGTAAAACATCATTTAGGTGTGTTCCTCCGGTATAAGGGTCATTATGAAGAAAAAGGTCACCTTCATGTATGTCATCTTTAAAAGCCCTAACTACTTCACGTGTTGAGTAGGGAACAGCAAAAATATGAATAGGGTGATCAGCTAACCCCTGCGCCACCTGACGCCCGTCAGCAGACATAAGAGCACAAGAAAAATCATGGCCCTCATAAATTATAGCCGCATAAGATGAATGAATGATGTTGGCTCGCATTTCATTAACTACCGCGACTAAAGATTCGCGTATCAATTCGAGCTGTATTAGTGGATTCATTTTTTTCCGTTTCTTAAAATGGCGGGCAAGCTATCATTATGCTACGTTCCGACCAACCTTTTTTGTACTAAATCTTTTTATGTAAAATAGAACAAGGAAATTTTCCTTCAATGTCTCAAATATCCTCTTCCCATTTAGATACATTCATTATCGACAACATGCCTCCAGAAAATCTTTGGCCAGATATGGATTACTCCGTTCTGCCGGAGCTAGCTGCTTACCCGAAAAAAATAAATGTTGCGACAGAACTGCTAGACAAAATGGTGGATAGCGGCTTCGGTGAAAAGCCCGTGATCTACTTCGGTGAACAGGTTTGGACTTATAAGAACCTCTTAGACAAAGCTAACCAAATAGCCAACGTTCTCCTTGAAGATTTTGACATGGTACCGGGGGAAAGGGTTCTACTTAGGTCCGGCAACCACCCCCTGCTTATTGCTGCATGGTTTGCAATACTGAAAGCCGGTGGAATAGCAATTGCTACAATGCCCGTGCTCCGCGAACGGGAGCTAGTTTACATGATGAGTAAAGCAAAAGTTAACTTGGCGATATCTGACATCAAGCTAAAAGATGACATTGAAGCAGCATATGAAAAATCTGATACTTTAAGAAATATTGTTTATTTTGGAGATGAGGGTCAAAAATTTTTGGATAATCTCCTTACAACCAAATCAAACCAGTTTACCAATGTCGACACCTATGCGACTGACCCTTGTGTAATAGGCTTTACCTCCGGTTCAACCGGCACCCCGAAGGGAACACTGCATTTTCACAGGGACATCCTTGCTGTAGCCGATACATTTATACGCTATGTTGTAAAGATAAGAGAAGATGATGTTGTCTGCGGAAGTCCACAAATAGCATTTTTATATGGGCTTTGTGCTTATTTGACCGACACAATGCGCTTTGGGGCCTCAACCGTCATTGTGGAAAGAGCTACGCCTGAAATTTTGCTCGAAACAATAGAAAAATATAAAGCAACCGTTTGTTTTTCTACTCCATCTGGCTACAAACTCATGCTCGATCATATTCAGGATTTTGATACATCGTCACTAAGACTTTGTATTGCCGGAGGCGAACCTTTGGCTCCGGCAGTGTTTCATGCTTGGGAGAAAAAGACAGGCGTAAAGATAATTAACGGCCTTGGCATTTCTGAATTACTTCATATTTTTATCTCTGCGTCAGGTGATGACATTCGACCTGGTTTAATAGGAAAAGCGGTCCCGGGCTTTCAGGTCCGGGTTGTTGATGAAAATTTTAACGATACCCCGGATGGAAAAGTCGGCCAAATGATTGTCAAAGGCCCTAATGGATGTCGCTATTTAGACGACACTGATCGGCAACGAGCCTACGTTCAAGATGGTTGGAACCTTTCTGGTGATTTATGTATACGTAATGAAGAAGGCTATTTCTCTTATGAAGCTCGCACCGATGACATGATATTGACTGGCGGTTATAATGTCTCCGGCCTTGAGGTTGAAGCGGTTCTCATGGAACATTCCGCAATAAGAGAGGTAGCCGTGGTTGGATCACCCGATAAAAACCGCGGCCAAGTAGTAAAGGCATTTATAGAGTTGCGTGACAAAAATTTAGCAAGCGATAAGCTCGTGATCGAACTTCAGAATTTTGTTAAATCTCAAATTTCTGCTTTTAAATATCCTCGAGAAGTGGAATTTGTGGAGGAGTTGCCCCATACGCCAACTGGTAAAATTCAGCGTGGAGCACTGCGGCAAATAGAAAAGAATAAAAAGAAAGATAAAATATAAATAACAATGAGTTAATAAAATGTCTTTAACTGATACATTCGAACTAATAGAAACTACAATAGCTGACATACATGATGCTTATATAGCCGGACGCCTCACTGCCCAGGAGTTAGTCCAAATGTATCTAGATCGTATCGAAAAATACGATAAAAATGGTCCAAAAATTAACTCCGTTATATCTATAAACCCTAAAGTATTGGAAGAAGCAGACGAATTGGACGAGGCAATGAAAAAAAACGGCCTCGTAGGCCCCTTACATGGGATACCAATTCTCATGAAAGATCAGGCCGATGTGAATGGCATGCCCACTACAATGGGCTCACTTTTATTTAAAGACCACCAACCGGGCCGGGATTGCACAATTGCTACCCAACTTAAGAAAGCGGGAGCTATTTTTATTGGTAAGACCACCCTTGGGGAAATGGGTGCTGGTGACACTCATGGATCTCTATTTGGCTCCACCCGGAATGTATACGATCAAGAACGAACGGCCGGAGGATCATCTGGTGGATCCGGGGCTGCTGTATCAGCAAATTTTGCGACTATTTGCATCGGTCAGGAGGGCTTTGCGTCGATTCGTCGTCCATCCATATGGAATGGCGTATCGGGGATGCGACCAACAGCAGGACTGGTAAGTCGTCATGGAGTCTATGCCGGATGGCCTATGATTAATGGATCACTTGGACCGATGGCTCGAACGGTGACAGACCTGGCCAAACTTCTCGATTGCATGGTCGGATATGATCCCAATGACCCTATTACTGCCCACGGGGTCGGTAAAAATTCAAAAAGTTATGCACAACAACTTGATAAGGAAGCTCTTAAAGGAAAAAGAATTGGTATATTAAGGGAATCGATGGGTCACAGAGCAGAACCCGATTCTGATGACTTTGCAAAAATAACTGCCGTTTTTGACCGCGCGATAGGAGAACTTCATAATGCAGGGGCAGACATTGTTGACCCAGTTTCTATACCTGGTCTCAATGAACTTTTAGGCAAGCGCGCCAGAAACAATCATGACGAAAACCAGTCTTATGAAGATTACGCCTCCGGTTGCGCAAACCCTCCATTTCGAACACGTGCAGAAATAATGAACTCTCCATTATTTCAAAAAACCGCTTATGGGGTCCGAACACGCTGGAAAAATGAGGATACTAGTTCAGAATGGGGTGAATATCTTCATGCTCGTGACACTCTAATGACTAGGTTTCTTGCTGTCATGGCAGACCACAACCTAGATGCATTCGTTCACAAGGCAGTTGAACATCAGCCCACTCTAATCAAAGATGGAATAAATCCTCCTTATATTGACCAATGGGGTGCACCACACATTAACACTTTTCTAATTTTCGTACCTTCAATCGTTGTACCAGCAGGTTTCACCGAAGATAATTTGCCAGCAGGCATCACCTTTTTAGGTAGACCCTACGATGATGCGAACATGATAAACTTTGCCTTTGCCTACGAGCAGGCTACTCTGCACAGGCGCACACCAGCTTTTGATATTTAGTCTTAATCGACCAAGTCGAAAGAAATAAATGGGCCTATCAAGCGGCCTTTATTTTACTCTCTGGCAAGTCGAAACCATACAATTTTGCTGTTCCATGCCAGAGAATTTTTTCCTTTGCCTTGTCAGTCACATCGGATCGATTGAGAACATGCTTAGGTGAGTTGACCAAGCGATGAGCGTGCGGAATATCGCTGGCATAAACCCAACAATCTGTTCCATATTTATTTATCATATATGGAAGCAAATCATCATCCACTTCGAAACCGATAAATATACGACCAGCTTTAATATACTCTTCTGGGGTCATTTTAGGCAAACCGCGCTCTATAATCGGCATATGCTCGGCGCGAAGTGCATCGTGTTTAATTCGCTCACGAATTGTATCCAAGGTAAAGTCCATTACTTCGATAGCAAAATCGACCCAAGTGCATCCTGTTTCCAAAAAAGAAACTGTTACATCAGGGTAACGATCAAGAATTCCAGAACTGCAAATTGTCTTAAAACCACGCACGACTGACATTAAAAATTGATCGGCCGCGACACTTGGATAATCTTCCCAGGCTTTTAAGGCTCCGGTTCCCGGGTGCACATTCACAGGCATACCAATATCGTTCGCTGTTTGCCAAATCACTTCGAAGTCCGGATGATCTAAGCCTTTCTCATTATACTCACCGAGTACCATCACACCAACCGAGCCCATTTTCTTAGTCCGCCTCATCTCACGCGCCGCTTCTTCTGGATCGCTCGGGCAAATGACAGTCACCCATTTTAAACGATCCGGCGCTTGGCTAGAAATGTCACATACCCAATTGTTATAAGCACGCGTAAGGGCTTGATTAAGCTTGGGATCCTTGGCAATTGGCCATTGCAAAAGCAAGGTCGGATAATTTACTGAAATAAGCGTATCTTCCTCGTCCATCACCTGAAGGCGGTCGGCGGCACTGTGGAATTCCCCGCTTTCATGGGAACCTCGCCACTTTGACATTTTTTCATATTCCAGTGACACCACTCCGTTCTTGCTGGAGGGTGAACCGCCTATTCTAAATAATTCTCCTTCAATGTTCCATTTATAATCCCGCTCATTCTCACCCGTTTCAACCACCACCGGTCTACGATCACGGAATTCGGGTTCAAGGTATTTATCAGAGAATGTATCTTCCCATTCTTCGACATGTCCGTCGCCATCATAAGCATTGATATTACTATCCATCGTAAAGCTCCCCAGCTCTTATTACGGTTAAACCAATTGTCTGTATTGTGTCTTCAAATAATGTTCTTTGTCTACCTCCAAACATAATCACCACTTTGATGTCTGGGCTGATTTGCTATAAGAAAATATATCAAAACCGAATCAAATCTGGGGAAAACCGAATGCCAAAATTAATAGTACCTACCCGCAGCTATGGCCTGATGCGCGAAATGAAGACAAAAAACACCATAAACGATGGGTTGGAGCTCCAATTTCCTGAGGCTGAAAACATTTTGGTCTGGGCAAGAAAAATGGTTCGTGAGATGGCTTATGACATTTGTGAAATGCCCTTTACAACCTACCTTGCAGCAAAATCAGTTGGCAAAAAATTTACTGCGTTACCACTATTTATTACTCGAAATTTTCATCATCAAGCGATACATGTAAACACGGAGAGTAGACTTAATGATCCCAAGGAAATGGAAGGAAAAACCGCCGGAATTGTGCGGGGCTACACCGTTACGACCGGAGTATGGGCTAGATACGTCCTGAGTTCTGAATATAACGTTGAACTCAACAAGGTACATTGGACATGCACTGACGATGAACACGTCGCTGAATTCAACCTTCCCTCATTCGCCGACTATGCCTCCATGGGAAAGAATTTTAAGGAAATGTTTGCAAACAACAACATTGTCGCGGCCGTCGGGACATTACCTGAGCCTGTCGACAACGTTCAGCCCTTAATAAGTAACCCAAAAGAGGCGGGATTTTCTTCATATCGTAGTTCGGGCGTTTACCCGGTCAATCATGGGATTGTCGTCAAGGATGAATTGCTCGAAAAATATCCGGGTTTAGCTGTTGATTTATTTCATGCCTTGAAATCATCTAAAGATAAATATTTATCTTCACTCAACAAAGGAGGAAATCTCTCCGCGGAAGACCAACTGACTGTTGAACTAGAGAGAGGCGTTGGGGGCGATCCATTCCCATACGGCATAGAGCCAAACCGTCTCGCCCTAGAGGCATTGACACAAACAGCGTATGATCAACTAATAACACCAAGAAAATTTAGTGTCGAAGAACTTTTCGCTGAAGGTACACACGACCTTGTTGGATAGTTAACAAAGTTTAAAAGAGAGAAACATTATGGCTGATGGCATCAATCCCCAAGTACGCCCATTCTATTCATGCATCGACGCTTTCTCAAACGGCAGTGATACTCCACGTGATCTTCTTGAGAGATGTATTGACGTTATTGAAACCCACGAAAAAACGATCGGAGCTTTTGTTGTAACCAACCTTGAAAGGGCGCGTGCTGCCGCGGATAAATCGACGGCACGTTGGCGAGAGGGAAAAGAATTTTCTCGAATTGATGGAATGCCCGTTGGCGTAAAAGATGTTATGGAGACTGCCGACATGGTTACAGAACAGGGCTCTCCCCTTTTCGAAGGCTGGAAAATGGGTCGCGATTGTGCGGCAGTCGCTGCCTTAAGAGAGGGTGGCGCAACCATAGTAGGCAAGACAGTCACAACAGAATTTGCCGCCACCACGCCAAGGGGAACAAAAAACCCTCACGACCCGGACAGAACGCCGGGAGGATCCAGCAGTGGGTCTGCTGCAGCCGTTGGTTGCGGTATGCTAGCGGGTGCGACGGCATCACAGGTTATCGGATCAACAATACGTCCTGCAAGTTATTGCGGAGCGTTTGGCTTTAAGCCTAGCGTCGGTGGAATATGTCGGGGCGGTAGTTTTGACGATTTTAGTCAAAGTTGTACTGGTGCTATAGCCGCTTCGTTAACCGATACGTGGAGAATGGCTCGAGAAATGTCTTCACGTGCTGGAGGCGACCCCGGCTACACCGGACTTATGGGCCCTATGGACCTTCCCGAAAATTTAAAGCCGCAGAAAATTGCTATTTTAAAAACAGCAGGCTGGGAAACCGCTACAGGTGACGCGAAGGCCCAGCTGCAAATGGCAGTAGATCTTTTTGGGAATGCTGGGATCAAGCTAATTGACGCAGATAATAACCAAACAGTTGCCGACGTCGAAGAAGCCATTTCGGATGCCAATCCATTATCCCGTGATATCAATGCCTGGGAAGGACGGTGGCCGTTAAATACATACCACCGAGACCTCGATTCCAGTAAATTAAGTGAAAGCTCGCTCGATCGTCTTAAGCAAGCGAACCAGATGACGCAGGAACAATATTGCGACTTGTTAACACGTCGGACAGAAATTCGTAGTAGGCACGCAGCTTTGGCTGAACATTGTGACTTTGCTGTTACTCTGGCTGCACCCGGTGCCGCACCAGAAGGCTTAAAGTGGACGGGAGATCCAAATTTTACTGTTTGTACCTCTCTGCTCGGTGTTCCAGCTTTGTCCATGCCAATCTTGAAAACTGAAAACCTGCCACTGGGTCTGCAAATCATTGGGTTCAGAGATAAAGATGCCGAAATGTTCTCCTTTGCGCGCGCGCTTCTTAGCCTTTTTGAAAATTAGGAGGAAAGGCCGATGCAAGGAGAAAATATTCGGTATACCACTCGTAATAACGAAAATTTTGATGGCTATTTAACAATGCCAAATGGTGAAGGGCCATTCCCTGGTATTCTATGGATAACTGCGATCTCTGGTGCTGATGAAACTATGAAATTGTTGGCTGATGAATGGGCAGACGATGGTTTTGTTGTCTCGATGCCAGATATTTTTTGGCGGCAACACCCCGGACCCACTTCAGACCGCGAGGTCGCCCAGAAACGCTACGCAGCGTTTGATGCCGAACAGGGCATGCTTGATATTGAAGATGTTATAAATGATTTGAAGGGACGGCAGATTTGCAATGGTAAGATCGCTGTTCTTGGTTTTTGTTTTGGAGGACGCTATGCACACCTTTCAGCCGCTAGATTGGGAGTGGATGGTGCTGCTTCATTTCATGGCACAAAAATAGGCCTGCATTTGGATGAAACTAAAAACATTAGATGCCCGGTCAGCTATCATTTCGGCGACAATGATGCATCTATTCCCATGGAAGAGGTTGACGCAATAAGAGACTCTTATGCAAATCATCCGAGTGCCGAAATTATTGTTTATGAAGGTCAGTCACACAATTTTTCAACTCCGGGCAAGCCAGCCTACAATCCAGAAGTTGCAAAAATTTCGCGTGATGCCGTCTTGAGGTGCTTTAAAAATATGTAGGCTAAAACCAACCAAGTCCTTCGCTGCCTACCCAAAGCAATCGAAGACCAAGCAGAGTTAGTAATAATTTAAACACAGTGCGGAAGATTTTCTCCCGCATCTGGTGGAGCATTTTTCCTCCCAACCAGTTACCAAGGGCCGCACCCGTAACCATGGAAATTATTAATGGTATATAAGCAGTCAGAGCGACACCTAAGATACCAAAAGCCACGATTTTCGTAATATGACTGCAAATCATTAAAGCCCCCATTGTCCCAACATGATTTCGCCTATCCGGTGAAGCTCCGGCAACAAAGGAGGCTAATAACGAGCCGGTCGCACTAACAAAAATCCCTAAAAAGGTAATTACAAACCCAACCACCGCAAATCGTTTTGTCTCGCCACCAAAACTCGCAAGTTTCGGTAACCACGTTAACACTAGTATGAAAAATCCGATGATACCTTGAAGTATAGCGGCAGGCAGCGCCACAAATATTTGGGCGCCTAACGCTGCCCCAATTATTGAGCCTCCCAAGAAAGGGATAACCGTTTGCCTTAAAATATAGCGCCAGAACAAGGCGGCCACGTGCACAGAAGCCAAGAGCATTATTACTGTATGAAGGGGCAACAACGTAGCCGGATCAAAAAAGAAAGCCATGAGGGCTAGCAACAACAATCCACCTGCTGTCCCAGTTACTACCGCCACAATCGAGGTAAAGCATGCAGCAATAGACAGCCCAAAGAAAATCCAAGCGTTAACATTGGGAACACCTAGAAAAGATAACTCAATCACTTTTTATTTTCTTCCGTTTCTATTGGTCTAGAGTACTGGTGCCAAACACCTCTTTAATTCCAACTTGGTAGGGCGTCAAACCTTGCTCAAATGAATACAATGTGGCGGCTTCCAGAGTTTCTCGATTAGCTTTTATGCCGTGTCGAACAAGTGGTTGCCCAAGAGCGTCATAGCTTTCTCCCGAAATTAGGCCAGCGGCCCTATAATAATCGACATGTTCTAAGCGTTGACTATCAGCCAAATTGTTCGCTTGATTGAAAGCTTTAAGGATATTTAATAATAGCCATGGGTGTTGTTCAGCCAACGATCTCTTTATGACAACTGTATGATTAATTGGATAAATATTAGTTTTTTTATAATATCGTAAGCTTTCAGCCTCGGGGTCTGAGAATAATGGGGCAAAGTTAGAATGGTGGGCTAAATCGACCGAACTTCGGTCGACCAAATTTGGATTATTGAGATACAATAGTGTCGCATCTAACTCATCATCCAGTAACATTTGTCCGATATTTTTTTCCACCGGTATTTGATTTAACTTAACACCTTCAGGAATTTTAAAACCAGTTGCACCACCGTGGCTGGTGTCGGGTAACCGCTCCATGAAATATTCCATTTCAGTTTGATCAACACCAAATTCGTGTTTTAAGATTCCACGCGACCATACGGCCGCAGTTTGTTGAAATTCTGGGACTCCAACGCGTTTACCTCGCATATCCTGCGGTGTCCGAATACCCGAGTCCTTGCGTATCAAAATCCAATTTTGAAAGAAGTGGCGAGTCGTAAAGATTGGAATACCAATCCACCTTGTATCTCCGTTCGATACGGCTTTGATTAGCGAGGAAAATGACATCTCGGAAATATCAAAATCACCAAACTTAAGTTGTCGCCAAAACATTTCGGAGGGATGCAGTGGTGTATGAACTAAACTCACACCATCAATTTTCACCTGACCATCGATGATCGGCCTAGTGCGCGGATTTACATCAGTTGCTATACTGAGCTGTAATTTCACTGAACCCTCCCAAATTTCTTTTATATGTTATAATATTGAAACTTCAGTTCAGCATGTGATTACATAGGACACAACTGCGGTACTAAATAGAAAAGGTATTTTCATATGCCCTCCCTCGATTTTAATCCAAATGATTACAGCGAAATCCCCTACGTTTTGTATTCAGACGAGGAACTTTATGTACAGGAACAAAGTCAGGTTTACCGCGGCAGGACATGGCATTTCCTCGCTTTGGAGCTCGAACTTCCCAACGTCGGTGATTTTAAAACGGTATTTATTGGTGACACACCCGTTATCGTCGTTAGGGATAAAAAAGAGATTATTCATGCGATGGTCAATCGCTGTGCCCATCGCGGCAATTTAGTTTGTGTTGAGGATCACGGAAATTTAGAACACCTGACGTGCGTCTATCACAACTGGACTTATGATTTGGAGGGTAACCTGTCCTCAATCGCATTCGAAAAAGGAATACAAGGCGAAGGCGGAATGGCTGATGATTTTGATAAGTCCTGCCATGGCCTAGAAAAATTAACGGTTCAGACATATTGTGGGCTTATATTCGGGACCTTTGGCGAGGATATGCCCACCCTAGTCGAATATTTTGGACCGGAAATGTGTAAAAACATAGAACGTCTTTTGGGACGAGAAATGGAATTACTGGGGCGTTTCCGGCATGGTCTTGATGGAAACTGGAAGCTCTACATGGAGAATGTAAGAGACACCTACCATGCTTCTCTTCTTCATTCCTTTATGACAACCTTCAGGTTGAACCGTTTATCTATGAAGGGAGCTGTTGAGGTAAGCGAGGGCGGTCTTCATCATTTAACTTACTCGATCCGAACACAAGATAACGATCAGGGACAATATAATGCGAAGGAAATCCGAGCCTCGAAAGATGATTACGAGCTAAACTCACCTGAATTACTGCAAAGCTGGCCGGAATTTAAATGCGGCACTACTTTAGCTATCCAGAGCTTGTTTCCGAACTTTTCTATACAGCAACTGTCCAATGTCTTAACCCTTCGACTTATTGTCCCCAAAGGGCCTGACAGGAGTGAGCTTACGTGGTGGGTGCTCGGGGCCGCAACAGACACTAAAGAGCAGAGAGCGATGCGAATAAGGCAATCTAATCTTGTTGGACCTGGAGGCTACATCGCCATGGAGGATGGGGCGGTAGTTGGCTGGGTCCGAAGGGGCGTAAAAGGTTCAGAAAATAAGAAGTCTGTCCTTGCGATGGGTGGAAGAGATACAGAAAGAAGATCTAACAGTAGATGCAACGAACTTGCAGTACGTGGGTTTTGGCAAGGCTGGCATAAGTTGATGGAAAGCTAAATTTAATGCCTGAAATCCGCATACCCTCAAACGCCTCCCTAGCCCTGCAGCATCGGGTCGACGCATTTAACAGGAATTATGGTCATACCATTGACGAGGATGCTCTCGAAGAATGGCCCGCCTTTTTTCTTGAAAACGCTCGTTACATGATTACCACGCGACAGAACCATGAAGAGAACATGCCCGTCGGGTTGATCCTTTGTGAGAACCGGGGAATGATGGAGGACAGGGTATCTGCACTCAGGGTTGCAAACCTTTTCGAGCCTCACAGTTATCGACACTTGATAGATCCGCCGGTTATCACTGAACAACAACAGGGTGAAATTAGTGCTAAAACAAGTTTTTCATGTTTTAGAACAACACAGGGGTCGGCGCCTGAAATATTTTGTACCGGTAAATATCTCGACCGTATCATCGACGATGGGAAGCAATTAAAATTTCTTGAGCGTATTGTGGTGTGTGATTCTGAGCGTATCGATACGTTAATAGTTATTCCACTTTGAAGGAAAAAAAATGAGTAAGTTTACTATCCAACCACACGGAAGACTTAATGACTGGGTTGCAGATGAAAAAGGCTATTTTGCCGAAGAAGGACTCGATTATTTTCTAAACGTTGAAGCAAGCTACAAGACGGTAGAGATGCTTCCCGAGGCAAAGTCGAAATCCTCGATCAAGGATAACCTGCACGGTGCATTTGAACGTTATGCCGAGGGTGGAGGACGAAAGGGAACTGCGGAAAACGCAGGAGATGTAAGTTGCGCATGTCATTGGACGGTAAACCAGTCAGCCAAACTTGAAACAGGCATCATGTATGGCAAGGCCTACAGTATTTGTGAGGCAGCAATAGTCGTTCCGGGTAACTCTGATATAAAAACACCAGAACAACTAAAAAATATCGATGTCGCAGTAGGTTACCATTCAGGAAGCCATTATTCTGCGCAGCAAGCACTTGAAGTATTCTTGAAACCTGAGGAGATAAAACTGAAATTTGTCGGGACTAGTTGGTCGCGCGTTGATGCCGCTTTAGCTAACCAGATACCGGCCTTGAATGTATGGGGGCCCCAACTCTATCTAATGGAACAAAAAGGTTTCAGGCGCGTTCTACCGACAACATTTATTATGGCTTTTATGTTTACTAAGGAAGCCGACCCGGGGGATGTTGAAAAATACATGCGAGGCCTAATACGAGCGCAAACTGATATAGATTCGGAGCCGGAAAAATACAAAAAGTTCTTTTTAACAGAAATTCCCGATCGTTATTTGGACGAGGCTGATGTACGACTTTTTGGTAATGGAGAACGCGTTGTTCCGCAATACTATACGAAGGATATGTTTGAACGCACTCAGAAGTGGATGCACGACCGAGATCTCTTTGACGTTGGTATTAATGAAGGAGTACCATATAAACTAGCGGTGCATAATTAATGCCTAAACGTCGTTGGTTAAGACGGACAATTAAATAAATATAAAAGAATTCGTAAGAAAATGATAACACCCGATCGGCAACTATGGTCCAAGCTGGTATTTGATAAACTAGTTGAAGCTGACGTTTCACTGTTTAGTTATATTCCTGATTTCGGTAACACCGATATTATAAAAATGGCAGAAGAACATAATAAAACTCAGGCCGTATTGTTGACGAGCGAAGAGGAAGGTATCGCGATTTGTGCTGGAGCCGACCTTGTTGGAAAACGAGGCGTAGTCTGCATGCAATCGTCAGGGGTAGGAAATTGTCCGAATTTTTTAAGCCTGATAAAAGGTGGAAAATTTCCCATGCTGCTCATCGTTACCATGCGAGGAGACTATGGGGAAGAAAATCACTGGCAATATCCTATGGGCCAGGCTGTGAAACCTATCCTTGAAGCGATGGGGATACTAGTTATTCAAGTAGACCGAGAGGATGAACTTGAGCACGCTATTGAAGCCTCAATCTCAGCAGCTTTTACGGCCGGCGAGGGTGTAGCGCTTGTCCTCTCTCAAAAATTTCTTGGCGCAAAGGCCTTCTAATATGGCTACAATTGATCGGCAAGTACTACTCCCCAAACTCATACCTAATCCGGATCAATATTTAATGATTGCAGGGTTAGCCGGAGCATCAAAAGATGCGGCCGGTTTCACTAAAGACGGAGCAAACCTATTTACTATGGCTGGGACCATGGGTGCTTCTGTTTCTATGGGTTTAGGTGTCGCACTGTCAGAACCAAAACAACCAGTAATTTCCATCACCGGTGATGGAGAGTTAATAATGGGTATAGGGTCACTTCTGACTGTAGCATCGATTTCCCCAGATAACTTAACAATTATTTGTATAGATAACGGGATGCATGCAGAGACAGGGGGCCAATTGGGACACACTTCTCGGGGCACCGATCTTGCTATCATGGCCAAAGGAGCAGGTATAGCATCCGTGATGACAATCGAGGCACCTGAGCAAATTAAGAATGGAACTAAATTTATTATTGATGCACCCGGACCCCGTTTCCTCTGGGCACGTGTAAATGATGGACCACCGACACCGTTTAAACGCGATTTCAACCTATCTGTCAGGCGCCAAATTTTTCGAACGGCTTACGGAGCCCAAAATAAAGTTAACGTTTAGGTTCATTCCAAGTTTTGTTTAGTGGTGTCTCACGCTTTGGGGGCGTGAAAATAGCACGTTCTCTGCAACCTTCTGCTGCCTTATCCACAGGAAGCGAACCATCCCAAAGCTCAGCAACAAAGCGGCAGCCAGTCGTATCATCTGACGCTTCAGAAGCGAGCCATACTGCCATCGGTCCAATAACTTTAGGATCCAAACCTTTCCCCGCGATTTCTCCAGTCGCGAACTTGGTGTCCACTAAACCACCCGGGCTTAACGCATTAAATGTAATCCCTGAACCATGCATTGCTTCTGCCCAGGCGATAGTTGCAGCCTCAATAGCCGCCTTTGAAGGACCATAAGGTGTGATGGCTGACCTGTGCATGGAGTCGGTTCGTTTTGAGATATTGATTACTCTGCCCCATCCTGCGTCTAACAGGTATTTAAAACAGGCATGGATCATCAAATAAGGGCCAAGTATATTCGTATCAATCACTTCCTTAAACCCCTGTGGATCCACATCCGAAATTGATAAAGAGCCATCACCATAATGGACATAGCGTCCCGATTTACCGGCATTGTTGACTAGAATATGAAGAGAACCGAATGCCCTTACTGTTTTCTCAACAACGCGGGAACAATCTTCAACACTCGCGACATCTCCAATTAGAGCAATTCCCCGTGTATTATGTTTCTCTATAGAAAGAAGAACCTCATTTAATTCTTTCTTTATTTCCTCAGTTTTTTCATCGGATCCTGGGGCTGCCGTAATCGCAATTCCAGCTGCCCCAGCCTGTGCGTAGGCCAACGCCATTTCTCTTCCTAAACCCCGTGACCCTCCAGTGATCAAAGCGATTTTTCCTTCGAGAATCCCACTAGCCATATTAAAAAATCCTTAAATTAAAAAAACGTGACCCAAATCTCATGCTACAACTAATAAAAAGCGTCAAGCCTTCCCTCGTGACAAAATAATTTAAACTGGTATATCTGTATTGTTTTTTACATATTGTTAAGAAAAGTGTTCATATGTCTGAATTATCTGAATTTTTGCTCAAACGTCGTTCTGTAGTTGTTCGCAATATGGCCGAACCCGGCCCAAGTAGCGAAGACCTGGAAAATATAATGCGAGCGGGTATGCGTGTTCCGGATCATGGTCGCCTTACGCCCTGGCGGTTCTTAGTAATTCGAGGCGATGCTCGCATAAGAATGGGTAAAATTTTAGGGGAAGCATTTAAAAAAGAGAATCCTGACTGCATTGATGAACAAGTTGAAATAGAGGAAGAGCGTTTCATCCGCGCACCAGCCATTATCGCCGTCATTTCCAGAACCAATCCAGAGCATAAAATACCAGAATGGGAACAAATCCTATCTTCTGGTGCTGCATGCCAAAACATGCTTACTGCTGCCCTTGGAATGGGTTACGCCGCCCAGTGGATTACGGAATGGTATGCCTACAACGAAGACGTAAAAGCCGCACTTGGGTTAAAATCTGGGGATAGGATTTCCGGTTTCTTATATTTTGGTACTCTTAAAGACCCTCCGTCCGACCGAATTCGGCCTGAATACGAGGACATCGTCTCAGAATGGAACGAACCAGCTTCTCAATAAATTTTGAAGGAGAGAGTAATGGAAAATTCGATAAATGAGGCCTTGCGGAAAGACGCTAGCCAATCAGCGAGTATGGATCACCCTGATGAATATAAAGGAAAGTCTCCAATAAAAGTAAATAAACTTGGGCATATGGTCTATGAAGTCACTGATGTTGAACGAACCGCGAAATTCTGGCGAGACGTTATGGGATTTGAAGAGACAGACCGTAACGCGATTGGGATGGTATTTTTTAGATGCGGATCAGATCATCATGCCATAGGGCTAAAACCAAGTAAGGCACAGTCACGACCAAAAACCGGTGACGCACTAAAAATAGAGCACTTAGCTTTAGAAGTGGATAGCCCCGACATATTATTGAAAACTAGGAAATATTTAGAAGAAAATGGTATCCCTGTCGTATTTGAGGGGCGCAAGGGGGCCGGCGGCAATATGGCTTTACATTTTTGTGACCCCGACGGCTTCGAATTCGAGCTTTACTGTGGTATGGACCAAATCACCGAGGACGGAAAATTACGTCCAGAAAAGCAATTTCACCGAGTGAATACTCTTGAGGATGCTCTGGCTAATCCGTTACCAGAGAAGTGGTAAATTATTAACTTGTCACGTAGCCATGCTTATGAAGGAAACTTAAAACAGCAGTATTAAATGCCTCTGGCTGTTCAAGATTTGTCATGTGGCCGGCATTTTCAATAATAACAAGTTCGGAATGAGGTATATTTTCCCGCATGTATTCGCCCACTCTCGGTGGCGTGAGAGGATCCTGGTCACCAAATAACAGTAACGTTGGAACATTAATATTCTTCATATTATCTACCCTTGAGAAAGTAGCCGACGCCCGGACTGTTTTAATATAACTCTCTACATGTAATTGAGAAGAAGCCTCGATGGAACGCCGCCTTGCTTCTTCCGAATGCCCTGGAGCCAACAGTAACCCACCCCGCTTTTTAGCATGCTCTGCCGGATCTGCACCATTAAGGAAGGGACGGATACGGCTCTCAACAAATTCCTCAATCGATTGCGAACGACTTGCTCTAGTATCAGTTTCATCGTCACCGGCAAAGGTATCGCAGAGTACCATCGTTGATACCCTATCTGGAAATAGTGCGCAGAAATCTTGGGCGATGCGGCCACCCATTGATAAACCACATAGATGCGCTTTCTGTACTTCAAAATGATCCAAAACACGCAGCAAATCCCTACTGAAGTCACTAAATTCTAAATCGCCTTCGTAGTCATCAGATTCTCCATAACCCCTCGCATCCCAAGCTACCGATCTAAAATGTTTCGAAAACTCCGGCAGTTGCAAGTGCCAGTTAATTTTATTACCGCCGATACCATGAAGAAAAACTAGTAAATTACCCTCGCCAGCAACATCCATACAAATGCGAGGATCCCCATTTAGGAAAGTTGTTATCCACGGATCTTGAGTCATAATTTCACCTATTGGCTGATTTCCAAAACGACCTTTCCCTGTATTTTTCGACCACGTATCAAATCAAAAGCTCCAACTATTTGTTCCATATCAAATGAAGCCTGAACCGGCATTCCTATCTTACCATCTGAACACATTTTAAAGATTTCCTTCTGTGCGTTTTGCATCCAATCAACCTCTTTATCTCGATACTGTCCACGATCAACACCAATGACAGAAATATTCTTTAGTAATACATAATTAGTTTTCATTTCAGCGATAGAACCACCGGTAAAACCTACCACTACCAATCTACCACGAAATTTTAAGGAACGAATGGAGCCATGAAACACATCTCCGCCGACCATTTCAATAACGACATCCACTCCCATTCCATCTGTAAGGGAATAAATCTGATCACGTATGCTAGCCTTGTGGTCTTCTACAGATAGGTCAATAATATGATCTGCTCCATTTTCAATTGCCACCGGTGCTTTTGAAGGGGTTGTTAACCCCGCAATAACCGTGCACCCATGTTCCTTAGCGAGCTGCATCGCTGCAATTCCCACACTTCCGCTTGCTGCGGTTACTAATACCGTTTCTCCTGCTTTTATTTGCGCCCTATCTATTAAAGCCAAATACGACGTCTGGAATGCGATACCAATAGAGGCGGCTTGATCGAATGGGATATTTTCCGGAACGAGGTAACACTCATGTTCCGGAGCAACGGCCTGTTCAGCAAAAGTGCCATATTCGACTTGTATCATGACACGGTCACCAGGTTTGATACGGGTGACATCAGGTCCTACGGCAGAGACTACACCCGCCCCTTCTTTTCCAGGGACAAATGGCAAATCCGGCCTTACCTGATATTTTCCCTCTATGGTCAACAAATCAGGAAAATTTACGGCTGCGACACGCATGTCCACCAAAACCTCCCCTTCTCCGGGACACGGTGAAGGAATTTCTTCTAATTTCAGGTCTTCAGGCCGCCCAATTTTGTGCAGCATTAAAGCGCGCATAACTAAATTCCTCTATTTTCTTTTTGTATAGACACATTATTATTGCCTCCTTGTAAAAGGGGCAAGAGATGCAAGTAGGCATACCTAAAGAGATTAAAGATCACGAGTACCGCGTTGGCATGACACCACCGGGCGTTTTTGAGCTTGCTCGGCTCGGACATCACGTCATCATAGAAAATAACGCTGGGAAAGCAATTGGCATAGACAACGACGACTACGAGGCAGTAGGAGCAACAATTGTCGATGACGCGGCAGAAGTGTTTTCTGAATCAGATATGGTAATTAAGGTCAAGGAGCCCCAGCCAGAAGAAATCAAAATGTTAAAAAAAGGCCAGGTTCTTTTCACCTACCTGCACTTGGCTCCGGATTATGAACAAACTCTTGGTCTCCTTGATAGCGGTGCTATCGCAATCGCTTATGAAACTGTTACAGACAAATATAATTCGTTACCACTGCTAGCGCCAATGAGTGAGGTTGCTGGACGAATGTCCGTTCAAGCCGGAGCAAACGGATTAGAAATAGAGCGTGGCGGGCGTGGCGTCCTGCTCGGCGGGGTACCAGGGGTAATGCCCGGAAAGGTCGTGATAATTGGTGGAGGGGTTGTCGGCACAAATGCCGCCTTTGTTGCAACAGGGATGGGAGCAAACGTTACCATTATTGATAAAGACCAGCGCCGAATGGCAGAAATAGATTTCCAATTTCAGAGCATGGTAACCACACTTTATTCTACAACTCATTGTATAGAAGAAGCTATTTGCGACGCTGACCTTGTGGTTGGGGCTGTGCTAATACCTGGTGCCGCAGCTCCAAAATTAGCCACCCGCGAAATGATAAAAAAGATGAAAAGAGGTTCCGTCGTTGTAGATGTCGCTATAGACCAGGGTGGCTGCTTTGAAACCAGCAGACCCACAACCCATTCAAACCCCTATTTTGAAGAAGATGGGGTTATACATTATTGTGTAACGAATATGCCGGGAGCAGTTGCCAGAACCTCAACCTTTGCCCTAAACAACGCTACCCTACCTTTTATCTCGTCACTTGCAGAACAAGGTGCTGAAAAAGCGATGATATCAGATAGACACCTGCTTGAGGGTCTTAATATATATCAGGGAGAATTGACTTACCAAGCCGTGGCTGAAGCCCAGGGTAAAAAATACTCAAATGCTAGTAGCGTGTTACGTGTTTAGAAAGTCCAATTAATCCACCAGCACTTCTTTAACGAGTTTTCCATCCTCAAAAGCCAAGCATTGACCACTTAAAGCCATCGGCGCTTCCGCCGCCAAAACAAATGCCTCACCAAGAATATCTGGCTTCGGCATTGTCTTTTTAGCTTTTTCTGGCGCAGTCTCGGTAGCTATAGCGAACCTGGGTGAAAAAGTTAGCATACAAATTTTCGAATTTCTGACCTCTTCCGCCGCATATCTGGTAAAAGTTTTTATAGCATCCTTGGTTACCATGTAGGCTAATGCCCCCGGGGGGCTTGTGTCTCCACCACCATATAAATTTATGATGTGACCTTGCCCACGTTCTTTCATCTGCGGTATAGCGTATTTTGTACCAATAAAGGTGCCATAAAGGTTGGTGCTAATAACCTTGTCCCAAAACTCCATGGGCATATCCGAAATTTCGGGCCAGCGCGGAAGCCCCCAACGAAAATGAGGCACAACTCCCGCATTATTAATCAAGATATCTATACCACCAAAATTTTCTTTAACTTTTAAAAATGCTGCACGTACTTCACTTTCATTCCTTACATCAAGACGGACCGCGACTGTTTCTGAAATTTCACTTAATTCCGATGCTGTGATTTTCGCGGTATCATAATTAAGATCTGCAATAACAATTTTAACACCGGCCTCCGCAAGAGATTTTGCGGCGTGTTTACCAATTCCTTGTCCGCCGCCTGTTACCACAGCTACTTGGCCCTCTAACATCTTGTCGACCCTTGACTAATCTTTGCTATCAATTTTATCGGCATCCACTTCCTTCATGAGCATTTCAAGAGCTTCATAGGGCTGGGCACCAACAACACCATAACCTCCAGCCAAAAAAGTAGGCACTCCCGTAACGCCATAGTTACGTGACTTCTCCCAATCCCTGTCTACTGCTTCACTAAACAGGCGTTCGTCCAGTACCGTGCGCGCCTCAGCAATATCTAAACCAGCCTTGTCAACGACACTAAGAAGTACATTGTCATCCGCTATATTCTGAGTATCCACAAAATATGCTCGATAAAATGCATCATGCAATACATGGCCGTTTTGTTGGGTGTCCGCCCACTTACCAAGCTCCTGAGCTTTACGACTATTGTATGTGTGCGTGCGCTTTCCGTAAGGGAGCCCTTCGGCATCCATTCTGTCTTTCATTTGTCGAAACATTTCCTCTGGATCCATATTTCTTCCGGCATAAAGTTTAGCAATGGGGAGGCCTTCCTTGGGCGTATCAGGATGCAAAGGGAAATGCACCAACTCTACGTTAATGTTGAAATGTTTTTTAAGTTTTTCAATACGCACGGTACTGAGAAAACACCAAGGTCAAACATAGTCAGTAAAAACTTCTACCTTAACAGGGTCGGACATTTTTAACTCCGTTCATTAAGAATTGATAATTACATAAATTAAATATGCGAACGATAAATTTTTTGCCATTAATGGGAAAAAATACCTCCATCACCGCCACTGTTTGGCCAGTAATAAAATTACCTCCCTAAATGTTAAAAAAAACCCGACCAACGATACTTTTATGCACAGCCAACCACTTAAATGCGCTAGCCGTTCACGATACCACTTCGCAATCGTCACATAAACTTTTACTCGTTTATTCTCTTCAATTTTGACTTTAATTTGCGGGAGAAAAACTAGCGGGATAGAGTAAACGATTTTCTTGCTCAACAATCAATGGAAGAGCCACTTCCAAATATGCGGGCCAGTCAGGGTGTGCCGCCAATGTAGCCCTTTTCTCTAACCTGTCATCCAGAGAATCATAGCCCCATATGTGAACAACTTTATTTAATCCACCAATTTCAGTATGCCAAAACCCGACTAAAGTTCCCAAAACGTCTTTTTGGACCGGCAGTCCTAATTCTTCAT
The DNA here is from genome assembly GCA_002712335.1 of Rhodospirillaceae bacterium. Next base: position 54,258 of record PATI01000013.1, on the reverse strand, counting down.
AGTTTTTCAGGTATTCAAGGATTTTCCCAGGTTGAATAGTATAAGTACGTTCCTCATAAATCATTTATTTCTCCGATCCGCTTCACACAGATGACAACGCCTAACAAGTAAGATCAAGTTTTTCTGAAGTAATAAAATACTTTATCAGTTTCGTTTAAAGCCCCTTTAAGATATTAATAATCACCTTAGTAAGTAAAGCCTTGTCCTCATAGGAAAAAACTTTCTTGGCAACTAATCCTAAAAACCTCCCTGAACGAATGGGCAAGAACTCTAATATGCTTGGTGTCATATGGATGTTATTAGCCGTTTCACTTCTAACAGGAATGTTTGGTATAGCAAAGGTTCTAATGCAAACATTACCGATAGCCGAAGTGGGTATGTTTCGTTTCCTAACAAGTTTAATGTTTCTGATCCCCTGGCTTATGGCTAATGGTCTAGGTGTTTTAAAAACCAAAAGGCCATTTGCCCATTTCTGGCGTGCCTTTTTCGGTGCGACCTCCCTTCTTGCAGGTATCTATGCAGTTCATCACCTTCTACTTGCTGACGCGGTTGTATTAACTTTTACGATACCACTTTGGTCAATAATTATGGCGGCTTTGTTCTTAGGCGAGCGCATTCGTTTTCGTCGTGCACTCGCGACAGTCATCGGCTTCAGCGGAGTATTGATGGTTGTTAAGCCACAGGCAGGAATTGAACCGGCTGCGCTTGTCGCACTGTTGGCAGCTATTCTTGCAACATGCGCGTTGACTACAATGAAAAACCTTACCCGAACTGAACCCTCTAACCGAATAGTATTCTATTTCCTATTTTATGGTTTCCTAATCCTCGCAATTCCAGCCAGCCTCAATTTTAGAATGCCCGATATGGAGGAGTGGATTTGGCTTATAGCCCTTGGTTTTGTGGGTTCGACTGGGCAATACTGTCTTACGCGTGCATACGCAGCCGGAGAAATGACAATAATAGCGCCCTTAGACTATGTCAGGATAATTATCGGCGTCCTCATCGGTTTTGTATTTTTTGAAGAAATACCAGACCTTTGGGCAATTACCGGTGGGATGATCGTACTAGGATCCTGTGGTTACATTGTTAGAAGAGAGGCCATGCTCAGAAAAACTGACAAAGGCGATTAACATTAAATCGTCAAAGTTTAAACATTTCTCTAAAGCGAACAGAAGTGACCACCTAATATATTAAACCAACGCACTAACTGAAGGCCATATGTTTAGTTGGACTGCCTTAACGCTTGGCGAGCGGCTTTACACGCCGTTCCTTAACACCTTTGTAAGCAGATAGAGGGCGGATCAGACGGTTCGCAGCATTTTGTTCCATGTAGTGAGCTGTCCACCCTGTTATACGACTCATAACAAATATTGGGGTAAACATATCTATCTCAAAACCCATTAAGTAGTATGCAGGCCCCGCAGGATAATCAAGGTTGGGGTGAATTTTCTTTTCCTTAACCATTATACCCTCTAGTACATCCTCAATTTCTATCCATTTTCGATCATTTTTCCATTGTGAGAGGTCTTCCAAACAAGAGCGCATGGTTGGTACGCGGCTATCGCCCCACTTGTAAACTCTATGACCAAAACCCATGACAACACGCTTCTTTAAAAATGCCTTGCGCAACCAGGCCTCGGCTTTATCTGCACTCCCAATATCCAAAAGCATATGCATCACCGCTTCATTAGCACCACCGTGTAAAGGTCCCTTTAGGGCGCCGATACCAGCGGTAACTGCGCTGTAGATATCCGACATAGTTGAAGTAACTACCCGCGTAGCAAATGTTGAAGCATTGAAACTGTGTTCGGCATAAAGAATTAAAGAAACATCAAAGGCTTTTACGACTTTTTTTGGTGGTACTTTACCAAAACACATATGCAAAAAATTTTCTGAAAACGAAAGATCAGTTCTTGGAGAAATTCGTTTTCTACCTTGGCGGTAGCGATAATCAGATGCAATCAGTGATGGAATTTTAGACAGCAGACCAAGAGATCGGCTCATATCTTTTTCATATGGCTCGCCACCCCAAGCTATTTCATTTGTTCCGAGATAGCTAACAGCTGTCCGAATCGTATCCATGGGGTGTGCACGTTTCGGAAATTTCTTTATTACCCCTAAAGCACCTCGTGATAGTTGACGTAAATTTTTTTCTTTATTTTTAAAAGAACGCAGTTGTGACCTATTTGGTAATTCTCCGTACCAAAGCAAATAGGCTATCTCCTCAAAACAACAAAACTTGCAGAGATCTTGAACGGGATATCCCCGATAGGTGAGTGAATTTGTCTCTGGCATAACTTTTGAAATTGATGTTTCATCGACGATTACACCATCCAGACCTCGGTATACTTGGGTGGTTTTTGCCATTCCCTACCCCTCTTCTCGAACTTTAAAATTAAACACAGACTGATCATAATTGTTATAATCCTGATACCGTATCAAATCGTATAGCTCTTTCCTGGTGTGCAATCTGTCCATGAGCCCAGACTGCGTACCAGTTTTCGCTATCTCAGCAAGACCTTCCTTAATAGCGCCCATTGCCAATCTAAGTGTAGTGGCTGGATAAATTACCAAATTGTAACCAAGGTCTTCTAGTTGCGACGCAGAAAGCAACGGAGATTTACCAAATTCTGTCATATTTGCCATCATAGGAACGTCAACTGCTTTACGAAATAGTTCAAATTCTCTTTCGCCCTCCATTGCCTCAGGAAAAATTGCATCAGCCCCCGCATCAACATACGCCTTAGCACGATCAATTGCGGCATCCATCCCTTCTGACGCTCGTGCATCAGTGCGGGCAAAAAGCATAAAATTAGGATCAGTTTTTGCATCAGAAGCGGCCATGATCTTCCTCGCCATTTCATCCCGGCTAACCAAAGTCTTATTGTCAAGGTGACCACATCGTTTGGGATTTTCTTGATCCTCCAAATGACAGCCGGATATACCAAGCTCCTCCAATTCTCTGATGGTTCTGGCCGCGTTCATAGGCTCCCCGAACCCGGTATCAATATCAATCAATGATGGTAAAGATGTAACACGCGCTATTTGACGCCCCCGCTGCGTCACCTCGCTCAAGGTGGTTAATCCAATATCTGGCAGGCCTAGGTCGGCTGATAGAGCGGCTCCAGAAATATAAATGCCGTCAAACCCATGTCTTTCCACCTCAAGAGAGACTATCGGCGCATGGGCTCCTGGAAATTTTAAAATCTTTCCCGAATTTAAACCATTCCGAAAGTCCGCTCGTTTTTGTGTAGCGGATTTTGTTTCAAATAACATTAAAATATTCCTTTCTGATCTCTATTTCCAAACCTCAACTCTACTTCATCTAATACAACATTGATTTCACCAACTTCAACGGCGTTTAATGTTGGCAACCTTGAAACAACACTAAGAAAACGATCCTGTTCACCCACCGAAACCAAAGATTCCGTGAGTGTTCGAAATTTTTGGATGTAATTTTCTCTTTTAAATGGGCGGTATCCATTCGGGTGTGCATTAGCAACTGCCATCTCGTCAGCAAGCACTACCCCATTCTTTAAGGTAATTTCCACCCGGCCACCAAAAGCTAACTCATTTGGATCCGCGTGGTGATATCGAGCCGTCCACTTCGCATCCTCCGCCGTTGTAACTTTTTTCCATAGGCGAACCGTATCCTCCCTCTGCGCTCTTTCCGGAAGATAGGAACGAATATGGTGCCACTCGCCATCCTGCAAAGCCACCGTAAATATATACATTATGGAATGATCAAGCGTTTCGCGGCTAGCGGTTGGATCCATTTTTTGCGGATCTCCAGAACCACTGCCTATCACATAATGGGTATGATGACTTGTGTGAATTACTATATTTTCGATTGTTTCTAAATCATCAATTTTTGGCCGCATCCTAAACGCAAGATCAATTAAAGCCTGGCTCTGGTATTCCGCGGAGTGCTCTTTGGTGAAAGAATCCATAATTGCCCTTTTAGGTTCTCCATTCTCTGGCAGCGACACAGAATACCTTGCATCTGGTCCCGCAAGCATCCATGCAATCACTCCATCTTCTCCCTCATAAATAGGAGATGGACCACCTTCGCCACGCATACACCTATCAACAGCTTCAATTGCAAGCTTTCCGGCATGCGCAGGAGCAAAGGCCTTCCAACTTGAAATTTGCCCTTTGCGTGACTGCCTCGTTGCCGTTGTAACGTGTAATGCCTGTTGTATGGATTGATATATAGTCTCTGCCGGCAAAGACAGCATTGTCCCAATGCCTGCTGCTACAGAAGGCCCTAAATGCGCTACATGATCAATTTTGTGTTCGTGAAGGCAAATAGCTTTTACAAGGTCGATCTGAATTTCATATGCTGTAACCAAGCCATTTAGCAGATCCTCTCCACCTACACCCATCTGCTGTGCAACTGCTAATAAGGGCGGAATATTATCCCCCGGATGGGCATAATCTGCAGCTAGAAAGGTATCATGAAAATCTAATTCTCTGACAGCTGTTCCATTCGCCCAAGCGGCCCATTCTGCGGCAAATTTCTTTTGTGTAGGCAAGCCGAAAACTGTCGCGCCTCCATCTCTGGAATGCGCAAGAGCCTGAGAACGAGCGGCAGAGGGTGGTGATCGATTGATTGCAGCCATTGCAACCGAGGCATTATCAATAATTCGGTTGATGACCATTTCAGTCACCTCTTCCTGAACGGCCACCTTATCGACTGCCAGACTTGCCAGTTTCCATGCGAGTTCGTCTTCTCGCTTTAACTTTTCTTTTGAAGAGTAAGTTTTAACTAAATGATGTTTCATGCTTTTGTCTATGTACGCTTAAAGTGTTTTTCACAATATACACCCTTACGACTATTGCCCTAGGGATTTCCCTGTGATGAGATGTATTTAATGCAACAAAAAAGGATATTGATCAAATGATCATTGAAGAACGCATATACACGCTTCACCCGGGTAAGGTGCCCATGTATATGGATCTATATCAAGCTGAAGGCCTTTCAATTCAACAGCCAATACTCGGGAAGCTCGTGGGCTGGTACTACACGGATTTTGGACCGCAAAATCAAATCGTGCACATGTGGAGTTATGAGTCCTATTCAGATCGAGACAAACGTAGAGATAATTTAGGTAAAAATCAGGAATGGCAAAAGTTTTTACCCAAAATACTGCCACTTATCCTTCGCCAAGAAAATAAGACCTTGGTTCCAGCACCGTGGTCACCAACATCAAACTCATAAATCCATGAACAAAAATCCTAACTTACGTACTGGCGCCCAAATTCTGGTAGACCAACTCCGCATTCATGGTACCGATACTATTTTTTGTGTACCTGGCGAGAGTTATTTAGCGACCCTTGATGCTCTTTATGATGTTCAAAATGACATCAAACTTGTCGTCTGTCGTCAGGAGGGAGGAGCCTCCTATATGGCTGAGGCCTATGGGAAGCTAACAGGAAAGCCTGGTATATGCTTTGTAACCCGAGGACCGGGGGCAACTAATGCCAGCCTTGGAATACATACATCCTACCAGGACTCTTCTCCCGTCATCCTATTAATTGGACAAGTAGCGCGTTCAATGGTTGACCGTGAAGCCTTTCAGGAAGTCAATTTCCGTGAAATGTATGCACCACTTGCAAAATGGGTGACGCAAATCGACGACCCAAACCGAATACCAGAAATTTTGAGTAGGGCGTTTCACGTTGCCACATCAGGTAGGCCTGGTCCGGTAGTATTAGCCCTTCCTGAAGACATGCAAAAAGAAAAGGCAGCGGTAAATGATGCCAAACGGTATTGTCCTATAAACCCCTCCCCCTCCACAGAATCTATGGTCCGCCTGCAGACTATGCTCGTTAAAGCAAAAAAACCCTTTGTTATTCTTGGAGGTAGTGGTTGGACAAAAGATGCGCTAGAAAATTTTAAGGCATTCATTGAAAACTTTGATCTTCCCGTGGGAGCAGCATTTAGGCGACAGGACTTAATCGACAACCGCCATTCCAATTATGCCGGCGATGTCGGTCTTGGGATCAGCCCCACTCTTGCAAGGCGTCTACAGGAAACCGACCTTCTTTTGGTAGTCGGTGCGCAGCTTACTGAAATTATTACGGATGGCTATGAACGATTTTCGATACCATGCCCGAGTCAAACCCTTGTACATGTTGCTGCAGGTTTAGAAGATCTGGCCCGAGTATATCAGCCAGACGTCGCAATACATACCGGAATGCCGTACTTTGCTGATGCGGCCATGAGATTGGATCCCCCCAATAATATAACGTGGTCAAGCTGGACGAAAGCCGCGCGCGCAGACCAAGACAAAAATATCAGACTTCCAAAAATGAAAGGCCAAGTTGATTTAGGCTCGATTGTTCAATGGCTTGGCGAAAGACTAGACGATGATGCCATAATTACGAATGGTGCCGGTAATTTTTCTAACTGGGTTCACAGATTTTACCCCTACCGCAGTTATCCTTCTGAATTGGCTCCTCAAAGCGGTTCAATGGGTTACGGTGTTCCGTCAGCCATTGCCGCGAAAATCGTTTTCCCAGAACGTTTAGTTGTTTCCTTCAATGGAGATGGTGATTTTTTAATGTGCGGACAAGAAATCGCTACAGCTCGTCAATATAATCTGCCAATAATTTTCATAGTAATAAATAATGGAACTTATGGAACAATCAGAATGCATCAAGAAAAATTTTATCCGGGCAGAGTAAGCGGAACGGACTTAATAAACCCTGACTTTGCAGCCCTAGCCATGGCTTATGGATTGAGGGGTGAAATTGTTACCACCACAGAAATGTTTGCTCCGGCATTTGAAAGAGCCTTCAATTTTTCCGGGCCCGCCATGATAGAAGTGCGGATTGATCAAGATCAAATATCACCCCGTTCTACTCTTTCCGAAATTCGAGAATTAGGCTTAAAAGCCCTAAAATAATAAGAGAAACCTAAAAGGAAACAAAGATTTTCTTTAAGAAATTTTAGATATTAGAATTGGATAAGGAGACCTTCTTTTGGATTTAGGACTAAATGGAAAACGTGCTCTTGTATTAGGAAGCTCAGGAGGTTTAGGACTTGGAATAGCCGAGAACCTCATTTCTGAAGGGGTAGATATTGCAATATGCAGTCGTAATAATCAGACATTAAAAACAATAACAAACAAACTAGAGAGCAAATCAAACGGAAAAGTAAATGGTTATAAATTAGATTTAACAGATCAGGCCTCTGTTTCAAAATTTATAAACCTTGCTAAACAAGATTTCGACGGCTTTGACATCGTTGTCAACAATGGTGGTGGCCCTCCACCAGGGGCGATGAATGATATTGAGCCTGAAACTTTTTCCAAGCATTTTCGTCCAATGGTCCTGAGCCAAATAGAAATTACAAGCGCTTTCATCCCCGGCATGCGGAAAATGAATTGGGGACGTATATTAATAATTTCCAGCTCCGGCACCACTCAACCAATACCCGGTTTAGGTGTTTCAAATACGTTAAGGTCATCGCTTTTAGGTTGGGCTAAAACACTAGCAACTGAAATTGCTAAAGACGGCGTAACGGTAAATACCATCCAACCGGGCAGAATTCACACCGAAAGGGTTAATCAAATTGATGCCGCAGCGGCAAAAAGAACAGGAAAATCACTTGAACAAATTGTCAAAGCCTCAAGAGACACAATACCGACAGGAAGATACGGAAGTATTAAAGAGTTTTCGGATGTAGCAACATTTATACTAAGCAATTGCGCGAGTTACCTTACCGGAAGCCTCATAAGAGTCGATGGGGGGTATATTAAAAGTATTTAAAAAATATTTTTAATACTTTACTCACCTTTTATCATCCTATGCATTTCTGCTTGCGAATAAATGCCTGCGGCAAAGTTATATGTTCCATCAAATTTCATTTCTTTAGCAGCTTTCATAACAAGTGAATATGCGGCCTTAGCTAAATTACCTCCCACCGTTACCCTGCGTACTCCAATTCTTTTCAACTCTGATATCGGAGGTGTTCCTGGCCCGGCTAAAATATTTACCGCTCCATCGACCGAAGAAACTAGTCTTTGGATTAGGGCTCCGTCTCTGACGCCAATAACAAATGCACAGTTTGCCCCGGCCTCTAGATAGGCATTTGCACGTCTAACCGTTTCATCAAACATGTCTTCATCTCCACCCAACGTATAGCCATCGGTCCGAGCATTAATTACTGCGGGGATACCATACTTATCAGCCGATATCCTCGCAGAGCGTATACGTTCCACCGCTATCTCAAAATCATACAGTCTACGAGGACCAATTTTAATGCTATCTTCAATATTTACCCCTACCACTCCGGCATCGAGTGCCGCTTTTATAGTTTTCGCAACATCTTCAGGCAAAGGACCATAACCAGCTTCCATATCAGCACTTACCGGTATATTTACATTCCTTGCTATTCGTCCAACCACTTCAGCCATCCCTTCACGACCAATATTTTCTCCATCACAAAATCCCATAGAGAATGCGCAACCACCACTTGTGGTCGCTATCGCTTCATAGCCAACATCAACCAAAACACATGCACTGGCGACATCCCATGCATTAGGCAAAATAAAGGTCCCATCCTTATGTAAATTTAAAAACTTTTCTGCCTTCTCTGCTTGGTCCATATTACAACTCTCTGAATTTTCTAAAATATTTTAATAAAATGATTAGTCAGTGAATTTCAAAATATTACCGAAATTTGGGGATACACCGCCTTCAACCATCTCCAAGACGCCATCAATGACCGGGGCCGGATTATTTAAACCGCCAAAGTATAATAGTTCCTCGGCTTTTCTAATCAATTCTTCATCAGCTAGCATAGCCTCGGGGTCACCTTTGCATTCCGGTTTGGAAGACATGAGCTCTCTGCCATCTTCAAGAACAACTAATACCTCAGCACCCCACGAATTCGGATAGGAGGATGCATACGGTTCACTAGCAATCAAAATTACCTTTTCGGCTAATTTGGAGGCGTCACTGCGGGCCTTCTCTCCAAAATCTGAAAAATTGATATTCCCTCTTTGTAGGGCAGCGGAAACACAATGCTGAATGGAGAATTTACCTTCGTATTCACTAGTAGAAATTGGTCGATCGCACACATCAATGGCCGCTTGATATGTTTTTACTTTAACTTCTGCAATCGGCATACCATTCAAATCTTTATGAACCGATAACGCAGCATCAATCGCCGGGTGGGTGTGACGACAAGAAGGCCAAGGCTTTATGGAGGTTAGGTGCACCTGCCATTGTCCTTCCGGATCACACAAGACAGCATCAGGTTGGGGGTCAGGGCAAGCACCAGAATAAAATCCAGTTGAACCCTCAAGGATTTTAGGGGCCCCGGTAAAGTCCAAAGCCGCCAACTCGGCAGCAACCAGACCCGCTTCTGCGGCCCGGCCGGCGTGCAAATGTTTACTCATAGCTCCAGTTTTTAGAAACTCCCAGAAGCCAGATGATTGGGTGCCAGCATTCCCTAACGCGTGCACACTTTGTTCATCTGTTAGATCCAATAGAGTCGCTGCAGTTAAAGCACTGCCGTAGGGGCCGCAGGTTGCTGTATTATGCCAAATTTTATAATGCGACGGACCAACCGACATTCCAACTCGGGAAGCCGCTTCAAATCCATAAAGAACGGCTCTAAGAAAATCGGCCCCCGAAATATTTTTGTCCATAGCCAATGACAAAGCAACTGGCACCGTTACGCAACCGGTATGTACAACCGATGCTCTATGAACATCGTCTACCTCGAGAATATGCATCAAACCACCCATTAAAAATGCGCGGCGAGCAGCATCTTCTTGCCGTTTCAAGCCCCATTCAAGCAACTTCTTACCTGGAATAGAGTTCCGGCCTGCAACGAGATTAGCGACGGCATCTAATGTAAATAATGCTGTTTTATGGAGATCTTTTTTTGTAACCGTCTTGTTTCGGATAAGACTGATAAGACTTTCCGTTAATGTCATCCCTAGCCCGTTATATTGGCTTATAATTTGGAAATCGGTCTTTTACGTCCAAACCGAAAAGTTGAATTGCGTTTCCACCCAGAATTTTATGTTTTTGCCTCTCATCAAGAAAAGGCAAATCGTAAATGACGCTAGGTACATCCATATCCCAATGAGGGTAATCAGATGCCCACAGCAATTGTGTTTCAGCGTTTATTAAATCAAAGGTCATTTCCAAGACATCATCACGATCTGGCTTTTCCATTGGCTGGCTTGAATAATACATTTCTCGCATGTAATCGCTAGGTAACCCTTTTAGGGATGGCGCCTCTGACCAACGCATTTTGTAATCATTATCCAACCGCTGCATTACCCACGGGACCCACGCTAAACCCGACTCAATCCATATTGTTTTTAATTTGGGAAAACGTTCAGGGAGGCCATTTATAACCCAATTACATAAATGGACGGCGTTATAAACTGTAAAGCCAAGAGCATGCGTTACCAAGAAACGGTTGCTGTTTCCTACTAGCCTATCATTCCAATTATAATTGCTATGAAAACCGAGAGGCTTACCAAGTTCCTCAATCAAGGAGTAAGTTTTCATATATTGATTTTCATGAACACCGTTGTAGCGAACAGAACATATCATGAACCCTATAACATCCGGGTGGCTCCCAAACTCTTGAACTGTCTGAAAAGCTGCCTCAGCATCGTTGAAGGGAACATACAACATCGTTTTGATACGTTCATTTTTAGACGTTATATTCTCTAATAACCAACGATTATAAGCTCTGGCCAGCGCACCTTCGACCTCTGGCTGAGGATGCAACCCCAAACTCAGCATCGGGGTGGGAAACAAACAAACATAATCAACACCCATCGCATCCATCCAGCGCAGAGAAAGGTGAACATCGCGATGGTTTCCATCCCCAGGTGTAGTCTCGGTTTTACGCAGGGGGTAACCAGTGCCCCTCCCTGCCACATCCTGATAACCGACCAATCCGGGATTGAATGGGGTCTGACCTCCTGTACCACCCCCTGTATAAAGTTGACCCATTTGTTTAAGAACTGGGTCATCAATATATTTAACGATCTCCTGAAGTGACTCATTCTCATAATGATGGCAATCAACATCTACTATTGGAAATGAAGCATAATTCCTTGCATCGCGTTGACGAGCTGCATTTGATAAAAGAGTGGTAGTATCTAGTGACTGAACTGACTGCTTGTGAAGATCACTTGTAGGAATATCCATTAATAACCTCTACGCGCCGGACCAACTTTGCCACATACCCAGCTCGAAGACTTCAACATTCACACCCCTCAGCATAGCTGTGCACATAATCATCGCGGCTGTCGCGGGCACAGTATTATTTGGTGTAAACGGTTCCCAACGCTCTCCAAGCTGAAATTTCACTGCATAAAGCCTCGTCAAGGCAGTGAGACCTTCTTGAATAACTTCCTCTGGTATTGGTTCACCAGCTGGGACATCACTTATTGCTTTGGCAAATACTCTCAACGCCTCTTCTTCCTGCGGAATATGGGCAATAACCTCGCCACCCTCAGGAAGGTCAGCGGCTCTGGGATCTGGTTCAAGCGAGGACATAGACGTCTTCACCCCGCACTTCTACATCAAATTTTCGAAGGCTCCACTTACGGTCTGCCACCGCCTGACCGTCCGCAATATCAAATTCCCAACCGTGCCAAGGGCACACGATATGCATTTCATCGTGGTTAAATTTCATTCCCTGATAGGTCTTATCTTCAGCGATTATTTCCTCGACTTTCGCCATCAATAATCCTTCGCATGCGGGTCCGCCTTGATGTGGACAAAGGTTGGCGTAGGCGTACCAATTACCGTGAACCAAATAAACTCCTATTTCACTATTTTTTCCATGTGGCACAATTTTCTTGTCACCCTCTTTAAAGTCGGAGGCTTTGCCGACCAATATTTCCTTAGCCATTACGCTCCCTTTCTAAGTTCAATATTTTAAATACTTTTAGTAAATACAATGTTCCCAATGTACGCTTTGTAGGCCGACCCGACTGAGAGCCGGCCTTCCAGCCGAACACAAATGACTTTTAAGCCGCCTTATAGTTTGGGTACCGTTCAGAGACGTCTATATTAAATAATCTGACGGCATTACCACCCAGAATATTCCTTTTTGCTTTTTCATCCAAGAACGGTAAATCATAGATTGCACAAGGCATATCCGCATCCCAATGTGGGTAATCTGATGCATAAAGGAGTTGAGTTTCCGCCTTTATGAATTTGAAAGTCATCTCTAAGTAATCAAGATCATTTGGCTTTTCCATGGGCTGGTTAGTGTAGAACATATCAGCCATATATTCACTTGGTAGTTTCTTAAGCCCCGGAATTTCCGATGACCGCATTTTGTAATCATTGTCTAGCCGCTGTCCGAGCCAAGGAACCCAAGACAACCCCGACTCGACCCAGCAAACATCCAGAGTTGGAAATCTTTCATTAAGCGCATTACAAATCCAATTCGTCATATGAATTACGTTATAAAGTGTAAAGCCAAGGGCATGAGCAGCAATGAAGCGGTTTGTAACCGACATCAGAGGATCATTCCAATTAAGCCCCGAATGAAAAATTAAGGGCATACCGGTTTCCTCTATGAAACGATAAGTTTTCATATAGGCATTATCGTGAACAGGCTTGTACCTTGGGCTGGTGATAAGGAAGCCGACAATGCCTTTTTTGTCTGCAAATTCCAAAGCCATCTCATAGGCCGCCTCGGGACTATTAAAAGGTAAAAATACATAACCCTTTATACGCGAGTCGCTAGGAAGAAGTTCCTCAGTCAACCAGCGCATATATGCCTTGGCATACTGGACCTCAACTTCCACCTGCGGCGCAAGTCCTATTCCCAGCATACCAGTAGGGAAAAGACCAATGTAATCGATACCCATTGCATCCATCCATCGGCGGGACAAATGAATGTCTCGGTGTACACCGTCCGCGGGCGTCTCTTCAATTTTCCTAAGAGGATATCGCGTTACTCGTCCGCCTACTGGTTGATAACCCCCTCTGCCTTGAGCGATAATTGCAGGGTTAGCACGCGCTAAATGATTCAGGACATCATCATCAATATATTTTATAATTTCCTGAATAGACTCCCCCTCGTAATGATGAGCATCAACATCGAAAATAGGAAAGTCATTTAGTTTTCTTGCGTCACGCTGCCTCGCTGCATTTGTTAATAGCTTTGTGGTATCAAAACTATCAACACTCATTGCATGATATTTATCACTTGTTGCTAGATCCATTGACTTGCTCCTTAGTAAACCCGTCCCCAAAAAAATAGAAAATTGTAATTTTATTAGCATTTATACAGTATTTTTACAAAAAGAACTAGATTCCAGATCACCTTTATTCACTCTGCATACAGAGGCGCCTTTAAGACGGTGCCAGGAACAATTATACCGCCCGCAGGACGATCTCCTGTTTTTAAACCGCCATACCGTTCCTCGTAAGCCGGAGGCAAGGGTCTACCTGATGGAGTTGCCAGCCAAAGTCTCAACAAATGCCTTTTTCTCTCAGGTTCAGGCCAATCTTCATAAGCTGTACGTGAATGAACGGTTACATGATTATGTAAAATTTGAACATCCCCGGGTTTGAACTCCATAGAGTAAGCCATCTCGTTGGCCAACTTATTAAATAAATCCAGCCCGTCTTTGAGATTCTGTGACTGCTGGGGTAGTTCTTTAAATCGAGCCGCCGACCGAATATAAGCACCCTGCCAGCTCACAGTAAGATAATCTTCAAAAAAATTAAAAACTGGAAGTTGAAACCATGGATCCTTCCCCTGGGGAATTTCATTTCGCCTATCTCGATAGATCGCATCACTGAGTGCCAAAGCCAGTTTTGGATCTCTTTCAATCATCTCATTGTATATGCTTAAGGAACTGACAACAGTACTGAGACCACCGGTTTTAGATGGATGTAGGCACATGAGTACAACCACATCGCATGAGTCACAGTGGTATGGAAGACCATCATGGGTCTGGTAGCCGCGATTACCAGGATTAGACAAGGATGTCCCCCCAAGATCCTGAACGTGACCAAGCAAATGACCCTTGGCATTTTGAGAAACCGGTTGTCCAATATGGGAACCAATACACCAGAATGCGATAGCCGACTGAAGTCTGCTATATCTCTCCACAGGCACGCCTCTGATCAAGGCAAGTCCTTTACCGTTAATAACATCATTAGCGATGTCTTTTAACTTAGGCGCTAGGGTAGGCAGACAAATTTCCTCCGGGGAAATTTCCAAAACGTCCGTAATTTTGTTATCAAGGTTATTTACCAAAATGTTTAATTCAGCAATATCGGTCTCTGACAAATTATAAACCCAACCTTGGTCCTTTTTGAGTTCATCTGCCGTCCACGCTGCAGGGTCGACAACATGCTTCATTGAAATTGCAGGTTTCCTTGCCATAAACTTTCCATTTTTTTTCTAAATCTATTTTACTCTCGAAAGTAACTATTAAAAAACTTATTCACTAAGAGCTTCGCTTCACCGTCGACAAATCACGATATCATCTTTAAAGTTTTACTTAAAATATATTAAATATCCAATAAACCACATAAAACCAAAAAAAATTTTGATATTCATCAATGAAATTTAAGACCAATCACGAGATAATAAGAAAAGCCCGACGTAATGCACGCGGAGCGGTANGGGACTACCTCGCGGGTGGAAGCGAAAGTGAAACCGCTATGCGACGTAACAGATTTGGACTAGANTCCATCGCTTTAAAACCCCGAGTTTTGAGGNACGTATCAGTCCTNGANTATACTACGACATTATTCGGCCATAAATCGAGAATGCCTGTATTTCTTGCTCCCATGGCATCCCTTCAACTTGTTACCCCATCGGCGGCTCAAGCAGTGGATGATGCAGCGGAAGAATTTGGTATTATTAATATGTTAAGCGGTCATTCAAGACCAAGCTTGGAAGAAATAGCTTTGAACAGTTTGCACCCGAAAGTCTACCAAATTTATGTTAGAGGTGGGCGCAATTGGCTTGAGGACTTACTTGGCCGGGTTAAAGAAAATAATTATGCCGCCTTAGCCGTTACGGTTGATGCTGCCGTATATTCAAATCGTGAACGGCAAATGATTGCAGGGTGGACTCCGCCGACCCGCTCAAATGCCGTGGGAAGAGAATTTTTGGCAGGGCTTAATTGGGACACTTGGGATGAAATCCGTCAAATTTGGGGCGGGCCAATGATCCTCAAAGGCGTCAGCCGGCCAGAGGATGCAGAAATTGGTGTCCAACATGGGGCCTCCGTAATTTATGTCTCAAATCATGGTGGCCGACAATTGGACCATGACCGCGCAACAATCCAAGTTTTGCCAGATATTGTATCGGCCGTTAACGGCAAAGCCGAAATATTTATTGACGGGGGGTTTATGAGAGGTACCGACATAATCAAGGCTATAGCCCTTGGAGCTCAAGCTGTCGGTATAGGAAAATTGCAGGCATTTGCATTATCTGCCGGAGGGCTTAATGGTTTACTTGACTGCCTCACTATTCTTGAAGAAGAGATAAAAATTTGCATGGGTCTACTTGGTGTCTCTTCCCTNAATCAGCTAGATGCTTCATATCTATCCAAGGCAAGGCCAGTTAACCCTGCACATGAAATGAGCGCATTTCCGCATATTCCCGGTGGCCGTCTCACTTAAATAAATTCTATAAAATAAATTTCATATTACGGAGAATACTATGAGTGATGCCATTTTTGAAACAACACACGACATGATCATGATGGCCAGACGTAATATGGATCAAGATAACTGGGACTATATTTGCGGGGCCGCAGAGAGTGAAACCTCACTGCGACGAAATCGAATGTCGCTTGACTGCCTAGCCTTCCGGCCCAGAATTTGCCGTGACGTAAGTGATATCGATACCGAAACTGACTTTTTTGGTCATAAAATGCGTATTCCAGTCATACTTGCACCCATGGGTGGAATCGAACGATGGTCAGTTAACGGCGGACTTGATGTAGACGANGCTGCCGAANAGTTTGGCAGTGTTAATTTTTTATCAACGGTTTGTCAGCCTAGTTTAGAGGAGGTGGCCGCTAATAGTCCCCATCCTAAGTCATTTCAAATTTACGTACGCGGAGATGACAATTGGATAAGGGAACTCGTTCGCAGAGTTGTTAGAGCCAACTATTCGGCGGTGACCTTGACGGTAGACTCAGCTTTTTATGGCAACAGAGAACGTTTAAATCCTGCCCAATTGGCGCTTCGTCGGGTTCCGGCGCGAGAATGGCAAAAGAAGATTACTTGGGACACCGTTAAATTAATCCAAGATGAAATCGGTGAAAGACCGCTAATTTTAAAAGGAATTATGACTGCGGAAGACGCAGCGCTCGCGGTCGAGCATGGAGTACAAGGTATTTATATTTCGAATCATGGCGGTCGCCAACTTGACCATGTTTTAGGAAATATTCAAATGTTGCCNGANATTGCCGCTGCAGCGGAAGGTAAAGCAGAGATATTTATTGATGGGGGTTTTACACGGGGAACAGATGTTATCAAGGCTTTAGCCCTTGGAGCGCAAGCAGTGGGTATTGGTAGGTTGCAGGCATATGCCCTAGGNGCNGGGGGTGCCGAAGGCTTAATTCGTTGCCTAGAATTNCTTGAAAGAGAAATTAATACGACTTTGGGTCTACTCGGTGTTACNTCTCTNGATCAACTTGGCCCNGAATNTGTTACNGAGGCAATGCCGGTTACAATGCCTCATGAACACTCTGCNTTTCCGCACCTGCCCGGTGGACGNGTAGAGTAGCCGCACTTTAGGCGACGGCNTTTTTAGCTCCGTCGATAGCNGCCCAGACNCTTGCCGGAGTGGCCGGCATATCGAGGTGTNGNATNCCATATTCTGATAAAGCGTCGACAACTGCATTCATTACGCAGGGAACGGCGCCAACAGTTCCTGCTTCACCAGCTCCCTTGCAACCCAGGGGATTTGTCGCTGTGGGACATGGATTGCTTACAACATCAACATAACTCATATTGTCAGCGCGAGGCATTGTGTAATCCATAAANGANCCTGTAACGAGTTGCCCACTGTCGGAATCAAATTGGATTTCTTCCANCAACGCCTGTCCNACCCCATGAGCTACACCACCNATAATCTGACCTTTTAGGGTTAACGGATTGAGCACCGTTCCCACGTCATCCACAACCTTGTAGGATAAAATTTCAATAACTCCAGTCTCAGGATCTACCTCTACTTCACATGCGTGACAGCCATTAGGAAAGTTTTCCTTTGGGGCCTCGTAGGTAAAAATTGCTCCCAAGCCCGGTTCAATATCTGGAGGCATTTTACCCGGCTTATAGGAGTTTTTTGCTATTTCAACTAAACTGATGGATTTATCCGTCCCGACTACTCTGAAATTACCGCCCTCAAACTCAATATCAGCTTCGGCGGCTTCCATTAAATGTGCTGCTATTTTGTTAGCTTTTTCAATTATTTTATCACTGCATCCAAGTACCGCGGATCCACCAAGGGTCGCTGACCGTGAACCTCCGGTACCCCCGCCAAAAGCTAGTAATGCCGTATCCCCCTCATTAAAGCCAATATCATCAGGGTCAACGCCTAACTTTTCACACATGATTTGCTTAAAAATTGTTTCGTGACCCTGACCTTGCTGGCTGGTACCCGCATAAAGCGTTAGTGTTCCGCCAGGGTTAAACTTGATTTCTACCTGCTCAAGACTGGCAGCTGCAGCTCGCTCAATACTATTAGATACCCCTATACCCCTTAGTTTTCCCCTTGATCTTGATGCTTCTTTTCGCGAGGAAAAACCGTCATAATCAATTAACTCTAGTGCTTTTTCCAAATTGTCACCAAAATTTCCACTATCATAGGTGAAAACAAGAGCCGTTTTATAGGGAAGGGATTCCGGCGGAATTTGATTAATTCGTCTCAGCTCTGCCGGATCAACCCCTGTCTCATCGGCAGCTAAGTCAATAAGACGTTCGATTACATATGATGCCTCTGGCCGTCCATTACCTCGAAACGGACATATTGGATTGGTATTTGTAAATACTGCGGAAACGTCGACATACATCGCTGGAATATCATAAGTCCCTGCCATGGTTCCAAGGTTTGCCACAGGAGGCAAGGTACCTTTGCTAGCAAGATAAGCTCCGACATTTGCGTAGCTAGTTGCGCGCACTCCGAGAAACTTATTATTCTCGTCAAGGGCAATTTCAGCATTCCAATATACGTCCCGCCCCTGGTGATCACTCATAAAACCTTCGGAGCGCTCACAAACCCATTTGACTGGTCGCGCAATCTTTAAGGCTGCCCATGAAACTAAAACATGTTCCCTGTAGGTTCCTCCTCGTAATCCAAAGCTACCACCCATATCTCCAGCAACTACGCGAATTTTCGTTTCAGGCATGTGAAAAATTCTATTGGCGAGCTCCTCGCGCAACTGCCACGGGTAATGAACGCCCGTATACAAAGTGAGCATTCCAGAGCCTTGGTTAAAATCACCGATCGCGCCCCTAGGTTCCATAGTTACATGAGCACTTCGATTGACTGGCAATTCTCCCCCGGCAATAGTTGTCGCCCTTTCAAAAGCTAAATCAGTTGCGTTTTTGTCACCCACCGTGTGGACAAAGCAAATATTACTGTCGTGTTCCTCCCAAACCCTTGGCGCCCCTGGCTGCACGGCATCGAAAGGCAAGGATACGGCCGCCATAGGCTCGTAATCTATTTCTATTAATTCGGCCGCATCTTTGGCCTGTTCAATGGNTTCTGCAATTACCATAGCCACATAATCACCAACCATTTTTACCTGGTCTATTACNAGCGGCGGGTTCTCTGGTTCAAACATCCTNGAGCCATCACGCTGTTTTTGTACTGGGGTACACAAAAGTGGGCCGTGTCCNTCTGCTACATAGTCCTGCCCGGTCAAAATTTCGATGACTCCTGGCGAAGATTTAGCTGAGCTTATGTTCATGGAACAAATTTTAGCGTTTGCGTAAGGAGATCGCAGAATATAAGCGCGAGTTTCGTTGGGCATCTGATTGTCATCCATATATTTGCCACCGCCAGTGAGAAGACGTGGGTCTTCAAATCGGGGGACCGGCTGCCCAATGCCAAATTTTTCTACCATTTTTTATAACTCCAGGTATTAGATATTGAATTTATTAAAACCAATACAACGCCTACATTACGTAAGTGCTGCTTTTCCTTTTCCTCTGCGGCAAATTGTGTCAACTAAAGCCGGTTTACCTTTCTTGACCTGCTCGATTGCTCGACGCAAGGCTCCTTCAACATCATCTCCGTTTTCAATAGGACCTTCAGCCCACCAGCCTTGAGCCCGAGCGATTCCGGAAAAATCCGGATCTGGATCGAGTAAATCCATACCGATATAAGCCCGACTTGGATCAGTACCCCGATTATTGGCAATAACAATTTGATGATTCCAATCATTATAGTAAGCACGGTTATTATACATAACTATAAGCATAGGAATTTGGTACTTTGAGGCCATCCAAAGTGCTCCGGCATCAAACATTAAGTCGCCATCTGGCTGCAAATCTATACATAGTCTGCCAGTGCCTTTATTGGCCAAAGCAACGCCTAAAGAGGTTCCAATCTGAGTACCTGTTCCCAGTTCACGTCCACCATGACAATATGGCCTATCAAAATCCCACAGCCTTCTAGCTGCATCATGCATGGTACCAGCCGTCAGGACCCAATCTTCATCTTTTATTACCTCCCAAACCTCTAGTGCCAATCGTCCAACTGTCATTGGTTGAGAATCCCAATCTTCTTCGGCGTCTTTCCGCCATTGAGCTCTTAATGCGTGGTGCTTTTCATGAATTAATTCTGTGCGTTTTGCTATTTTTTCGGCTAGACCGGCGGTATCAGCAATTTTAGCTTTCATGAGATCGGTAAGCATTGGTGTGGCTGTCACCACATCAGCCGTCATACGAACGTCAGGAAAAAGAGTTCGTGAATAATCCATAGACCACTTACTAATCTCTGTATCCGTCCAGCCTATATCTATCCACTTTGCATCTTCATTAACCGACGGTTTTACGGTTCTTGTAGATATATCTCGGACATGGGTTTGTTTCTCAAAATCCGCTACATCTAATAACAAAACGCAATCGACATTTTCATAGCAGGCCTGCTGATCCATAGATAAATTTAACGGATGGTTGCCAGGAAAATTAAGTCGGGAGTTCACATCCCAAACGCTAGCGCCCAATGTTTCTGCTATATCAATGACATGGTTCCAACCATGAGGGGGCCGGGCAGCAAAATCCGCCACTATAGCTGGACGCTCAGACTTAGCCAGCATATCTGCGGCTTGGCTCAGAGCCTGCGGATCTGGAGCCGCCTGAGCTGGAACCCGTGCAGCTGAGGGCGGTGGCATGTGTATCTCATGATCCAACTCGGCCTCCTGAAGACCGGCATCGTAACACATATAAATAGGTCCTTGACGCGCGGTCATCATAACCGAATAGGCTCGCGCAAACGCATCGGGTACATAATCAATAGTGTTAGGTTGGGCGTCCCATTTTACAAAGTCGCGTAAAATTTGTCCTTGAACATTTGCGGAGTGTATCCAGTCAATAAACGGACGCCGTTTAGGTTCTGCCACAGGACCGGTCGCACCCATAATAAAAACAGGCGCCCGATCAAGATAAGCATAGTAAACCCCCATAGGAGCATGCAACAAACCGACAAGATTATGAACGATGGCTATCATCGGTTCTCCCGTAGCCCGCGCATAACCGTGGGCCATCTGAACAGCAATCTTCTCATGAGTGCAAAGCATCATGGGAGGGTCGTTTTCACCGTAGTTTACTAAGCTATCGTGCAAACCGCGGTAACTTGCCCCTGGATTCAATGCAATGTGTTTGAAGCCAAAATCTTTGATAAGATCTACAATAACATCTGACTGATATTTGGTATTTGATTTCTTTATGCCTTCATCGCCCATGCTCAAACCTTTACTGTACTGTCCAATATTTTCAACTAAAGCATCAATACCCAGTAAATGACGCAATTCTATTCATTGGTTCTCCTCATAAATAGAAATTAAGTCAAATAACGAGTTAAATTTTATGCTGCCTCGCCGCGTCGCCAAGTGATTATATCAACCAACGCCGGTTTACCTTTTTTTACCTCCTTCATCGCCCGCTTGACAGCGGATTGGATATCCTTGGGGTCGGTAATGGGACCCTCAGCGTACCAATCCAAGCCCTTAGCGATGTGTGCAAAATCCGGTGCGGGACCTTCGAGATCCATCCCTATATATGCCCTATCAGGGTCAGTGCCCCGCTTATTAGCAACTGATATTTGGTGAGCCCAATCATTATAGTAGGCTCGATTATTATACATAATTACTAGGATCGGAATTTCATATTTCGCTGCAATCCACAGACCACCAAGATCAAACATCAAATCTCCATCCGGCTGGAGGTCAACAACCAATCTTTCAGTATCTTTATAGGCATAGGCGACGCCAAGAGATAAACCGAACTGCGTGCCGGTTCCAAGATCCCTACCCGGGTGCTGATAGGGTTTATCGAAATTCCAGACTTTGCGAACCCAGTCCTTAAGTGTGCCGGCTGTCAGGACCCAATCCTCTTCTTTGATGGCTTCCCACACTTCCGTCGCCATCCGAGCTTCGTGCATGGGCATCTGGTCCCAGGTGTCCTTGACCTGCTCCTGCCATTTAGCCCATTGACCCGCATGTTTTTCGCCAATCAACTGCTTCCGTTCTTCAATTCTCTTTGCAAGTTTTGGGTCAGATTTGACACGGGAACGGCAAGCTGCCGCTAGGGCCGGTATTGCATTGGCAGTATCGGACAATATCCTCAAATCCCAATTATGATGTTTATTATAATCAGTCGCACACTTGCTGATCTCTATATCGGCAAAACCTATATCGATCCACTTGCAATCAGGCGTGGTAATAGCCTCTACTTCTCGGGTTTCCCAGTTTGGTTTATGCGAACCTCTTGTCCAATCCACAACGTCTAGAGCCACCACCAAGTCGGCACCTTCAAAGGCATCAGCATGCATAGAAACACTGAGAGGGTGCTGATTTGGAAATCCTAAGCGCTTGTTAATATCATAAACAGCTGCGCCTGTTATTTCTGCAAGCTCGACCGTATCCCCGAAGCCAATCGGTGCCCGCGCCGCATACTCAGTAAGAAGCACCGGGTATTCAGCGTCCACCAACACATCGGCAGCTTCACCAATTAACTTTGGATCTGCCGCAAGACGTGGTGGCACCTTAACGGCATCTGCCGACGGTATTTGAATATTTTCTGTTAATTCAGCTTCCTGCAAGCCTGCATCGTAAACCATGTAGACTGGCCCCTGTGGCTCAGTCATCATGATTGAGTAAGCACGCGCAAATGAATCAGCGACCCCATGCACACTGGCAGGTTGATAATCCCATTTGGTATAATCACGGATTGCCGAGCCTTGAGCGAATGCAGTGTGAATCCAGTCTATGAATGGACGACGTAATTTTTCGTCCATGGGTCCCGTTGCACCCATGAGAAAAACAGGGCACCGATCAATATAGGCATAATAAACAGCGAGTGGGGCATGCAACAAACCCACCACATTATGGACAATTGCTGGCATCGGTTTCCCGGTTGCCTTCGCGTAACCGTGCGCTATCTGCACCGCGAGTTTTTCATGGTTACACAAAATCATTGGCGGGTCGTCTTCGCCATAGTTAACAAGACTATCGTGCAGACCACGATAGCTCGCACCGGGATTTAATGGAATTGCCGGGAAATCATAGAGCTTGATCATGTCTACAATCACGTCCGACTGGTAGCGAATATTTGCTTTGCGAATTGGCGGGCCTTCATTCATCACAATTTAACCTTTTGCTTTACTGATTTAAGCCTTTAACTAATAGTAACTTCAATACTGATCTAACCAAGAATATCATGTTCTCACTTCACCACCTCTGGGAATGAGGTCGTAAGTCCTGCTGTCAATTTCTAAAACAGAATCCATCAGCCGAATTGAAATATCTATGCTACCCTCGTTTCGCTGCCACGGATACAATACCATTGTTCGATAACCACCTTTAGTAAAAGGTTCTTGGAATGCAATTTCTTCCGCTTCAGAACGGGTTTTGGCCCGAATGACCAACATACCGTGACCGATATCGGCGTTTTCGCCTTCTTCTTCATTAATCAGCCGACCCGCTCCAAACAACAATCCTCGACGTTCTAGATCACGCAGATATATTTTATGATCATGCATGAGGCTATCTCTCGGCGGCATACCCTCTGGCAGACTTTTCACATTCGTCATTATGCAAAGATAAACCTGCTCCCTGGCCAAAGCTCGCTCTCCAAGATTCTCCTCTTTATTCCGCGATGACATTAAGCTTCACGCGCAGGCGGAGGAACTGCATAGCCTTTATCAACATGGACATTTAGAAGGTAAGGTTTACCTGATTCAACAACCGATAATGCATGCTCTAAAGCAGGAACTAGGTCTTTAACAGTCTCAATGGGACCAGCCGATTCAACGCCAAGGGACGCTGCATAGCGCTCAATTGAAACGGTAGGGTCGTCTATTCGTTGCCCAATCCAACGATTTTCCACAGGGCGATCACGCATCTTTGCTACCGTCTCCTGATGAATTTCGTCATTAAAATTAGAGCGATTATTAGAAATAACAAATAACACCGGAATACTATAGTGGGCAGCAGTCCAGAGGGATGAACTCCCTTGCATGGTATCCCCATCCCCTAACACTGCAACAACTGTTCTATCAGTGTCAGCTAGAGCCAGACCTGCTCCAATAGCTGTACCAGTTCCAGAGGCCAGTCCACCGCCGCCGTCATTTCCAAGATAATCCAGTGGATGTGTGAAATGGTATCCGTCGGCCGCCCAACCAATTGTAACATTAGTTAATGTCAAATTGCGTCCCTTGCGGACCTCATTCATACACAGAGTAACAGCCTCAACAGAAATGCTATCACTCTGGTCCAACATTTCGTAAGTTGTATCGGGGTTGGCCGTTCGGCCCTTATTTTTGCCGTCCCACCGGCTCCCATCGGTGAGACGATTTTCAATTGCCTCGATAAGCTGTTCAACAACTGGCTCAGGTTCAGCCAGCATTGTCACATCACCAATCGGCATTCCCATATGATCAGTTGTCCAGCCATTATGTATCATGGAATCCATAGATACATGGATAACCTTTGCATTTATCTCATCTCGTCCAAAGATCAGTTTAAAAGTGCCCGCTAAATCCACCCAATTAAGATCAAGAATTACGTCTGCATTCTTTATTTCTAATTCAGCTTCTTCTCTTGGTCGATTACTTGGTGGTGCCAAATGTAGGGGGTGGTCCGTAGGAAATGCAGCGCCTGTTTTCATATCAGTAGCAACACCTGCACCAACAAGCTCAGCGAGTTTGATTCGGTTGTTCCACCCCTTCTCTTCCCGCTTGAGACGTCCCATCATAATTACAGGGTTTTTCGCTTTTACCAAAAGATCAGCTGCCTCGTCGACACTTTGTTGTGGAGCGGGAGTTGGTGGTGGAGGAAGAAATCGCGAAACATCAGGTAGTTTCATTTCAGGATCAATTTCTGACTCCTGTAACCCCGCATCTAGGCAGACGTAAGCAGGGGCTGTAGGCGCCGTACGGATAGTTTTATTCACTCTGACCATAGTTTCGGCTAGCGCCTGTGCTGATCGAGGTTCGTCATCGTATTTGACAAAATTTCGCACCAAGGCACCCTGATCTTTTGCAGTGTGAATCCAGTCAATCCAAGGACGCCGCTTCATGACATCCACCGGTCCTGTCGCACCCATAACGACCATGGGAACTCGGTTGCACCACGCGTTAAATATTCCCATCATGCCGTGCAAAAGGCCAACATTTGAATGTAAAATACAACCCATAGGTTCGTCTGTTGCTTTCGCATAACCTTGGGCTATGTGAACCGCATGATCCTCATGTAAACAAAGGATCATTTGTGGATCATCATTCCCCAAATAATTGACAATCGAGTCATGAAAACCCCGATAGCTTGCGCCCGGGTTCATTGATAAGTATTTGATACCCATACGACGAAGCATTTCCGCGGCAACATCACTAGCCCAGCCCATCTTGGGATTTCCAACATTAATAGGCCGGTCAAATTTTGTTAAATCAGGCATTTTTTTCTCCTATCCCTAACCGTCACACGCCTTTATTGCCGCCACGCATCAGTGGTGGCTCGGCATAACCGGTATCAACGTGAACATTAATAAAATGCTGCTTACCATCTTCCACAGCTTTCAAACCCTTTTCCATTGCCTCTAACAACTTACCGGATGTTGTTATGGGGCCTTGCGCTTCAAAACCAAGAGACTCTGCAAGCTCGCTTAAATTTATATCTGGTTCACTAATTCTCATCCCAATCCAACGATTTTCTACCGGACGATCACGATCCTTCGCTACCGTTTCCTGGTGCAGTTCATCATTAAAGTTGGAGCGGTTATTAGATATAATCACAAGCATTGGAATTTTATATTTTGCAGCCGTCCAAAGTGCGGTATTTCCCTGCATGAAGTCTCCATCACCAAGAACGGAAACGGCTAGCCAATCGGTGTCCATAACTGCTAGCGCGGCACCGACGGAGGTACCCGGGCCAGATGCTAAACCACCGCCACCGTCATGACCCAAGTAAGACGAAGGGTCGGTAAATTGATAGGCCGGCCCAACACCACCAGAACTTACTCTATTCAAGCTAATTTTTCGTTTACCCTGCACTTCTGCCAAGGCAGTAACGATGTCTGCTGGTTGTAGGACACTATCAGGTTCACGATCAGCAATGTTATCATAACTGACAGGATCTGGTCCTACCCTTTTTCCATCCCAACTACCAGAAATACCACGACTCTCTATCTCTTCAATAAGCTGTACGACAAAAGCATCATGGTCAGCGGTTATTTTGAGATCCGCCATAGGTAATTCAAATAATTCACCACCAAAGCCATTGTGTACATACTCTTCCATTGAACAATGGACTATTTTTCCTTTGAGCTCACTATCTCGCGTTAGCAAACGCTGCGTACCGCCAAAATCCAGCCAATTTAGACTAAGAACAACATCTGCAGCCGTGACCATACTTCGCATCGTTTCGGTAATCCGGCCAGCCGGTCGGCCCACGTGCAATAGATGATCGCTTGGGAAAACAGCTGAATTACGTAAATTTGTAAATACTCCAGCGCCCACCGCTTCAGCTAACCTTACGCGATTATCCCAAGCTTCCCTCGATCTTCCACTGCGACCAATCATTAAGATCGGATTAGATGCAGCTAGAAGCATATCTGCTACTCGTTTTACCGCCTCCTGTGACGCTTGAGGCGGAGCGGAAGGCTGAAAACGCGTTACATCCGGTATTTTAATATCTTCTTCAAGGGGGGCCTCCTGCAAACCTGCGTCCAGGCAGACGTAGACGGGTCCCGGTGGTTCCGACCGGGCCATTTGGTTCGCTCGAAGCATCGTTTCTACAATTGCACCCGCCGAACGCGGTTCGTCATCCCACTTGGTATAATCACGTAATAAAGCTCCTTGATCCTTAGCAGTATGAATCCAGTCAATCCATGGTCGTCTTAGAGGTGCATCCACCGGACCCGTCGCTCCCATCATGATTATCGGTGCTCGATTACACCAAGCATTGAAAGTTGCCATCAACCCATGCATCAACCCCACATTAGAATGCAGAGCACAGGCCATAGGTTCGCCTGTGGCCTTGGCATAGCCTTGCGCCACGTGAACAGCATGGTCTTCGTGAAGACATATCAGCATCTGCGGAGTATCATTTCCTAGATAGTTGACAATTGAATCATGGAGTCCGCGGTAACTCGCTCCTGGGTTTAGGGAAATGTATTTAATCCCAAGTTGCCTCAACATTTCTGCTGCGACATCACTCGCCCAGCCCATTTGCGGATTTCCTAAGTTAACCGGACGGTCATGTGCCTTAATATTGCTCATATTTCATACTCCCGCTCTTCCAATTCTATATGTGTATAAGGAGACGTCTGGTGTGCTGGCATTAACGGCTCCACTTCTTCAACAAACGTCGCATCCAATTCAGAAAAATCATGTAAACCCAAAAGCGCCATCGAGGTTTTTATCTCCGCTTCTAAAAGTTTCAATGTGTGAACCAGACCATCCTTACCCCCGGCTGCTAATCCAAGACCCTGCAGTTTCCCAATGCAAACTGCGTCCGCCCCAAGAGCCAGCGACTTAATAACATCTGTTCCACGCATTATTGCTCCATCAACGATTATACTTACTTTCTTTTTCACTACCTCTACAACTTCAGGCAAAACATCAATTGATCCTCGCCCGTGATCGAGCTGGCGTCCGCCATGATTCGAAACATATATGCAATCTATACCATTCTCCACAGAGAGCGCCGCATCTTCAGCAGTTCCAATACCTTTAAGAATGAGGGGTATATCATGCCGGTCCTTAAAACGCTTTACGGTATCCCAATCCAAACAAGCGAGATGATCTATACCACCGTCTTCTGCCACGGCACGACGTGAACTCGGTTCCCATCTTTTTATGATATCACGTTCCCGACGACTATAATGCGCTGTATCAACCGTGAGACAGAAAAATTCAAAGCCAGCATCTTGTGCCCTCTTAACTTGAAGATCAATCCAGTCATCATCTCCTTTTACGTATAATTGATAAACCTTTGGCCCATTCGTCGCTGGGCCTACATTTTCCATTTCCGGCTGCGTAACCGAACTCAAAAAATACATAGTTCCCACTTCGGCTGCCGCGTTTGCAGATGCCAAGGCTCCATCAGGAGTTACCAACTGCAGCGATCCAATGGGGGCTAACATCACCGGGAAGTTAAGCCTCTTTCCCATAAATGTCGTCGAAGGATCAACATGCATCACATTTCTTAGAATTCTTGGAGCCAAAGCCAAGGCATCAAACCCTTGCCGATTACGTTTTAGAGTTGTCTCACTTTCTGAGCCTCCCATTAAGTAATCCCAAACATTCCAATCTAAATTACGGCGTGCCCTTACCGCTATCTGCTGCAATGTTGAAAATTCATCCAACGTAATATTCCTTTATCATCGAAATTAAATTGGGTCTGATGCCATCACGTTAAGCAGCGCAGACCTTTTGTTGACCATCACTTCCTTAACAGCACGTTCCAGAGCCGGCAGCATGTCTTTGGGATCAATAACCTGTTCTCCATAACCCCCAGATACTTCCACTAATTTTTCATAATGTTGATCGACTGTAAAATACATCAATGGTGGCCTATTGGCTTTTGCGGCATACCCGTCAGGATGCAAACCAAGGGTCGAACCACGGACCGCCTGCCATTTTTGGTTGTTAAAAACAACGGTTAAGATAGGACATTCCTGTTCTGCTGCGACATAATGCGCTGACACAGGGACATTAAACATATAAGAGCCGTCCCCATGGGTTCCAATTACAAGGTTATCGCGATTTGCAAGCTTGGCACCCAGCGCAACACCCATTCCATGCCCTAAACCTGAAGAAGCACCCGCATTCAGAATCTTAGTCGGTTTAGAAGTATCAAGATATTGAACCTGGAGCTGAGACTCTTTGGCAAAGATTGTGTCTGAATCACTTATTTTTGCAATACAGTCAGATATCCATGCTGGATGTATGGGTGTCTGATCTTTGACAACCTCCAATTTCTTTTTCCACTCTTCTTCTAATTCTTCGTGAATACCGGTAATTTTTTTACGGCGGGTCTTAATAGCTTCTTGGTTGGATTTTGCATGCTCTGACATAGCATTATTGAGTGCAATCAGCCCTAGTGCACTGTCGCATGCCAATGCTATATCCGACCTAAACCCTCTGATAGGCAGGTAACTATAATGGGGATCAGGGGCCAAATGTAAAACCTTACAATCTTCTGAGGGTGTGACTTGGGAGGGGAGCCAAGGTGTTGCAGAGTCCATTACGAGAATAGCATCCGCAGATTTAACAAAGGGGTTTGGATTACCACCAGCAAACATTGGGTGACGTCGTGGCATTGCAACAAAACGATTACGATATTCAACTACTGGTATGGCGTAGTTTTCGGCCAGTTCAACCAGTGCAGGCATTACATTGGGATTACGACCTCCCCAATTAGTAATAATCACGGGATTTTCTGCTTTGGCTAAAATTGATGCAGCTTCATCTAGGGCTGAAGGATTGGGCAGACTTGGGGCTGCCGGCTGAATCCGACCAGGAGATTCAAAACTGAACTCATCCATTTCAATGGCCAACACTTCCCTTGGCAAAGAGAGATATGCGGGCCCTTTAGGATCACTCATAATAACGCTGAGCGCTCTATCAACCACTGTTTCAACCTGCTCTCCATTCCTGAGTTCATAATCCCATTTTACCGCCTCGCGGGTCATTCCCGCTTGATCATACATTTCCTGGGTCCAATGAATATCGAGTGTGCGGTGCCCCTTCAGTTTATCTTCATTTGTCGGTGTTCGACCTGCAGTAAATAACATCGGGGTTTGACCACGAGAGGCATTTAACAAGCCATTCATCGCATTTGCGGTGCCAACGTTCACATGCATCATCGTCAGTTGCGGGCGACCTGTTGCGAGATAATAACCAATAGCCATATGTTGAGCAGTATTTTCGTGCGGACAAGTAACTGGGTGTGGGTGAGGCGTACCAGTGGCTTGCGCCTTCGCTAGAGCTTCAATCAACGGAGCAAAATCCGTACCGGCATTGGCAAACAAGTAGTCAACACCCCGATCGGCGAGAACTTCTAAATATGCATCTGCAACCGTTACATTTTTTAAAGTCTTAGTCGGCATTAAATCTCCCCCCATTCGGTTCCTAATAAACCGCTATGCGCTCCAACTAACTTTTTGTTTATGACTTAAGGTACATCAGTCTTGGCCAATGAGGCATTAAGACTGTAATCTTAAATATTACCCAATGCATTACAAAAACAATCAGTAAAAGATTTATTAATCAAATAAAAACAATTAGAGATTATAATCTTCCCGAAAAACAAAGAAGTCAAATTTCAGTAATAAAATAAATCTGAGCCCTTTGCCAAATTGTTTGCTCAATATTAAAGTGCAAAAAAAAACAACCTAATTAAGATAATAGAATCCACTCGAATTTTCTTAGGAAAGCTAAATGGGCGACGAAATCAATAATAACTATACTGCGGCACCAGATTTCATATCAGAAACCCCAGTAAACCTGCCCGCAAACCAACCACAAGCGGAATATGGTTCTGATCTTATAGCAGAGCTCATTGGCTCACTGGGTCATGAATATATATTTTTAACTCCTGGTTCTTCATTCCGTGGCGTACACGATTCTCTAGTTAATCATACCAAAAACCATAAACCAAAGATCATTCTTGTAGCTCATGAGGAAATAGCGGTCGCAATGGCACAAGGGTACTGTAAGGCAACTGGAAAACCGGCTATGGCATTCCTGCATGACCTCGTTGGCATTCAACACGCAACAATGGCATTTTACAATGCTATGGCCGATCGTATGCCGGTAGTTGTACTTGGTGGTTCTGGGCCGGCTGACCCAGCCCAACGCCGTAAAACAGACTGGATTCATTCAGCTAATACCCAATGTGATATCGTAAAGGACGTAACCAAATGGACAGATGAACCTATAACACTCCAAGGATGTTTGGACTCCATTGCACGTGCACAGCGTATAGCCACCAGCGCTCCATGCTCACCAACCTATGTATCCGTTGATGTTTTAGTCCAAGAATCAAATATTCCAGAGGGGGTGTCCCTGCCAGATGTAAAAACACCTCGCTATTTGCCAGCGCCACCCGTAGCCGCGCCAAGGGAATCAATCTCCTCCGCAGTTGAAGCACTTATTAATGCAGAATGGCCTCTTATCCTTGGTGGCCGCGTCGGATATGACAAGGCGACCACTCCTGTAATGACCGAACTTGTGGAAATACTCGGCGCCGCATACCAAGATGGACATGATATTATTTGTATGCCCTCAAACCACCCACAGAATCTCAATGCCAGCTTTGGGAGAACAAAAGCGGAAGGGGAATACAAGAAGATGTTAATGGCAAAGACAGATGTTGTATTGTGCGTCGACTGTCTTGATATATCCAATAACATCGGTGCCTATGAGGGAGCCCGCGGTGCGGGTGAAGAGGTTGCGGCAGGAAAAATGACGGTCATTGATCTGTCCATGAATGATTTTACAATCCAGCATTGGACGCACCTTGGGGGGCCTTTGCACCCTGTAGATATACAGGTTCAGGCTGACGGCCTTTACGGACTTAAACAGATAAACGCTGAAATCAAAAGAAGAGCGGAAGAAAAACCACCATGGTTAGCTAAAGCCAAAGACCGTCGGGCCGAGGTAGCAATGATGCACGATAAACTTCGTTTAAGCCAACTTGAGGCAATGAAATTAAAGTGGGATCAGGTGCCGATTTATCTGCCGAGAATGACAGCAGAACTTTTTAATGTGGTGAAAGAAAAGGATTGGTTACTCGCAGCGAGAAACTACCGTGCATGGTATGATGGCATTTGGGAATTCGATGGCGCCGGTCAATTTATGTCCAACTCCATCGGTGGCGGTATTGGCTATGGACCAGGCGGTATTATTGGGTCGGCGCTTGCTGGGCGTGATCAGGGTAAATTCACAGTCGCAATAATCGGTGACGGCGACTTCACCATGGGTCCCGCTGCAATCTGGACAGCAGTTCACTACAAAATTCCAATCATGATTGTTCTCCATAATAATACCTCTTTCGGCAACGATGAAGAACATCAAATCACTCTGGCCTATCGTCGGGGTCGCCCAGCAGAGAATGCCTGGATAGGACAGCGCATGGTCGGCCCGGAGCCAGATTACTGCACAATAGCTCGGGGTTATGGTGCATGGGCAGAGGAGCCAGTCCGAGACCCTGAAGAACTCGCTACTGCTTTCAAAAAGGCTGCAGATGTTGTGGAAAAAGGTGGCGTGGCATTGGTGGATGTGCGCACTTCTCTAAATTAGGAAATCTAATGACATTATTTATAAATAACGAAGTCGTATCAAAAGTCCTCACCATGCAGGATACAATTGATGTCCTTGAAAAGGCATATCGTGACCTTGCAGACGGTGAAGCAGTTTGCCGCCCTAGGGTCGATATCCAAATTCCTACAAAGGATCCAAATAAAGCCTACCAATGGGGTTCAATGGAGGGGGGCTCGGTCGGAGGATATTTCGCAATCCGTATGAAGTCAGACATCATTTATGAGACAGAGTATGAAGGTGTCCGCAGTCAGGAAAAATATTGTGTGGAGCCGGGAACATTTTGTGGATTAATTTTTGTTACAGATGTGGAAACCGGTACGCCGCTCGCTTTTATTAATGATGGAATTTTACAACATATGCGGGTCGGTGCTGATGGAGGTATAGGTGTCAAGTATATGAGTCGCGAAGACTCAGAAGTAGTAGGCATGATTGGTTCTGGGGGAATGGCACGTACCCACCTTGATGCTTTTATGTGTGTAAGAAAAATTAAAAAGGTACAGGTATTCAGCCCTACAAAGGCTAATCGTGAGGCTTATGCATCTGAAATGAAAGAAAAATACAACATCGAGGTTATCGTGTATAATAACCCAGAAGATATTTATAAAGGTGCAGATATTATTGCTGGCTGCACGGACTCGGCAGTGCCTGTTATCCGTGCAGAATGTCTTGAACCCGGACAACACGTTATTAATGTTGGCGGCGGTGGTGGAATGATCGGCGCAGATGCTCAGGAATTGATCGATGTCTATTTTCGTTTTGGTAATGCTCCAGCACCCGAAGGCCTACCCCAATTAAATTTGGCGGACGAGTACTTAACCTATTCAGCTCGGCCAGATCACGATTATGGATTTACGCAAAAAAAACGGGGTAAACGCGGTCACGGTGTCGCTATGCCCGAAAAGGTTTTATATTTTGTTGACCTAATGAAGGGCACCAATAGAGGAAGAAAATCAAGCAAAGAAATTACTTATTCTGAGCGTGGTAATCTTCAAGGCAATCAGTTTCATGCCGTCGCCGGACGTGCCTATGAAAAAGCTCGGGAAGCCAATCTAGGAAATGAAGTGCCAACGGAGTGGTTTTTGCAGGATATTAGAAACTGAAGAAAGAGGAACTCATTGTGACGCTTCTAATTAATAATGAAATGGTTTCCCAGGTTCTTACCATGGAAGACACCATAGCCATTCTAGAGCAAGCATACGCTGACTTAGTAGCACAAGAGGCAACTTGCAGGCCCAGAATTGATATCCAAATTCCAACCTCCGACGGAAAAGTCTACCAATGGGGTACCATGGAAGGTGGATCAACTAGGGGTTATTTTGCTGTTAGGATGAAGTCCGACGTCACTTATGAAACCGTTGTGGACGGCAATCGTACGCATCAAAAATATTGTAACAAACCAGGACTTTTTTGCGGGCTGATTTTTTTGACCAACACTGAGACAGGGGAACCACTGGCTTTTATCAATGATGGCGTACTGCAGCACATGCGCGTAGGTGCTGACGGCGGTATTGGAGTCAAATATATGAGCAGACCAAATTCAGAAGTTGTTTGTATGCTTGGTTCTGGTGGAATGGCAAGAAGTCATATCGACGCATTTATGTGTGTTCGTAATATAAAGAAGATACAAGTCTACAGCCCGACTAAAGAAAACCGCGAAAAATATGCCGACGAAATGAAGTCCAAATGGAATGTCGAAGTCATCGCTTGCAATGATGAAGAAAGCGCATACAAGGGTGCCGATATTGTCGCTGGTTGTACCAATGCCTCCGTGCCGATTGTCCGTCCTGAACTTCTGGAGCCCGGAATGCACATCGTAAACGTTGGTGGAGGAACCGGCATGATTTCGCCAGAGGCACAGGATAGGGTTGATATTTATTTCCGTTTTGGCAATGCCCCATCTCCAGCCGGCCTACCGGAAATGGCTCTAGCCGATGAGTGGATAACCTACGCGGCGAGATCCGATATTGATAACGGGCTGAGACAAAAACCCCTCGGAAAACGGGCCCACGGTGTGGCCATGCCAGATAAAGTTATTTATTATTCTGACCTTCTCCATAAAACGAAAGAATCGAGAACCTCAGAAAAACAAATTACTTATTCTGAGCGTGGTAATCTTCAAGGCAATCAGTTTCATGCCGTTGCTGGGAAAACATATGAGCTAGCGAAGGCGGCAGGCCTTGGATATGAGATACCAACAGAGTGGTTACTCCAAGATATTCGTGACTAGTTATGTGTAGTCTCTGGGAATACTCAACAACGTTGGTTTGGATTTTTCTAGCGGGCACAGCAGCAATGGCAATAATTTCACGAATGCTCAATGACCACCTCCTTGTTCCTCCGGACCCTCCTAAAAATTTATGGTTTCGTAAAAGAAATTTTATAAAACCATCATACCTGATGAAACCAGACCTCTATTTCGATGAAATGGGATGTCGCCTTGCATGGCGTTTTACAATCATTTCAGCTGTAAGCGGATTTGCATTTCTATTAATTATATATTTATTGTTAAACTGCGAAAAATAGTTCGCACTCGAATACACCTTGATACCTAATGATAACTTAACTCTTAATCAACGTTATTAGGAGGAACTGCATTATGAGTAATCCAAGAATTCCATATCAAATGTCCCACGAACGCCCCCGCATTAAGTCTATACGCGGTAAAAATCTTATAATTCAGGTAATAATCAATGTGGAGCATTGGCAGTTTGATCAAAAAATGCCGAGGAAAATACTTACTGCTCCCCAAGGTCTCGAAGTAATCCCCGACATACCAAACTACTGCTGGGCTGAATATGGTATGCGTTGTGGCATGCCCAGAATTATGCAGTTCTTCCAGAAGAGGAAAATTCCTGCAGCGGTGAGCATCAACGCAAGTGTGATTAACGCCTACCCAAGCTTAGCAGAAGAAATGTTAAAATCCGGTTGGGAATTTATCGGTCATGGTGTTCACCAGACCACAATGCAAAACCACGATAATGAAGCTGAATTTGTAGAAAACGCCATAACTCAAATACAAGAATTTACCGGCAAAACGCCTCTGGGGTGGCTCAGCCCTGGTCTAAGGGAGACTACCCAAACACCCGATATTTTAAAGACCATGGGAATAGAATATATATTTGATTGGGTACTAGATGACCTTCCATGCTGGATGCAAACCAAGTCTGGACCATTAATGGCGTTGCCCTACTCTCTTGAACTAAACGACAGCGTCATCTACGCCGTCGAGAAACACACATCCAAGGAAATTTTCCGGCGTGTTTTAGACACCCTTTTAATTTTTGATCAAGAATTAGACCAAAACCCCAAAATATTGACCATAGCTATCCATCCCCATCTAATGGGCGTACCTCACCGCTTTTCTTACTTAACCAAGATAATTGATCACCTACAAAAGAGGACTGATACGTTATTTCTTAAAGGGGAAGATATTTGGAGATGGTATAAAGATGCATCCCCGATCTCAGAGGATTAAAGTAATGACATTGAAATACTTCGAGGATTTAAAAAACTATATTTCGCCGCCTCATACAGCTCTGGTAATTATCGATATGCAGAAAGACCTAGTGTATGATGGGTTTCTATGTGACGCAGCAGGACGGGACCTTCAGGCAACCCGCAATATCATACCAAGTCTGAGAAAATTGCTTAGTTTAGCTCGAAAAAAAAATGTTATGATTTGCCATGTCGGATTTTGGACATTACCTGACAATCTCTCTGATTCTGGCTCTTGGCTCTCCCAAAGAAAAAAATCCACTTACTCATCTCATAAATTATGCATGGCCGGCTCTGAAGGAGCCGAATTTATTGATGAATTAAAACCATTAAAAAATGAATTAATAATTCGAAAACATAGGTACAGCGCGTTCAAAGGTACAGATCTGGATATGGTTTTAAGGTCACGAGGAATTAAAACTGTTATTACAACAGGGGTTTCAACAAACGTATGCGTAGAGAGTACCCTAAGAGACGCATTTGAAACTG
Organism: Rhodospirillaceae bacterium; assembly: GCA_002712335.1. The sequence continues at coordinate 18,245 of PATI01000013.1, read as the reverse complement.
GTTACTATGTATGTTTACCCTCTGACGCAACAGCAAGTTGGAATATGGCACTGCATGAGTCAACAATTGAAACCATTCGCCACCGATTTGGTATTGTTACTAAGACGGAGGACATAGAGGATATCTGGAACAAAGTTTAAAGTTCACAAAATTTAAACAATTTTTGTACAAATATTCCGTGACTTTTTTTCTAAAATCAGAAACTCTCATCAGTTGATGGTAGAAAATTTAATTCAATAACAAACTCGAAGTTAAAAAGGTAAGAAAATGAAATATATTGGAACGATTTTTGCAGCAGTATTATTTAGTTTCCCAATCATAAGCCCACAACAAGAAGCAAAAGCACAAACGGAAATTAAGATCCCAATGGAAACTCCTCCTGGGCATATTAAGACTCGTTCAGCAGAAGCCTTCAAAAAGTCACTGGAGACGATTTCTAAGGGAAAATACAAAGTTTCAATCTTCCCATCTGCTCAGTTAATGACCGGTAAGGATGAGGTTCCAGCTGTAGCACGTGGACAAGTTCAAATGGCAATACCCACAATCGGTTATGTCTCAAATATTGAACCTGCATTCAAATTATTGGAAGTTCCAATGCTATTCGAAAGTTACGGATCAATGGAAAAGGTTCTCAATGGACCTATCGGTAAAGATCTTCTTAAAAAACTAAATAAGAAAAGGGTACTCGCCACTCATTTCTGGTATGATGGTTTTGTTGCCCTTTGGTCTAAAAAGCCTATTCAAACCGTAGCAGACCTAAAAAATCTGAAAATTAGAGTTTGGCCCTCCGAGGTTCTTGCGAATTCAACAAAAGCCCTTGGCGGCTCGCCCACCGCTATCCCCGGCCCAGAAGTATTTTTGGCACTCAAAACAGGTGTAGCGGACGGAGCATGGACCACTCCTCCATACGGAAACCTTATAAAATTATATGAGGTGCTCAACTCAGTAACAAAAGTAAATCTCTTCCCATTTGGTTACGTCGTAGTTGTAAACCCTGCTTGGTTTAAAAAACAAGGTCCAGACGGACAGAAGCTTATACGGACCGCACTCGCAGAAGCCAAAGCATATAACTTAAAAGAAATCAGAAATGCCGTTGAGAGTGCATATAAAAATGTAGCCGCAAATGGCATGAAAGTTATCGGATTCTCAAAATCTGAAAGAGCACGATGGATTAAAACCTTAAAACCGCTGTATTCAGGCTTGGATCCCGAAATTAAGGCCATGATGAAAAAAATAAAAAACTGATTAAGGTCTTTACTGATATTAATTAGACAATTCGTGTCTTATGCAATGAACCTAGATTCAAACCCGCGTCATTACCTAGAAAAATTCTGGCGCGGGTTTGATACTTTCGCAGACATAATTACAGCGACCCTTTTTACTCTAGGGGCAGTAGCCATGTTTGTGATGGTTATAACGCGTTATGGTTTTTCTTGGTCGGACCCCTCCATAGAAATTCTTGTTAGGTACTCAATGATATGGGGCACATTTGTAGGCATCGCAGCTGCTGTTAGGTTCCGGGTAAATATTCGTTTTACCCTGCTAGAAAATCTTTTTGATGGAAAGGGACAAAAATTCATTCAAACTGCAGCAAACTTAATTACGGCAATCCTAGCTCTTGGATTAACGTTATCCGGATTCACCCTTGCTCAAGAAACTTTGATTTTTGATGAGCGCATGCCGACTTCTCTGCGATGGTTTGTCTGGCCATTTCATGTAGCCATTTTCTTCGGAGGTTTATTACTTTCAATTCAGATTGTTAGAACAACAATTTGTCTATGGAAACCCGCCGCCAACGCTCCAAATAATATTGGTTAAACCCTAATGGATGTAGGTTCTGCCACTCTTTTGCTAACCGGTGTTTTGGCAATACTATCGATTATAGGTGTACCAATCGGATTAAGTTTAGCTGCAGCAGGTACAGCTTATATCTACCTAACAATTTCAGCTCTCCCCGTAGCCGCCGGAATTATGTTTAGTTCCTTGGACAAAACACCCGTACTAGCAATTCCATTCTTCATCATAGCTGCCGAAATTTTAAGCCATGGCGGTGCCATTAAACGTTTAGTTGCAAGTATTGACAGTTTGATTGGCCACCTTCCTGGCGGGCTAGCAGTCGTAGCAGTGATTTCAACGATAATTTTCTCTGCCATGTGTGGTTCAAGTATTGCAACTGCCGCGGCCATAGGGGTGGTTGTTCTCCCTGAACTGATTGAACGCGGTTACCCCAGACGTTTTAGCCTTGGTTTGATTGCCATGTCCGGAGGCTTGGGTATCCTCATTCCACCCTCAATCCCATTAATTATTTATGGCCTTGTTTCAAATGAATCAATCGGCAAGCTATTTCAAGCCGGTATTATTCCGGGCTTACTATTTGGTCTTTTATTATGTGCATATGTAATCTGGCGAACAAGGCAATGGCCTGAAACACTCAAGGAAAGAACTCCGCGTGTAAAACAGGTCAAGGCTCTTTTCTCCGCAGTCGACATCCTTTTGTTGCCGGTTATTATTTTAGGAAGTATATACGGCGGTATATTAACCCCTACCGAAGCAAGCGCCATAGCGGTTGTCTATGCACTCGTAATTACAGCACCGGAATATAGACGACACGGCTTTAAAAATTTCCTAAATGTAGTAACGCGTGGTTGTGTCACATCTGCTGCAATTCTACTTGTACTCGCAGGTGCTGCCGTATTTGGATACGCCATGACAGATAGTGGAATACCACAAACACTGGTAAATTGGCTATCCGAACACAAACTCAGTGTTATTCTTTTCTTAATATCCGTAAATATTTTATTACTTTTTTTGGGTATGTTTCTGGAAGTTATATCCGCACTATTAATAACCTTACCTATTTTTTTACCACTTATAAAAATGCTCGGAATAGACCCAATCCACTTTGCCATCATTATTATAATTAATATGGAAATTGCAGCGGTAACGCCGCCTATTGGATTAAATTTATTTACACTAAGCGCTATTGGTAAAGTTTCCGTTTCTGAGGTTTTCCGCGGTACCGCACCATTTCTAATTTTAGCATTTCTGATGCTAGCTCTTATTACATTTATCCCCGACCTAAGCCTGGCAATCATTAAATAATTTCTCAGATGAATTATTACATTACTCCTAAGAGATTAATAATAATTTTGGTTTCTTTACTTTTTGTTTTTTTATGGAGTACGGGGCATATAACCTCTAAACTTGGTTTACCTTATATTGAACCTCTAACCTTTTTGTCGATCCGATTTCTTCTATCCGCCCTTTTACTCGCTTTCATTGCATTGATAATGCGAGCGACTTGGCCCTCTAGCCTAAACCAAAACCTGCACATAATTATCGCAGGATTATTAATGCATGCAGGATATTTGAGTGGTGTTTTTTTTTCCATCAAGTTAGGCCTTAATGCAGGAGCCCTTGCCGTAATAACAGGAATTCAGCCTATCTTGACGGCGGTATGCGTAGGCCCGTTACTTGGAGATTCTGTAACCAAACGTCAATGGACCGGACTTTGGCTAGGATTTTTAGGCGTGACATTTGTAATGTGGGAGAAAGCTGCATTAGAAGGAACATCCATTATCGCCCTATTCTGCGCTTTTATTTCTCTTATCTCCATTACAGCTGGGACAATATATCAGAAACGGTTTTGTGCAATTAGCGACATAAGAAGTATGAATTCCATTCAACTTTTTGCATCTGCTCTCATCTGCGGATTATTTGCATTAAGTTTTGAAAAAAATGCGATAGAATGGAATGCTGACATCATCTTTGCATTGAGTTGGCAGGTAATAATACTCTCCGCAGCAGCATATTCTATATTTTATTGGCTTCTTAGAAAGGGAGAAGCTATCCGAGTAACCAGTCTATTTTACCTGATGCCTCCGGCAACAGCGTTCATGGGTTATTTAATATTTAATGAAAAATTTGGAGTGATTGGTATATTTGGACTGCTAATCGCGATGCTTGGTTTTTCGATCATTTTCCACTTTGGATCTAATATTGTTGGGGATAAGTCAGCAAAGTGAAACTTTCAATAAACCATTATATCTGTTCGGAAGAAATTGCATTCAGTGATTTTATTCAAATAGTTTCTGACGCAGGCATACCTTCGATTGGTGTAACATGTTCAGCGATTGAGGAGATGGGTATTGACAACCTAAAGTCTTGCATTAGTGATTATGGTCTTTCTGTCTCCTCCCTTAATAGTGCCGGTTACTTTACCCATAGCTCTAAACGTCCAAACCGATACACGGATCAGGAGCTTATCGAATTTTCCGCAATGCTAAACGCTGATATTTTATGTGTAATAACTGGTGGATTAAATTTACAAACACAATCTCTATCAGAGACACATGAATGCGTGTCAAAAAAAATTGGAGAACTAGCAGACAATGCTGAACGCTATGGTGTTACGGTTGGATTGGAACCAATTAACCCAAAAGATATATTTAGCAAGGGCTGCATAAATACAATAAGCCATGCCCTGGAAATTATCAGGCCATACAAAAATGCAAAATTGATATTAGACTTTTATCACTCTTGGTGGGACAAAGGACTTTTAGACATCATAAATGATAACGCGCAGCACATAGGGTTGATACAAATTTGTAATATCGGCCTAGATAAAAATAAAAACCTAGAGAGACGGACAATAAAAGATGGAATCATAGATTTTCAGAACTTCATACCCGAAATTTTAACGAGTAATTACAATCAGAAAATAGAATTAGAGATATTTTGTGAGCATTTAAAAACAAAAAATACTAAGGAAGTAATTAATGAATTTTCTCTATATATGAAAAATTTCTTAATTTAAATTCCATCTTTATTATACCTATTTACTTTCATCGACATCCCGGACTTCTGTATTCATTTCAACATCAGACCGTCGACGCTGAGCGATCCGTTCTCCGTATGCCCAATAATCACTTTCTGTTGCCATTTTTGCGGCCTCATCAAAGTCATCATCCCACTCACCCAGTGAGTAACCATACCAAGGCTCTTGAGGTTTCAACTTTGGCAAACCTATTTCATCCCAAATATTCGCAGCGTTTTCCATAAACTCACGTTTCGGCAAGGAAATTGGGGGGAAATCCTCTTTAAGTGTGGCATCATATAATACTGAACCATCCTCACCATTGTTTCGCTTCGACCTCGGTCCATGGCCCTGATCCCGGTGGGGTAAAACCTGCATATCTAGAATTGGATTACAACGATAAGCCATCGCCCAAAACAGGGCATCTGCATTACTTGGATCAATGTCATCATTGACTGCAATGACGAATTTACCTCCTGCACGCAACAAAGTAGCGGCGCCGTATAATGCACGCCAAATCTCGGTGGTCGGCATATCACGTTCACATACAAGAACTACAAGCTTTCGAATATTAGTCAGGGGCTCATGTAACGCTACGCGCTTGACACCCTTAACTCCAATGGCATCCCGGAGGTGGTTCATAAAAATTGTTTCATACGCCACTTGCTTAATACATGAACTTTCGGACGGCGTTACCTGAGAAATAATTGATGTCATAGTTGCATCAGACCGGCGGGTTATACAGGTGACATCCATAAAGGCATTAAATTCTTGTAGATTCACATGACCATGGCTTTCTCCAAAAGGAGCCTCCGGCTCTAACATTTCGGTATCGATATAGCCCTCGACTACAATTTCTGCTTCAGCGGGAACCATTAAATCCACAGTTCGCGCTTTTACTATGTTTATAGGCGAACCCACCAGACCTCCAGCCACTGTAATTTCTTCCATATTTTCAGGAAGTTTCTGGGCAGCAGTAAAGGTAACACATGAGGGGGCTCCTAAAACTACCGCAGCTGGTAATTTCTCTCCACGCGCTTTCATTTTTTCCCAATGAATATAAATACCAGGACGGAGTTCCAGAGAAGGGTTCATCCCCATACGACGGGGAGCCTTAACCTGTGCTCGATAATTGCCCATGTTGGTCAGGCCAGTGTCGGGATCCTTGGTTACATATTGAGTTAGGGTCGCGACTGGGCCAACATCCCATCCTGGGGTTGAAATCGGAACTGGAATAGCATCCAAAGCGTTGCCTGGTTTATCTAATTCTGTACCGTCAATTATAATTTCATGACAGGGTGCCTCATCGCTCGAAATTTCTAAGGGGCTAATAGGATTGGCTATAGCATGGGCCCAGCGATCCTGAACCTCTTCTACTGCACACCCCATGCCCATGGCATATATTGCTCGGTTAGCCGCAAGAACTCCGACTGCAACCGGCATATCAAATTTATTTCCTTTGGAATCAACAACATTAGTGAACAGGAAGGCTTTGCGATCCTTTTCTTCTATCCCTCCCCGGAACTGCCAACGAACAAGCGGATGCATCTCTGTATCCTTATTGATTTCGCGGTCAATAGTCACGAGGAGACCAGCAGCATCAAGCGCCTTTAAATGGTCGTGTAAATCTGGATAGCTCCGATTGGGTGAACGTTTAACAATATCTTTTTTTTTGGTCGCCACTTTTACTTTCCTCTTCATAAATTTATTCTGCGAAGCTATAACTCAATGCCGCTCACAGGCCAACCCAGTCTGTTAGAGTTAGATTTGATCCCGTTTGCAAACGCAATTAATGCGTGCTTACGCCGCCGTCAATCAGCATAGTTTGGCCCGTTACAAAATCACTTTCTGCGGAAGATAGGAAAATCACAGCTCCAACCAAATCGTCTGGCATTTCTTCCCTCTTAATCATACGATTTTGCAGCTGAACCGCCGCTCCGCTGCCCTTCCAATTTGTTCTTTTTATTACGTTTTCACTCATAGTCGAACCCGGTGCAATGCAATTAACCCTAATACCGTCATCACCCAATTCTTTACAAAGGGACCTCGTGATGGCTAACACTGCCCCTTTGGTTGAGTCATAATGCAGAAAATAGGGAACCCCCTGAAAAATTCGACTTGTAGAAATATTTATAATTTTACCATATTTGTGTTTTCGCATCTCAGGCACAGCTGCCCGGCAACATAACCACGTACCCTTGACATTCACGGAATGCATCAGATCCCACTCTGCTATTGGAATTTCATCAAAAGCCTTCCTCTCAACGGCGGTGAAAATTGCTGCGTTGTTAATCAGAATGTCCAGCCGCCCAAAGGCTTCAACCGTTTTAGATACCATTTCAAGAGATGCTGCTTCTTGTGAAACATCGGTAGGAATATCAATTGCTTCTCCACCCGAGGACCTAATTTCATTTACAACTGCTTCCCCTTTATCTCGATCAGCAATGACAACCTTAGCACCCTCTGCAGCAAGAGCCCGAGCATAGGTTGCACCAAGTCCTTGTGCCGCACCCGTAACAATTGCGACACGCCCGTCCACTCTTCCCATTTCCGTCTCCATGTGTTTCAATTAATTTTTATTAGTTTGACCTCTACTTCTCTGTGTTTCAACTCTTCTAGAGAAAAGTATTGATTTGTTTGTTATATTATCTCCTGAGTAGGAGAAAATTAAATGCAAATCATGCCGTTAGATGAACCCCTTGGGGCAATTATTGATGGAGTCGACCTTAGGGATACGCCTAATAAGGCTCTGATCGCGAAAATCAAACAATGTATCCACAGATACCAGGTTGTCATATTCCAAAGGCAAACCTTTAATGCAGATCAACAACTATCATTTACCAAGGCCCTTGGACCTGTACGAAAACGCAAATTACCAGAAAATTATGTTATTCCCGCAAGTTCATATGACACCCCCGGCATAGCATATGTTAGCAATGTCCGTGATGAGAATGGTATACCCACTGGAGTGATCCCCGATGGTGAAATGTGGTTTCACCATGATACTTGTTACACCGACGAGCCAGATAAATTTACCATGCTCTGTGCCATAACTGTGCCGAGGAGCGGCGGGAACACCATGTGGTGTAATATGTATGATGCCTTGGATTCAATGCCCGCTTCTCTCAGACAAGAAATTCAAGGAAAGAGAGCACTCAATGTTTATGATTATGCAACAATTGAAAAACCAAATCTGCAAAACCTAGATCAACTTGAGAAAGCATGGCAGCCAGCAATAATTACACACCCAACAACCGGTCGCGAAGCGCTCTTCGTCAACCGCCTGATGACCTGTCAGGTCGAGGGAATGTCTTTGGACGAAAGTTCGGTAATCCTAGAACAGGTTTTCGACCACGCCGAAAAGAAACAATTTATCTACGAACATCATTGGACAGCAGGAGACTTTATCGTTTGGGATAATTTATCTGTCACGCATGCTCGTACGCATTTTAAACTCGGTCACGATCGCCGCCTGCGCCGCAGTAAGGTAAGTGGGGAAAAGCTCACCTGAAGTCACCAGACGATGGCACCCCCGTCGACAACCAATGTTTGCCCACTCATAAAATCACTTTCAGGCGAAGCCAAATGTATGCAGGCTCCAACTAAATCATCCGGTTCTTCCGAACGCTTAATCGCGCGAGCTTGCGCGCTTGCCACTCGTCGCTCTTTCTGAGTTTCATCTGCTAAAGCCTGACTGATTTCGGTATCCGTAGCCCCGGGCGCAATAACGTTAGCGGAAATTCCTGACGGTCCATATTCCCGTGCTAGAGAGCGGGTCATAGCAATGACCGCCCCTTTGCTAGCATCGTAATGCAACATACCAGAGCCACCCTTCATAGCTCGGGTAGAAGCAACAGTAATTATTTTTCCATACCCATTCTTAGCCATTTCCGGTATGCAAGCCTTAGCCGATAACCATACGCCCTTAACATTTACGGACATTACTCTTTCCCAAATATCGACATCTATTTCCGTCGCTGATTGGCGTTCAAGATTTACCCATAGCCCTGCATTAGCAACTAAGATATCTAGCTTCCCGAATTTAGCTAAGGCCTCTGCAGCCGCTGACTGACAATCATTCTCTTTTGTAACATCTGTATTAATTGCAACCGCCTCACCCCCGCCTGCTCGATAATGCCGAGCACCTCATCAGCAGGCTCAAGATCGGCTATAACGATTCGCGCTCCCTCAGCAGCTAGACCTTTAGCAAATGCCGCACCAATACTTCTGGCACCACCTGTGACAATAGCCACCTTTCCACTTAATCTTCCCATCAGCTACATCCTTTTACCACAGGGTACCGCCACCATCGACAACAACAGTCTGTCCACTCATAAAATCACTTTTTTCCGAAGACAAAAAGACACATAATCCAACAACATCAGACGGCAGCCCATTACGCCCCAAAGCGCGCTTTTTTCCGCTTACCAGTCTGCGATTTACGCTCTCCTCTGTCTCGTATTGTTTCCCTGTTTCAGTCTCAATAGGACCGGGGGCAATCGTGTTAATACGTACACCATCGTCGCCATACTCTCTTGCCATAGACCGGGTGATACCAACTACAGCATCTTTAGAGGCGGCATAACGCGTTATACCTGGCGTTCCCTGAAACGCTGCCGTGGAAGCGATATTAACAATTTTACCGTATCCATTTTTCTTCATCTCAGGAATACAGGCCTTGGCGCCAAGCCATACGCCCTTAACATTTACATTGTAGACATCATCCCATTCTTGAACCGTTTCTTCTACAGAGGGATGCCGTTTAAGATGAGTATAAAGCCCAGCATTAGCAACTAGAATATCAAGCCGTCCAAATGTCTGAAATGTCTTGGAGGCCATATTCATGTTATCCGGCTCACTGGTTACATCAGTTTCTATAAATAGAGCCCTACCTCCAGCTTGTTCGATAACTCCAACCACACTGTTACCGTCCTCAATATCCGCAACCACAACCTTGGCACCTTCTTCCGCCAGCCGCTTGCAATAGGCTGCTCCTATTCCAAGGGCTCCACCGGTCACTATAGCCACCTTACCCTCTAACTGCCCCATATCTTTCTCCCATCAGAATATTTCAAATTTTGAACGCAAAATTGGAAATTGCAAGCCAATCAAGCTGTGAGGCCAATGCACATCTAAAATTAACTGAAACAATAATATACCTATGCCAGATGCCCAAACTTTTCACGAGCAGCTGCTAGCACCTTCGGCTTTGGTTTAGTCGACTGGGGAAAACGATCTGCCCAATGGAATGGTTTTGTTGCGTCGATAATAAGACGTGAATTAGTAATATTGCCTCGAGCCTTTTCATCAGGGTGAAGCCGTGGATCTGCATTCGAAGTCCAGGCATTTCGAATTATATCCATCTCCGTAGCCGGATCGCAGCACATCAACGCTGCCCAGATCAGTTCTTCGAGGTCTGTAACATCTATATCGTCGTCCGTGACTATAACCCACTTACCAGCATACGCGCCCGCATGACATTGACTGGCAATATGTCCGGCTTGAGTGGCATGACCGGGATACCGGGCCTTTATAGATACTCCTGTTAGCATCCTTGACCCACCAACTTCGTGACACCATACCTGATGTATATCTGGAACGCCGGCTGCTTCTATATTTTTTTTCATCAATGCAGATCTAGTAATCGCTCTAAAACGAGAAAATTCGTCTGGCAAATGCTGAGGAGGAAAGCCAAGGATTATCGGGTCATTTCGATAGTAAATAGCTGCCACATCACATTTCGGTCTTACCCTGCCTTTTTCTGTGTAACTGCCACACCAATCACCAAATGGCCCCTCCGGCACAACCTCATTTGGATCCACCCAACCTTCAATAACAATCTCTGCATCAGCAGGGAATGGCAATCCTGTTTCTTTACCTCGAACTAATTCTATAGGCTTCCCACGCAGGCCTCCCATAACATCAAATTCACTGACCTCAGACGGCACCTCGTACCCTCCAAGGAGAAATGCAAGTGGTTCACCCCCTACAACCATCACTACCGGCATCTTTTCACCTTTAGCAACGTGTTTTTCGTGATGAATTCTCCCGTGTTTTCCGGGAGCAGAATTATAGGCAACGGTTTTTTCATCGATAACCATCACTCGGTAACAACCCAAATTATACCAACCAGTATCAGGGTCTTGTGTAACATTGTAAGTGCCAGTTCCGATATATCGACCACCGTCATCCTCGTGCCACATTGGCGAAGGAAATGCTAGTACATTGATATCATCCCCCGTCATTATGTTTTGAAAAACTGGTCCATCCTCTACATAAACGGGAGGGATCAATGCTCCTTGTTCATGCGAGTAAACCCCGGCCCACGCTTCTGAAAGTTCGACCTTGTCGAGATTTTCTGGAAAACCCAATGTAAGGTTCTTACGCCTGCCGCCAAAAAAATTACAAAGAACCCTGAAGCCCTTATCACATCCAGGGACTTCATCAAAAAGAAGGGCTGGTGAACCATCTCGATATTTCGCAACCGTCGCCGCCATACCGATATCTTCCTCCCAACTCGCACCAGTGATTGTTTCTAATTCACCAAGCTTTTCAGCTTCGACAAGCCAATCTCTGAGATCCTGATATGCAAAATTATGTTCATTATTGGCGCGTAAAATTTCAGTCGGGTTACCCTCCGCCATTTGTCTTCCTCCCTATTATTTTTCAGTCTTTGATCCCCAGGTTTTTTCTTTGATTCTAGGCTCAGTAAGTTCAATCGAATAACCATCAGGGTCACGGATGAAAGCTATCACTGGCCCATTGGGACCAGAATGCTTTAAAGGTCCTGGCGGTCTTGGAACCTCCATCCCAAAACTCTCAACCTTTTCGCAAACCTTATAGATATCAGGATATCCAATTGCTATATGACCATATCCGGTTCCTAATTCATAACCATCGTCCCGACCCCAGTTATAAGTGAGCTCAATTGCCGGGTCTGTGTCTTCATCACCGAAACCCATAAATACAACAGTATATTTTCCACCTTCATTCTCATTCCTCCTGAACTCTTTCATTCCGAGGACCTCCGAATAAAACTTTACAGAATTTTCTAGGTCTTTGACCCTAACCATGGTGTGTCGGATACGGGGCTGTATGGTAGGTGATAAATCAGACATTAAAACTTCTCCTAATTCTATTTAAAAGGGTTTATCTCCGCGTACGATAACTCGGTGCATGTGCCGAATTTGTCCTTCTGGTACTCCACCGCAAGCCAAATGAATCAAACAACGGTTATCCCAAATTGTTAAGTCACCTTGGCTCCACTTGTGGCGATAAATGAAATCTCGATTTTTTTGATGTGCAATTAATTCATCAAGTAAAAGTTGTCCTTCTTCCTCTTCAAGCTCCTCTATTCCAATGGTAAACCTTTCTGAAATATAAAGAGCTTTACGACCTGTTTCCGGATGTGTACGAACGACAGGATGTATTGCATCTGGTGGCGCCACATCCACGTAGCGTTCTTTTCCTTTACCCTTATAAACATCGGGCACTTCAACTCGCGGATTGCGAAATCGATTGAAGGTGTGACGCGCGTGTAATCCCTTTAAGCGGCTTTTAACCTCAGATGACAATGTGTCATAAGCCTTATGCATATTCGACCATTCAGTATCGCCGCCGATCTCTGGAATTTCTAAGGCATAGAGCATCGTACAAAGTGTCGGAATGTCAGTATATGATAAGTCGGAGTGCCACGCATCACCGGCCGAAGGCGAGCCAATATATTTCCCGTTAATTTTTTTATTTGAAAGGATTTGCATTGCCTCATGGCCAGAATATTGATTATCTTTTTGAATATGGACATCCAATTGCCCAAAGTTAGTTGCAAATTGAATTTGTTGTTCAGGCAGCAGCTTCTGCTCTCGAAAAACTAGCACGTGATACTTCAAGAACGCTTCTTGAACTGTTTTAAGGCTAGCCTTATCCAGTTTTCCTAAGTCGAGCCCTACAACTTCTGCGCCTAATATATCCGATAAAGGATTTATCTGCATTTTAGCATTGCCTTTTTTCAAACAGGTATATCGCCGCTAATTGTCGTGCGGTGCATGTGACGAATTTGGCCTTCAGGTATTCCACGGCATGCCAAGTGTAGGGTACATCGATTATCCCACATTATTAAATCGCCAACCTTCCATTCATGATGGTATATAAATTTACGTTGAATTGAATGTTCAATTAACTCATTCAACAGATCCTGCCCCTCATCATCCGACCCATCCAAAATCCCAATTGTAAAACGGGGGGAAATGTAGAGAGCCTTTTTGCCTGTCTCGGGGTGGGTTCTTACTACGGGATGGAATACGTCTGGCGGGCTGATCTTTTCATAGCGTTCCCTTCCGCCTTGTTGACGCTGCTTAGGCACACCTATGCGCTTATTTTTATAACGGTTAAAACTATGACGAGCCTTCAATCCATGGATACGCTTCTTGGTATCTTCGGGCAAAGTATCATAAGCGTCATACATGCTAAGCCATTCGGTATCGCCACCAATTTCAGAAACCTCAAGTGCATAAAGGAGTGAGCCGAGGCTTGGCTTCGGCATATAAGATAGATCCGAATGCCAGGAGTCCCCCGCATTCTCAACACCAATATATTTACCATTTTCTTTGACGTTTGAGACGAGCAGGATTTCCTCATGTTTTTTATGGAGACTGTCCTTGGAAATATGAACTTCGAGAGGCCCGAAGTATTTACTAAAATTGATATGTTCCTCGATAGAAATTTCCTGATTTCTAAACAGAAGAATCTGATGCTGGTGGAAAGATTCCTTAATTGACTCGGCTTCAAAAGCGTCAACATTAGCAAGATTTACGCCTGATACCTCCGCTCCCAATGAATCCGAGAGATGGCTGATTTCCATGACATCCTCCACTATAAGACTTAGTTGCACCTTTTCGGTACTTTTTCCAATTCTACTCCCGGTCTCATTAAGCGTCAAATAGCGTGGTAGCAGTTGAGTTTCGTTCCCCAATAGCGTTCAATTAGTAACGATTAAATTGTTGGAGCTGACTATGACAAATTTTGAGTTGCGCCCAATATCTGATGCAATCGGCGTCGAGGTAATTGGCATTGATTTACGTCAACCTTTAAAGCACGAAGTTGTGAAAGAGATAGAACAAGCTTGGTACGAACATTTAATCGTCCTTGTACGGGATCAAGACCTTACCCTCGATCAGCAACATTCTTACGCTTCTAATTTTGGGAAAGTCGCCGTCAGAAGCCAATCATCCGCGACAGAACATGAAAAAAAAACTAGTAACACACTTATGCTAATTACCAATGTTCGTGAAAACGGAAAACCTATCGGCACACTTCCTGATGGCGAAATGATGTTTCACTCTGACACACCGTATTACGAGAGGCCTCTCAAGGCGACACTGCTGTACGCCATCGACATTCCATCCCGCGGAGGTAATACACTATTTTCCAATAGCTACAGGGCCGCAGAAACTTTACCTGACGACTTAAAAACACGCATTGGAAATCGAAAAGCACTGCATATTTATGATTACGGCAATCAAAATAAAACCGATGACAGCTACGATAAAAGTATCCACCCTCATTTTGCCCACCCCGTATTTCGTAGACACCCCGAGACAGGCCGCTCGGCTCTTTTTGTAAGCGAGTTAATGACAGAAGAAATTCTTGGAGTAAGTCAACAAGAGAGTAAGGAGCTTCTTAAAATATTGTTTGAACATCAAAGAAAACAGGAATTTATTTACGAGCATAAATGGCGTCCTGGTGACATTTTAATGTGGGATAATCGGTGCTCAGTCCACGCTCGTACTGACTTTCCTCGAGATGAACGAAGGATGCTACGGCGCATTACTCTGGAGGATGAGCATCCCGTCTTGGCAGGAGACCCACCAATGAATGATGCAATGGGCTCATAGACCTTGTCGGAAAAATTAGATAAATTACGACCCGAACATTTTCGTCGTCTGGATGAAGGAGACGACGCTGGCTTTTACAAGCAGCCCCGGCTTGTCACACATATCGATGACCCTGCTTGTAGTGCTTTAAACGATTATTTCCGGACGCATTTTCCCGCAAATAGCGAGCTCCTAGATTTAATGTCTAGCTGTGTATCGCACCTCCCCTGGGACATGACATATAAAAATATTACGGGTCTAGGCATGAATGAGGTGGAATTAAATGAAAACCCTCAACTCACCAAACGTATCGTACACAACCTTTCAAAAAATCCTACCTTACCCTTCGCCAATCAATCTTTTGATGGCTGCATGATCACAGTCTCGGTCCAATACATAATTCATCCAATAAAAGTATTTACCGAGATCGCGCGGGTTTTAAGACCCGGAGCGGCCTGTATAGTCTCATTCTCTAATAGGTGTTTTCCAACAAAGGCTGTTGCAATTTGGCATCACTTGGATGACGAAAATCATGGAAAACTAGTGGAATATTATTTCGAGGAATCTAATGGTTTTGACAAACCGGAAACACATAATATTTCTCCAAACCCAGGGCAATCGGACCCCCTTTTTATTGTCCAAGCTCGGGCAAGTTCTTTGTAAAAGTCTATGAACCATACAACCTTTCAACTTCTCAAAACAAAAAGATTTTTACCATTGTTCATTACCCAGTTTCTCGGCGCAATGAATGATAATTTAATGAAACAGGCTTTAATTGTAATGATTACTTTTGGGCTAACGAGCAAAGTTTCCTACGACCCCAGTATCCTCGTAACTATTGCAGCAGGGATTTTTATATTACCATTTTTTTTATTTTCTGCGACTGCGGGCCAAATAGCAGATAAATTCGAAAAATCAAAAACTATACAATTAATAAAATTAGCGGAGATTGTAATTATGATCGCTGCGGTTATAGGGTTTTATTATAGAAATACCTATCTTCTTATGACTATCCTTTTTATGATGGGAAGCCAGTCCACGTTTTTTGGACCCCTTAAATATGGGATCCTTCCCAATCACCTCTCCAAAGAAGAACTGGTTGCTGGAAATGCTCTCATCGAGGGTGGAACATTCTTGGCAATTTTATTGGGAACCATAGCCGGGGGCTTACTCATTGTCACTGACCAAGGCCTATTTATCGTCTCAATTTTACTGCTTTTAATCGCTACTATTGGTTGGCTATCAAGTCACCGAATTCCAAGGGCCGAGGCGGCCGATATAAAGATTAAATTAAACCCCAATATATTAAAAGAAACTGTCTGGATCTTTGGCATAGCGAAGAAAAGGCCCCCAGTGTTAATATCCATATTGGGCATCTCATGGTTTTGGGCTGTTGGAGCGACATTCCTTACGCAGTTTCCCAACTTCACTAAAAACCAAATTGGCGGTGATGCCACAGTTGTAACCCTTTTTATGGTAACATTTTCTGTAGGTATTGCCATCGGCTCTGGATTTTGTTCCAAAATTTTAAAAGGTTCAATTTCTGCTAAATTTGTTCCCGTCAGTGCGCTTGGTCTCGCAATATTTACCTTTGACCTTTACTTTGCCAGTAAAGGTTTAAATCCCTCGAATTCGAATTTAATAGATGCAAAAGACTTTATAGTTGATCCTTACAACTGGCGTATTCTTCTGGACTTAACGGCAATTTCAATATTCGGCGGTCTCTATAGTGTTCCACTTTACGCTATCGTTCAAAGCTATAGCGAACCAAAACTTAGGTCCCGTACAATTGCAGCCAATAACATTATCAATGCTCTGTTTATGGTCGTTGGCGCCATGATTGTTGCTGTCTTTCTAGCTTTAGGGTGGAGTATACCTCAGATTTTTTTAGCACTAGCGATCGCAACCACAATTGTTGCGGCTATGATTGTCAAACTGCCCCAATCACAAATCAATAACCCTTAGCGAAATCCTGCTTTTTCTAGTCTTGGTAAAACCTCATCACGAAAGAAAGGGAAATGCTCAAGATAATTAGCCATTCCCATGGCAAAGGCATCAATTCCGGCCTCATTGAGTCTAATTAACAGGTTTGCGACATCATCTGGATCACCAACGACCGGATAAGCTCCATTTCCTCCGCCAGCCCTTTGCTTGAGATTTCGCAGCATTTCCTCTGGAAGACCATCAAAACGGCCTCGTACGCTCCTCCCTGCAATTAGATTTTCTACCGCTCCTTGGTCCGCCATTTCAAGGGCGTAATAGTCATGATAGTCCTCAGCTTCTTTCCTTGTAGGACGACAAACAACGTAACAATTAGTAAATATACCAATATCACGCCCAAAGGTTTTCGCCTGCGTTTTTAAGGGCGCTATATCTTGGCTTATTTCTTCGATATTAACCTTAATTCCTGTGAACATCATATCTGAATTACGGGCAGCAAATTCCCGGCCACGCTCCGAATTCCCTGCTGACACCACGAGAGGTCGGTCCCCTGAAACTGGCTTGGGCTTCATCAACGCGCCCTTTACCGAATAATGTTTGCCAGCGTAATCGAAGGGTTCGTCTGCCGTCCACGCTTTTGAGACTATATCCACCCATTCTTGTCCCTGCTCATACCGTGCCTCATGGGAATTCAGCTCCACCCCTGCCATATTGAATTCACCAAGGTTCCAGCCACAAACAATATTAAGACCAAAACGGCCACCACCAATTTGGTCGGCTGTCACCATTTGTTTTGCGGCAACAATTGGATTAAATAAAGGGACGTGCACCGTACCGAATGCCATAATATTTTTCGTGGCGGCGAGTATGCCACAAGCCCAAGTAAGAGTTTCTAAGCTCTCACCATTATGATCAGTCTCACCACCGTAACCTTTCCAGCGACCAAGCGGCAATAAAAAGTCTAGCCCCGCATCATCGGCCATCTTCGCTATAGCTAGGTTTTCCGCCCAAGTCCCCCCCCAGCGCTCAGAAACCAATGTTGCCGAAAGACCTCCAGAGCAGTTAAGCCCAAACAAACCCAGTTTCAATTTGTGTTGATCGAAACTTCGAATAACTTTGCCTTTCGTCCCTAAGGCATCCATAATTTATAACACCTCGCACGCATCGGCGAATTCGAGCCTCGGATCTCTTTTGGGAACTGTACTCTCTTCACCGTAGCCTAGATTACAAATGAAATTCGAACGCCAGTTTGAATTTGAAAAAAAGTTTTGATCGACGACTGCATTGTCAAACCCAGACATGGGACCTACTCCCAAACCTACTGCGCGTGCGGCTAATAAAAAATAAGCGCCCTGCAAAGTACCATTGCGGAACGCAGTTTCTTCTATCAGACCCTCTTGACCCATGAACCATTTCTCCGCACCAGGGATACGGTAAAGTTTTGGTAGGTTTTCAAAAAATGCTAAATCGTGAGCAATAATAGCGACTGCCGGGGCCTTCAATGTTTTTTCTTTGTTTGTAGAGGAAAGTGCAGGTGCCAGACGATCCTTAGCACCTTGAGATGTAAGGAATACGATTCGCATTGGCTGACAATTGGCGCTGGTGGGAGGCATCTT
>PATI01000012.1 GCA_002712335.1 Rhodospirillaceae bacterium | reverse complement strand
GCGGCACGTGCAAAAAAAGAAATGGTGGAAGCTAATCTCCGTTTAGTAATTTCGATTGCGAAGAAGTATACTAATAGGGGGCTTCAGTTTCTCGATTTAATTCAAGAAGGAAATATCGGCTTGATGAAGGCCGTTGATAAATTTGAATATCGTCGAGGATATAAATTTTCAACTTACGCAACATGGTGGATCAGGCAAGCAATCACGCGTTCAATAGCGGATCAGGCAAGAACTATTCGGATACCTGTTCATATGATTGAGACTATTAATAAGTTGGTTCGAACTAGTCGGCAAATTTTGCATGAGATTGGACGCGAACCCACGCCGGAGGAACTCTCCGGTCGCCTAGGCATGCCTCTTGAGAAAGTTCGGAAGGTACTCAAAATTGCCAAGGAACCTATTTCATTGGAAACGCCGATAGGGGACGAAGAGGATAGTCATTTAGGGGATTTCATAGAAGATAAAAATGCCGTTCAGCCGCTGGACGCAGCGATACAAGGTAACTTGCGTGAAACAACCACCCGTGTTTTGGCAAGTCTGACACCCCGCGAAGAACGCGTGCTGCGTATGAGATTTGGTATTGGCATGAATACCGACCATACTCTTGAAGAAGTTGGCCAGCAATTTTCAGTAACTCGAGAGCGCATACGCCAAATTGAGGCTAAGGCCCTTAGGAAGCTTAAACACCCAAGCAGATCGCGTCTCCTAAGAAGTTTCTTGGATGTTTGATAAATTTTATTGTTGATGATGACTCAATATAATTAACAATGAATTAAAATTTGAAGTATCGCTTTCACTTATGAGGCGAGCTTATACCCTCTTTTCATAGGCAACGGTGGTATTATGACCCTGGCCAAGGGTTGTCCCATTTATTAATCCGCACGACCTCTGACAAAGGAGCGCGACGGGTAGGCCCAAATTTACCGATAGGATAACCAATAGGTAAAATTGCAAATGAGCTCACGTTTTCTGGGAGTCCCAAAAGTGTGTCTACCTCGCCGCGAAAAGCTATATGTCTGGCTGTGAGAGTAGCGCCTAAACCCAACGCCCGAGCTGCGAGAAGCATATTTTGTACTGCTGGATAAACGGAAGCACCAGATAATGAAGACGCGGAATTAGCACCTTTTGCGCATGCCACAATCCATACGGGTGCTTCATGAAAGTGGTTGGTCAGGGATTCGATAGCGGACTCGTTGCGTATATGTTGATCGAGAGCCTTACCGGGGATTTTTGGTTTTTGTGCATCGTGACGGGGTTTTTGGACTTCATCATAGGCTCGTTTGTAGTAAGGTTGAACTGCTGCTTTGATTTCTGGGTCCGTAACCACAAGAAACCGCCAAGTCTGTGCGTTACCGCCATTTGGAGCAGATACACCTGCTTCGAGAATTTTTTCTATCAGCTGATGAGGCACGGGATCAGGTTTTAAACGACGCATTGCCCGCATTGTTCTTTGGATATCAAAAATGTCAGTGCTGTTTAGGTCAATGGTGGTATTTGTTTTTGGCACTTTAGTTACTCAAATTTCAGTATAGTAAATTTAATGGGTCAACCAGAAATAACTGCTTCTCAACAAAACTATAATAGCTGTATTGTACTTTTTTCAAAACCGATTTGAAAAGTGATTGAAAGGCTTTTTCTATTATTTTTTAACTTCAAGACACTATTATATTAAAAATTAACCTACCTTTGCTTGACCAGATAGGTAGGGTGCGCGAAAAGAAGAGTGTGATGGTTGTTTATCACTCCAATGGTGGGGCCTGTAGCTCAACTGGTTAGAGCAGGCCGCTCATAACGGTCAGGTTGCAGGTTCGAGTCCTGCCGGGCCCACCAATTATGATTAAGGGTAAAATTGATTAGATAAGATTTTCTTAGGACCTTACCATAGTATCATTAGTAACTCTTGTTATCATTTTCCCTTCTCTGGGAGGAATAAATCCTTCATGATACTTACTCAACAATTTGGGGCCAAAACGTGGCTGTCAAAAAAAAATTTCTATCGAAGAATAAGGCTCACGGTAATGCATATGTCGGCCGGGCTATTAAACGTCTCGAGGATTCTGACTTTTTGATAGGTAGAGGCAAATATCTTGACGATATTTGCTATAAAAATATGCTTTACGCAGTAATCATGCGCAGCCCTATCGCCCATGGTGTGATAAAATCAATTGATGTTACTGAAGCGGCAAATTTAAAAGGTATTCACTCCGTTATTTTGGCAAATGATATTGGCAAAGATATTCCTTTAGTGCCACTACGTCTTATGCCCATGAAAGAGCTTGAACCCCTTGGACAGCCTGTTATTGCTAGTAAAAAAGTCCGCTATGTTGGTGAGGCTGTTGCCATAATACTCGCTGATACTACCGCTCTTGGGGAAGATGCGTTATCCCTAATTAAATTAGAAATAGAGCCGCTTGATCCTGTCCCTCACCGTAAAAAAGCGGAAGCTTATCAATCGCCGTTATTCCCAGATTGGGGAAGTAACAAAGCTATTACTTATACAGCGAGTAAAGGCGTTGTAGAGGGGAAATTCGAGACCGCAGATTATGTTCGATCAGAGAAGTTTCAAAGTCATCGCCATCTTGCATTACCAATGGAGTCGCGTGGGCTTTTGGCTATATGGAATGAAAAAACACAAAAGCTTACGGTCGAAGGGGCAGCGAAGGTGCCCTTCGCTAACCGAAAAATTTTGAGTTCAATGATGGAAATACCCGAGTCATCCATAGATTTAATTGAGAGTAATGTGGGGGGTGGTTTCGGTGCGAGAGGAGAATTTTTTCCTGAGGATTTTCTCATCCCATTCGCTGCACGTTTTTGTGGTCGTGCGGTAAAGTGGGTTGAGGATCGTCGCGATCATCTTTTAACCACCGGTCATGCTAGGGAAATGGATTGTGACATTGAGATAGCTTGTAAACGAGATGGAACGATTATTGGTCTCCGCGGTAATATCTGGGTTGACGTAGGCGCATATTATCGAACAAACGGTACAA
Organism: Rhodospirillaceae bacterium; assembly: GCA_002712335.1. Next base: position 26,030 of record PATI01000012.1, on the reverse strand, counting down.
TTAGCCCACGTAATGGTAGCCCAGTTTATGTCAGGCCCTTATCGTGTCCCAAATATTAAAATTCACTCACATGCAATTCTAACAAATAAGGCCCCGATTGGTACTTATCGGGGACCGGGACGTTTCGAGACAGATTTTTTCCGCGAAAGGCTCTTCGATATAGCTGCAGAAGAACTGGAAATAGATAGAGTCGAATTTCGACGTCGCAACCTAGTTACGCATCAAGAGATGCCTTATGCCATAGCCACTATTAGTCCTGTAGAAAGAAAAGAAAATTTTGATAGTGGTGATTACGTCAATGTTTTCGACCATTGCNTGCAGGAATTTGGCTGGGAAGAGAAAAAACAAGTCAACGGCGAGCTTCTCGATGGTCTATATCATGGACTTGCCATTAGTTGTTTCGTTGAGGGGGGGGCAGCAGGTCCGAGTGAAAATGCAAAAGTTCAGTTACTGAAAGATGGGTCAGTTGATGTATATGTTGGGTCAACAGCAGTCGGGCAGGGAGTGCTAACAGTTTTGTCGCAAATAGCCGCTGACGCTATGGAGCTTCCCATCGAAAAAATTAATTTATACCATGGGTCCACTCCTTTTCTGAAGGAGGGATTTGGTTCCTACCATTCTCGTTCAACTGTAATGGGGGGGTCAGCAATTCTACTCGCCATTAAAAAATTGAAAAAGTTAATCAAAGAAACTGCGGCTAAAAGGTTAAATTGTGGCATTAGCGATATAAAAATTATCGACGGTTTTGCCGCCGCAAAAGGATACCCCAAGATTTGTCTTGGAGAGTTAGGGATAGAAATAGGTTCTATCGAGGAAACATTTCATAATCATCAGCACACTTATGCCGGAGGTGCAGCGGCGGCACATGTTACTGTTGATAGCATGACCGGACAAATTGAACTGGTTGATCTTTTGCTTGTTGAGGATGTAGGGCGGATTGTCAATCCGTTAACATTAGAAGGTCAAGCTCTTGGTGCTATTGTACAGGGTTTAGGAGGAGCGTTACTAGAACAAATGATTTATGACGAGAACGCACAAATACAGACTGGCACCTTAGCTGATTACCTGCTACCGCAAGCCTCTAATTTTCCTAATATAAGGGTTATAATGCTTGAAAATTCTCCGTCTCCTGTGAACCCTTTGGGTATTAAAGGGGGCGGTGAAGGTGGTATTTTATCGATGGGAGGCCTTATGGCAAATGCGGTTGCTTCCGCTTTAAAAGAATTTGATGTGCAACCAAATGCATTACCATTGTCTCCCANCTATATCCGGAATCTTGTGGAAAAATAGGTTTTGTAAAAATAAGAGGCTAAGAAAATGTCAGAGCGTGAAACTATCCATCTCGCAGCCGATCTTTCTTTTCTCCATACCGATTTTCTTTGGAAAATGCCTGGGTCTTGGGAGGGATTTAACTACTACAGCACTTCCGAATTTTACGAAGAAATTGCAAAATTAGCCCAGCAGGGCCGCATGGATTTACTGTTTTTCGGTGATACAGGAGGTACCTCAGAAGATTTTGGGGGTAATCATAATGCTGTTGTCAGCCGAGGGGTGAAATGGCCTCGCCATGACATGACACCAATGATATCGATTTTAGCGAGGTTAACCGAAGGGGTGGGGTATGCGCTAACTATGTCTACAACCTATCATCACCCTTTTCATTGTGCCCGTATTTTTAACGCGCTAGATCACGTTACTCGTGGTCGAATTGCTTGGAATGCAGTTACTTCAGCTTACAAATGGGAAGCCATGAATTGGGGTTTTGAAGAGATGATGGACCATGGCGAACGCTACCGAAGGGCCCAAGAGTTTTTGGAAGTTACATGTTTGTTGTGGGATAGTATTGAGCCGGATGCTGTAATTCTAAATAGAGATACAGGTGAGTTTCTAGACCCTAAAAAGGTACACCGACTCGATTTCAGAGGTGATTATTTTAATGTAAGGGGCCCATTACCGGCGATGCCCTCACCACAGCAGCGGCCTTTAATTATTCAGGCTGGGCAGTCCGGCCCGGGAATGGATTTAGCGGCCAAATATGCAGATTTGCAGTTTAGTACCCGGCGTACAATAGCAAGCATGAAACAACACCGGAATGCCATAGATTCAAAATTATTAAAATTTGGCCGACAACCACGGGATCTCGGAATTCTTTGGTCAGTAAGAACGCAGGTGGCGGAATCTTTGTCCGAGGCTCGAGATAAAGAAAAACAATTTCTTGATTCTGTGCCAATTGAAGGCGGTTTAATAGAAATGTCCCAATGGTTTGGTGTCGACTTCTCCCTTGCAGACCCAACGATGACTTTGGCAGACTTTGCAGACAAAGTACGAGAACAAAAGGGTAATCTTGGGACTTTTGACGAACTTTTAAAAACAACAGATCCCAAAATCACAGTTCGTGAGTTTGCGCGGGATTACATGTCCCAGAGAGTTATGGTTGCAGAAGGCACTCCTAAAGAAATAGTAGATAAACTAGAGATGATACACTATGAAACGGGGGCTAACGGCGGGTTTATTTTAGCGCGCGGCTTTCATGCATCAGAAAATATTAAGGATTTTGTTCAAAAGGTGGTGCCCGAACTTCAAAGACGTGGGTTGTCTAAAAAGGAATATAGCGGGTCGACTTTAAGAGAAAATTTCAATGATTAGCAAGAGCATTGTAAAATGTCATCCGCTCCCTTTAATTCAAATATTTCGGGTGAGATTTTGCATATCTTAATTTGCGTTCAGTTTTGAAAATGCATCTTCTGGCGGGACGCACCCAACTAAATTCGCCATCATAGCAGTAGTACAGAAATGTCCAATAGTGTGAACGATTGTAACTAATTTTTTTCTACCAAGAGTTTGCTCAGATCCTTCAAAGGTTTTATCTGATAAGTTGCCTGTTTCGAGTAATTCCTTTGTTACTAAATAAATTGTGGCATCATCGATATTTTCAAAATCGGGTTTTTTTCCTTCATTAATAGCTTTGATAATCTTTTCATTTAGGCCCGCCCCTAATGCTGTTTTAGCTTGTGCACTCCAAGGATAGGAGGCTTTCCAATGTTTTACGGTAAGAAGAGAGATTATTCTAACCTGAGTATTGGTGATCGAACAGTCTAGTAAGAACGAGCTAGAGAGATTGTGAAGATCCCAAACCGGACCAGAATATGCATATCCGATAGCTGGCCCGAAACCCACTCGTCCATTGTCTCCCACTATTCGGTCATAGATTTTTCCTTGGACTTGATCCATTTCATTACGGCTAAGGGGAGGTATTCTGGTCATTTTATATTCCTAAATGTATTGATTTCACAAAAATTTGTCTGTTTTAAAGTTGGCATTATTACGAAATAATCCAAACTTTAATTTTTTTTTAAGCAGCAAGTTTTGGCTGACAGGATTGAAAGCCCTCTCTTAATTCATCAGTTTTTAGGTTGCGACCGATGAAGACTAATCGTGTTAAACGTTCTTCGTGACCCCATTCGTCGCCAAAATCACCTTCAATCATCATTTGGACAGCTTGCACTAAAAGCTTACGATCTTTTCCGACTATATTAAAAATACCCTTGGTTCTCAAAATATCGTTTCCATAACGAAATAATAGATCCTGCAGCCAGTTTTCGAGCTTCTCCTCATCTATGGGTTTGTTAGTTGTCAGCGATAGGCTAGTAATACCGCTGCGATCAATATGATTAGTTTGGTCATGTATAGTTATTTTTTCGTCGATTATTGGTGATAAGTTTTTTTCAATTCGATCAAGGTCGAAACCATAACAATTAATAACTGCCTTTGACGGAATATTTGAATGGTTTGTCAAAGTTAATTTGGCAAGAGGGTTTAACTGCTGCACGATATTTTTAATTTTTTTTATGGATTCTGATGTATCAGCGACTTTATTAAGGACTATATGGTCGCAGAAGGCAATCTGATCGGCGGCATCCGGGCCAGTTTCTAGTTGATCTAGAATGTGAACAGCGTCAACGACACAAACTACAGAGTCCAAACGGCATTGTCCGCATATAACTTGATCAATCACCATGGTTTGAATAACCGGGCTTGGGTTAGCTAGTCCTGTTGTTTCTATAATTATGCCATCTAGATTTGGCTTATTTTCGAGCAGTGATCGTATCGTACGTATTAGATCACCGCGAATGACACAACAAACGCAGCCATTACTTAGTTCTATCAGTTCCTCTTCACCTGATTTTATGAGTTCCCCATCAATACCTATATCGCCAAACTCATTGACTATGATTGCCAAGTCCTTACCTGACTTTTCATCTAGAATTCGATTAAGAAGTGTGGTTTTTCCTGATCCAAGAAACCCTGTCAAAACAGTGACTGGTATTCTTTGATCGTTTTTGGTTCCTCCTGACACTTGTTATTGCCATGGCATAAGAGAAACGTGAATCACCTCGCCACTTCCGCCTACCGAATTTATCGCATCATGCGTGTCCTTAAGGCCATATTTATGAGTGGTTATTTGGCTAATGTCGTAGCGGTCAGTATTTAGTTGCTTCAAGGCAAGCTCGCAACTTTCATAATTGTGTCCACGCGCCGCCTTTACAGTAATATACTTGTTTCCAATCTTGCCAAGAGGAAAATTCGGAAAATCCTGAACATCTTCGCCTTGTATCTGTAGTGTACCGCCTTTACGTTTAAGAGCTTCTATTCCAAGTAATACGGGAATTGTGCCAGCCCCAGCCGTACAATCTAAAGATACATCAACACCTTCGCCTCCTGTCACTTCCATGATTTTTTCAAGTGGATCTTCTTCCTGAACATTAATGACCACATCAGCCCCGAGGTTTTTAGCGACTTGCAGGCGTTTGGTATCTTTACTGGTCCCTGTGACTATAATCAGTGAGGCTCCGGCAGTCTTTGAAGCTATTGTATTACAAAGGCCCTGCTGTCCGGGTCCTTGAATTAAGACGCGGCTATCATAGCCTACGCCGCAATCAAAAATTGCCCATTGAATGCCGTTAGCCATCGGTGTAACAACACCCGCATGTTCGGCTGAAAGGCCGTCGGGGATTTTGTGTAAAACTGAATTCCAGGGTAGGTACATGTATTCGGCAAAACCACCAAACAAATGGGGTGCCCTCTCTGCGAGTGTATAACCAAATCGAAGCCCTTCGGGATACTTCCGCCAATCTGTATACATGCAAAGGCGATACTCTCCCTTGTGGCACCATTCGCAATTCATGCAACCAACATAATGTTCGGCGAACACCATGTCTCCTTCTTTTAAACCTCTTCGTTCCTGAAATATTTTACCGGCTTTTGCAATGTAGCCAATATTTTCATGCCCCATAATCACTGGGCCCTCAAAGGGTGGTTTTGAGTAGAACTTAACGTCGGTGCCACAGATTCCTGCAACCTCCACCTTTAGTAGGGCAGCCTCGGGCGGTATGTCCGGCATGTCATATTCTCTAAACTCGGTTACCTGGGGTGCGATGCGTACCGCCGCAGTTACTTTTTCTACCACACTAGTATCTCCATTGTATAAAGTTGACTAAGAATTATCAAAGCAACGGTTTACAAGCAAGGTAAGACCTAGAATTTATAAAGTTTTTGCCTTTATAATATATCGATGGATGCGAAAAGGTACCATAGAGGTTATTAGGAATGTTCAAACGTCTTGTCGCGGAAAAAAATAATCTCAATGATATTTCAAGGATTGAGACAATTTATAGAATCCGTTTTCAGATTGAGTCGAACGACATCATTCTAGTGTCCGAGGACACCGGAAATAAACCGGGCTTCCCACCTTTTGAAACAAATATTATTTTTTGGAAAAATGATACTAGATATCGACAAAAGATATTTTTGAGGGTATGCGAGGTCACAGAGGATGATGTGCCGATCAAATGGCTGCTGCCGTCACTAGAGGATAATGGTGACGCTGATTGTTGCTAGTTTGATTTTTTGCTATGATTTGCCTATTAGATTGTCAGTAATTTGGAAGTGATTAGTGACATTTATTCTCACTGATATTAAAAATATGGTTTAAGCAACTAGGGTTTTGTTTTTCCAGTAGAGAAGATCCTAGGTTTCAAAGAAATAGGGGAAAAAAATGACAGTTAATGGTACTCCGGTAAAGTTGGCAATTATGAATGCTGTACATGATTTACCGGTTTTGGTGGCCCGAGATGAAGGATTTTTCAAAGATGAAGGGCTTGATATTGAGTTTGTAACAACTCCGGGTATGGCACAGGTAACTACCTCTCACACTGTAAAATTTGATACAATTTTTGAACGGCCCCTTGACTCCGTTTATAATGAGGGAGGCATCGACCAATTTAGGATGTGTGAATGGGGTATTGTTAAACGTGCAGTTGAAGCAGAGGCAGGCGGTTTAAGATCGAGAAAAATAGTCTCTCTTGGTGCATCAATGTCGAAGTTCGCAATCGTAGTAAATTCAGATTCCGATATTTATGAACCAGAAATGCTTAAGGGGAAGCCTATTGCCGTAACTCCTAATAATGGTTCACATTTTGTCACTTTGAAGATGATTGAAGGCTTTTTGGCGAAAGAACACGTTAAAGTAACAAATGCGGGGTCAATGCCGCAAAGGATTGAAGCGCTCAGGAGAGGCGAAGTTGCTGGTGTGAGTTTGATGGAGCCTTGGATTAGCGTCGCAGAAAAAGAGGGATTCCGCATATTGATGGAGGCACATTCAACCCGAGCGGAGGCGGCGGGCGATGACCTTGACGGTCCTACCTTGGCGGCAATGTTCCGCGCTCAAGCACGTGCGTGCGAGGTTTTGGCAAATGATCCAACACCTTACATTCACTATTTTGTCAATGAAACTGGTGGAAGGCTAGAAGCCCAAGATTTTCGTCATCAAAGGTTATTGCACGCGCCGCCCCAGCCCTACACAAAGGAACGCTGGGATGATACTTATAATTGGACTGTTGGTTGGGATATGACCATGGCCAATGCGAGTTATGAAGAAATCGTTGATAATCGGGCATTTGACTAGAAGTCGATTAGTTGGTGTTGCTGAATTTGACCATTCTTAGGGCGTTATTTGGTTTATCCAGATAACCGCTAAGAATGGCCTTTCATGCTTCCCTACATTGCCGACTTTCCGCCGTCGACCATCAAGATTGTACCGGTAATAAAGGACGCCTCATCGGAGGCTAGCCAAAGTATGGGGTAAGTAATTTCTTCAACGTTTGCCCAACGTTTCATAAGTGTGATGTCAGCTTGCAAAGCATTTATACCTTCCTCATCCAAACCGTCAGCAGCAAATCGAGCTTGATGAAAGGGTGTTAAAGTACCGCCGGGACACACGGCGTTAACTCGGATGCTATTTTCTGCTTCTTCGTTAGCTAATGTCCGTGTCATAGAATTTATAGCAGCCTTGGTGGCGTCGTATTGACCCATGTTTTTCCGACCAATTACGCCATAAACGGAGGACACATTGACGATGGCTGCATTTGGTGACTGCCGCAAATAAGGCATCACTGCTTTAGCACAAAATGCTGTTCCTAATAGATTGACAGAGAGGATATCCTGCCATGATTCGGATGTGGATTCAGTTAAATAACTGAATTTCCGGATACCAGCATTATTAACCAGAATATCAACGCCATTCATCGTTTCTGCTGCCCTTTCGACTGCTCCAATGACAGACTTCTCATCACTGATGTCTGCTACAATCGACTCTACTTTTGCATCATTGTAATTGTCGTAAATATGTTTTCTGGAAATCTCCAAGGCTTTAATATCTTGGTCGATTAAAACTACTTCTGCCCCCTCCGCACAAAATAGTTTTCCGGTACCATTACCAATACCACCAGCGCCGCCTGTAATGATTGCTTTTTTCTTTGAAAGCCGATTTGCCATTTTTAAACCACCTAGTCTAATGCTGTTACTTTATCCGCAGGAATAACCTCATTTCCTGATGGAACAGTGATAATTTGTTCACTCGGATTTCTAATTGTGCCAGGTGGATCCTCCCCACGTTCGATAGCATCGATTGCTTCATTCAGGAGCCGCCGAAACATAACGACACCTCGATCGGAGGTGGCAAGATTCTCTAATGCGTGGCGAGCGACTGGGCGCTGGCTTACTTGCGCCTCCCAGTCATCAGGAATACGCTGTTTTTCCTCGTAGTCGCGTATGATTTCACCCTCAGGTGGCTGGAATATGCGCTTGCCCGGTTCGATGCGTTCAATGTGGTACCCTATCGTATGCTCGTTATCTACTGGGATCCACCAACCCACCATGCGTGCACGCTCCGTCTCTTTTTCTGGATCTTTCCCGGTGACGTCTGGCGGCGGTATGCACTTTGCGGTGGGGACAAAAACAGTTGAGGTTCGGATTAGACGGTTTCCTCCCTCTACGTCTGTAGTTCGAATATAGGAAACGTGCTGGTCGGAATGAACAAAGTCAAAATCTGGCCGGATACCCATAACATCATCGAAATCAAAAAGACTTTGATTGTTTCCATGCAGTGTAAATATGTGCATCGGATCGGCGGCGTTCTCGTGAAGCTGAAGCCAATTACATTCTGCTATCGCTCCCCGCGTGTAATTGCGATAAGCAAGGTATTCGGCTCCATCGTCCTCGAGGATGTCGTAACGAGGTAATAATGGCTTTTTTTCTAATGGTCCCATGTAGGTAAAGACCAATCCACGATATTCTTCTGCGGGGTACCAAGGTTGTCTCACTTCTTCCCTAAAGGGGCTATCAGGTGGTTCGCAAGGTTGTTCGAGACATTTGCCCTCTTCATTGAAATACCAGCCATGGTAACAGCATCGAATACCGTTTTGCTCTATTCGACCATATTCCAAGGAGCTGCCACGGTGACAACAGTGAGCGCCTAACACTCCCACCTTTCCGGTTTTATCCCGATACGCTACGAGATCTTCATCTAGAATTTTGAGGGATTTTGGTAAGTCCTCAAGCTCGGAAGACATACATATGGGGTGCCAGTAACGACGAAGTAACTCCCCCATAGGCGTTCCTGCCCCAACATGTGTCAGGCGAATGTTCTCATCGGGTATGAAGGCATTGCGACCGTATCCCGATCCCTCATTATTCTGCATCGAGTTTTACTCCCTTTTATCTTAGAGGAAAAAAAGCTAGTAACTGATTTGATTGATTGTCAAGAAGGCTCATCTTTGATTTGCCTTTTCCTTTTCCCAGATTTAAATTTTTAATTAATGAATTTCAAGTCGTAATTAACGTTACTGCTCATAAAAAGGACAAACAATTGGCGACTAAACTTTTTGAAACACTAAACCTAAGAAGCCTCGAGCTCTCCAATCGAGTAGTAGTGGCCCCGATGACACAATTTTCTGCCCGGGATGGTGTTGCAGGGGACTGGCACCTTATGCACCTAGGTCAGTACGCGGTTTCTGGCGCGTCAATGATTCTAACAGAATCCACCTACGTAGCTGCTTCCGCGCGTAATTCCACCAGTTGCCTTTCACTATACTCGGACGAACAAGAATCCGCCATTAATCGCATTGCAGAGTTTTTTGACATTAATGGTGATGGAAATCTTGGAGTTCAGCTTTGTCATGCCGGAAGAAAAGCTTCTGCTCGTGAACCATGGAAGGGTGGAGGGCCAATAACAATAGCAGAAGGTGGTTATGAGGCAGTGGCCCCATCAGCGGTCCCACTTTCCGATGAGTGGCCCGCGCCAAGGGCCTTATCAGCATCTGAAGTTTATGAGGTTATTCAAAGTTTCGCCGAAGCAGCCATTCGTGCTGAACGTGCCGGCGTAAAGGTAATAGAACTTCACGGAGCCCATGGTTATCTAATCCATCAGTTCTTATCGCCTCTGACAAATCGAAGGAATGATGAATATGGTGGTAGCTCTATCAATCGGATGCGGTTCGCTGTCGAGGTTTTTGAGGCGGTTCGTTTTGTTTGGCCAACCGACTTACCAATCGGCATAAGAGTATCTGCAACTGATTGGGTGGATGGAGGTTGGTCCATTGAGGAGACAGTAGAACTCGCTCGTATTCTGGAGACACATGGATGTGATTACATCCATGTGTCGAGTGGCGGATTAAGCCCCGCGCAGAAGATAAGTGTGGGACAGGGTTATCAGGTAGGTTTTGCTGAAGCTGTTAAGGCAGCGGTGGATATGCCGGTTATAGCTGTCGGACAAATTAACGACCCACTCTATGCTGAAAAAATTTTGAATGACGGGAAAGCTGATATGATAGCTTTGGCTAGGCCTTTGATCTATAATCCGAAGTGGGTGTGGCATGCTGCCGAAAAGTTGGGAGAAAAAATTACTTACCCCCGTCAGTATGAGCGTGGGCACCCTGAGCGTTGGGGTGCAAGTGGCATTAATGCGCCGGGAAACCTTATTCCTAAAAAGTAAGTTTTTACAATTGAGCGCTAAAATCTAATAGTTGATGCCATCTAAAAAATCTAAAATACGAACTGGTGCAGTTTTCTCTGTTTGGTCTTCAACGCTTACATCCCAGTATTCAGAATCCTTTATACACTCATGTAAATAACGAGCAGCGGAGGTTGCGTGGAAGTCATCATTGCCCGGTATAATCAAGGTGGGGATATTGAGTTGCATTAGCTCTTCCGCTTCTGCTCCTGGGGCCGTATCACGATCAAATAAGCCGCGGCACATGGCCGTTACAGTCAAAAGGTATTTATCGATATCCATTTCGGCGTATGTCCGAGCGAAGTCCTTGGAATTTCTTATGGGTTGTCCCCATGGCCCACCCCGGGGGTCTCTAGAAAAATTTTTGTCATGACTTTTAACTAAGTCGACAACAGCCTGAAGGCCATTCTCTTCTACAAAAGTGAGGTGTCGAGCAAATCTCTGGTGGCTACTTATCCTATATTTTGCTCCACCCACTGGCCAGTAGTGGATCATAGAAAGTAAGCGATCAGGATATTCTACGCCGAAAGCGGCAACGGGTGCACAACCCATGCAACCCCCCAAAATGTGTGCTTTATCTATTTGCAACTCATCCAGAAGGTATGCCCCTTGTTTGACGAAGTGTTTCCAAGTAATCAGCTCCACTCGTCCGCCGGATTGTCCATTTTCACGACGGTCAAAAAGAATACACGTAAATTTTTTTGGTAAATGGTCTAGAAGCTTGATCCGTTTGTAAACTCCAAGTTGGCTCCATTGTTTAAGGCGAGCATCGAAGCCACCGGGAGCGTACATTAGAATGGCAGGCCCGTTTCCCATAACCTCATAGTGGGTACTTATTTCATCTATCTCTAAATTTGGCATTGGTATCTTTTCTGACCACTGTATTTTGCAAAAACTTTCTCAATTTCTGCCCTTTGACATATTATCTGTCAACGATTGTTAATTTTTAAGATGGGATTCCACTTTATTAGCGTCAAAATGTAGCTCAGTTGGGTCTTTTCCATCAAAATAATATGCGTATAGTACTGATATATCTATTATATCAGACACTAAACAGAAGACCATCGCTAAAGGAGAGAAGCTATGCTTCGTAGGGAAGTTAACGAAATGCTGACACAGACGGATAAAGGAACCCCAATGGGTGAACTTTTTCGCCAGTATTGGATTCCGGCGATGCTTGCGTCAGAACTCCCCGAGAACGATTGTCCGCCGGTGCGTGTTGAGCTTCTCGGCGAAAAAATGATTGCATTCCGTGATACTGAGGGACGCTATGGGCTTTTAGAAGAGTTTTGTGCTCATCGTCGCGTGTCATTGTGGTTTGGTAGAAACGAAGAATGTGGCTTGCGTTGTCCTTACCATGGTTGGAAATTTGATGTTACGGGTCAATGTGTTGAAATTCCATCTGAGCCTGAAGATAGCGAATTCCGCAAGGAGATAAAACTACAGGCTTACCCGCTAATAAAGGTTGGAGACATATTGTGGACTCATATGGGTGACCCTGCAAATGTTCCCCCTGAACCAGAATGGGAGTTTGCAACAGTTGCCCCAGAACAAACGGTTTCGACCAAACGTATTCAAGAATGTAACTGGTTGCAGGCGCTTGAAGGAGGCATAGATTCAAGTCACGTCTCGTTTCTTCATTCTCAGGAATTGGAGCGTGATCCTTTGTTTAAGGGGGCTAAAGCCAATAACTATAATTTAGGGGATCTAAAGCCGGTTTTTGAGGTAACAAGCTCAGAGGGTGGTCTATATATTGGGGCTCGTCGTAAGGCTGAAGATAGTAAAAATTACTGGCGGATTACGCAGTGGGTAATGCCATGCTTTACTATGATACCCCCGCGCGCGGATCATCCTCAACATGGACATTTTTGGGTGCCGATAAATGATCATAATTGTTGGACTTGGAGCTATGACTATCACCCGAATAGACCTCTAACCCCTGAAGAACGTCAAGCTTGTCTCGATGGAAAGGGAGTTCATACTGAGAATATTCCAGGGACATTTCGACCAGTACAAAATAAGGATAATGACTATTTGATTGATCGTGAAGCACAAAAACGCGGTGAGACATATTCCGGGGTTTTTGGATTTGGTATGCAGGACGCGAGCCTGCAGGAGTCAATGGGGCCAATTGTTGATCGTTCTCGTGAAAATTTAGTCCAGTGTGACTATGGGATTGTGATGACCCGAAATCGTCTTCGCAGGGCCGCTACGGATTTGCGTGATAAGGGTATCATGCCACCTGGCCGAGATCCAAAACATATGAAAGTTCGATCCATCGCTGTTGTACTGGACCCCGAGCTAAAATATGCAGAAGCCTGCCAGAAGGAAATGATGGCCGAGGAAGGAAAGCTCCGGGCAACTGTGTAAGAATAATTATTTCTTACATTACAACCCGTTAAAGATCAGTTTGTAATTCTATAGTACCAATATCTTTTTCTGCTTCTAGGGAAAATGTTGTGAGAAATTTGCGGTACCCGGCTCCCGAAATTTCAACACGATAGTTGCTATTTAATTCGACTTTGGTGAGCCAGAATTCGCCAAATTCATTTGAGATAGTCTCGGTTTTTTCTCCGTTTATTAGGTTCGTAGCTTTCACCGAAGCGCCTGCTATAACCTCTTCCTCGATGACGTCAACAATCAAGCCCGTGATCCAAGGCTTTGGAAGGTCTCGCCATAAAACTCGAGGCCTTGTAAGATATTCCGGATGTAAAATCTCCTGAAAATTATTAGTTTCATTTAGCTGGCCATATGTGATTGCTTCGTGAGGGCATATATCAACGCAGCGTGGTAATTCTTGATTATCCAAGCGATGGGCACAGCCATTGCATTTTTGCGCAATGTTTAGCTCTTCATTTTTATAAATTACGTCGTAAGGGCAGGCTGNCTGACAGTCACCGCAGCCGGTACACAACTCGGGGTCGATCCAAACCATCCCGTCCCCACGAGTTTTTATAGCGGCTTCCGGGCAAGCGGTTACACATGGTGCATCTTCACAATGCTGACACATGATCGGCAAGTGTTGCACCTTGACTCTGGGTATCTCTCCACGTTCCAAGCTTTCTATTTTAATCCAGAAATGATCCCCCTCTGGCTGGGGCTTTGACCAAGGATTATATGATTTGTCAACATATTCATCCTTACAAGCTACAATACAAAGACTACAACCGGTGCACTTCTCGACATCGATCGCAAATTTAGGCTGGGTCATTTAAAGCCTCTGAGTCGAAATTAGATCCCGTGCCCGGCTGAATACGGGAGGGGTTTATTATTTTTAACTCCACCAGGAAACCACTGACATTCATCTCGGGGATATCGATCTCGGCTCCTTNCTGATATTTTTCCTGTACGGATGGTGCTATTAAATTGATACAACCTCCGCGGTCAACAGTTTGATTGTCTAACTTGATAAAATCTATTTTGGCNCCATGATCAATCGAAACCGCCCCTTTAATAATTCTCTCGGTAATGAAAGCGCCGCATAATATAGAACCCCTATCGTTGTAAACCATAATGATATCACCTTTATTAATCNTTCGGTCTTTTGCATCGCTAGGGTGTATCCAGCAGGGCTCATAGAAGTAGCCGTCTTTTCCTTTTATTTTCCCAAGTTCCCGAATCCATTGAATATCATCACCCTGCACATGAAACCGATATTTTGGGTGGTTGGACATTACTGTTAAAGGGTAGATTAAGGCCTTTTCTGATTGGGATTGTTCAGAGTGGCTTAGCCATCTAGCTAACGGCGGACGTTCATTNTTCTCTGGGTCAAGTTCTGTAATTCTTTGTGACACGAACTCTATTTTTCCACTCGGAGTTTCTAATCCTTCCCCGTTTTTCCAAAAACAGTGTAACCCACCCGTATGCGGGGCAAAACCGTGCTCTTTTTTAATTTCAACCCATTCCTCCCATGTGGGGCTATTATAAATTACATGCTTCTGCTTTTTAAAGTGTTCCCATGATAAGTGGTCACGGGTAGCTACTAATGTTTCACTATAAGCTCTTCTTAACCAATCATCAGCAGGTGGAAAGGCATCAACTAGTCCAAGTTTATGGCCGATCATCTGATGTATTTCATAATCACTCTTAGATTCACCCACTGGATTTATTGCTTGATTTTGAAAGAACATCGCCAAAATATCGCTCCGCTGCACTACGATGAGGTCTTCGTGTTCGTAATTTGTTTGTGCTGGCAATATAAGGTCGGAATAAGTCAGGTCATTCTCTAGCCAAGGATGAATGCCGACTACAAAGTCAAGACTATCATTGCGAAGCGCCTGTAACCAGTTGTTTCCATGTCCCCAACTCCCTGGCTGGCTGCCATTTTCGTTCCATACCATTCTAATGCCAGGGTGGTTCTCGGTTGGAGGGTAATGATAGCTTTGAAACTGATCCTCAGATTTTGCCAGCGCAGCAGTGGTACTCTTCCATCTTATTCGACGTTTCTGGATAGCTTCTGCGGCGAGTGTTCGGGGAATAAATATTGGGGATTTGGGACCATGCCCTATCGCATATTCAATCATTGGGCTAAATGCTAGCCCTTTGAAATCAACATCTGGATATCTAGGAACCTGTGCGAGTGACTTCTTATAAAATGATGGTGCTCCTGTTCTAAGAAATTGCCTTCCGGGTGAACCAAACCCCTGCATAGCAAGAACGTATGCCTCCATACGAGCAGCTAGGTGAGAGAGAGTGCCACGTATCTTGGGTCCCCCGAAATATACCGATAGAGAAGTTTTCTTAGTAGCCCATTCACGTGCTAGAGCTTTGATTGTTGGGACTGGAATACCGGTAATTTCCGATGCCCATTGAGGGCTCTTTTCTATACCATCATCCTGCCCTTGAACGTGAGCTCTAAAATCTTCAAATCCTACCGTATGTGATTTAATGTAATTTTGATCGTATGTATTTTCTTTTATCCACATATATGCAACCGCTAGATAAAGGGCAGCGTCAGTATTAGGTTTTATCGGTATCCATTTGTCGGCATGGGCTGCTGCAGCATGATTGTAGTCGGGTGCTATAGCGATAATTTTGATGCCCGCTCTTTTAAGCCATTTGGGCATTTCCAAGGCAGTAGAACCTGACATACCCAAACCTGTTGCTTCGGGGTCATTACCAGAAAAAATAACTAATTCTGAATGTTCAAGGACATCATCCCACACTGCATCTTGGTATGGTTCACCTAGCGAGCCTTCGAAGCCCCATACATGTTTGGCACCCCAATAGTAACCCTCCCAACTATCTGGATTTCTGACCTGTTGCGTCCACCAGCCCCAGTTATTCTTTTCACGCAACATGTCAAAGAGATAATGGCCCCAGAAGTGCAAGGAATGCAGGTATCCGCTTTGTCCATGGCCATCGGCCTGAACGAGAACCGGTTCCATGGAGCCATATTTGTGATAAATTTTTGTAAGCTCTTTTGTTATCAGCTCTATCGCTGTATCCCAACTAATCCGAGAGAAACTATCACTACCTCGTCCTCTTGGGTTTGGGTTGTCGGGCGTCCATCCGTCACGAAGCAGGGGATATTTAACGCGTGTGTTAGAGTAAACCCTTTGTTTAGCAGCAAAGGCTAGGGGCATTTGCACTTCTTTGCGGGGCCGGGTGAAGCTTCCGCGTTTCGTTGTATTGATGTTATACAGTCTGACATCATCGGGTATATAAAAGGGTAATGAGCGCAGGATTTTGCCATTCTCAACATGGCACTCAAGGGGAAAGTTAGAACGGGCTAGGCCACTTCCGGGATGAGAAACATAGACTACCTGATGGTTAGAGTTTCCATTCATTAAAGGCACCTAAGAATAAAATTAATAAAACATATAACAGATCAGTTATAAGATTAGAATCTTTTGTTCCCATAAATTTCATTAAAACCAAAGCATGCTTGAAATGGGGTATCCAAATCAGACTCGATGACAACAAAGGATAAAAGTCTATATTATACCTTTAAAATGTGTCTTTAACCTTTGCACAAGTCAACTGATACACAGCTGCTGGATTTCTTTCTTATACCACATTAGCTGGGCCTTAAAATACTAATTTGCACGTTCGAAAATAGGCTAGGCCCGTTATAAACAGAAGGATCGAATTGACATGACTCAAAACCGGAAACTCCATTTTGGAGCTTTTATGCGACCGGTAACCATTCATACCGGTGCTTGGCGATACCCTGGCGCTTATGCAGATGCTAACTTCAACTTTAATCATATAGTTGAGTTTGCAAGAAAGTTAGAGGAAGGGAAATTTGATGCTTTTTTTATGGCAGATCATCTTGCGGTACTGAATATGCCCATGGAGGCCCTTAAACGTTCATCTACACCAACGTCCTTTGAACCGATGACGTTATTGCCAGCCTTGGCGATGGTCACAAGCCATCTGGGCCTGGTTGCTACAGGCTCCACAACGTACGATGAGCCATTTCATGTGGCCCGCCGTTTTGCTTCTCTAGATCATATTAGTGACGGGCGTGCTGGGTGGAATGTTGTAACGACTGCTAACCCCAATGCCTCAAAAAATTTCGGGCGAGAAGATCAAATGGATCATGATGAACGTTATAATCGTGCCCGTGAATTTTATGACGTTGTGACTGGTCTTTGGGATAGTTGGGGCGACGATGCATTCATCCGTGATCAGGGAAGTGGGATATTTTTTGATCCTAAAAAAATGCATGTATTGAACCATAAGGGCAAATATTTGAAAGTACGGGGGCCTTTGAATATAGGTCGACCCGTTCAGGGATACCCCGTAATTGTTCAAGCCGGTGCTTCAAATGCTGGCCGTCAACTCGCAGCGGAGACCGCGGAGGCGGTATTTACAGCGCAGAGTAGTTTGGTGGATGGACGGGCTTTTTATAAAGATGTAAAGGCCAGAATGGTTAAAGCCGGACGTAATCCGGAGCACATGAAGATTTTACCAGCCTGCATGGTAATTATTGCTGAATCTCGTGAAGCAGCTCGTGCGAAGCGTTTAAAACTTGACAGTTTGGTGCATTATGAAAGTGCGATAGCCTCTCTTTCCATAGCGCTTGGCACCGACGCTTCAAAATTTGATCCTGATGGTCCTTTACCCAAGAATATTCCTGAGACGAATGCAGGACAAAGTAGCCGCGAACGTGCGATACGCGCAGCGGAGGAAGATGATCTCACGGTTCGACAACTAGCACAAAGGCTTGGCGGACATTCAAGTCTTTGCCTGCTCGGTACACCGAATGAAATCGCTGATCAGATGGAGGAGTGGTTGATGACCGGCGCAAGCGATGGTTTTACTATCCAGTTTCCATTTGTACCGGAAGGGTTAAATGACTTTGTTGACCAATTGGTTCCGGTGCTGCAGGCCAGAGGACTTTTTAGAACAGAATATGAGGGCACGACGCTTCGTGAAAATATGGGATTACCGCGTCCATCTAATCAATTTTTTGATGATGAGTTAGCTACTTCGGATCATGCTCATTAAATCCCGGATCGATTGGATATTTTCAAGGTCATCGATTGCGGCGGTTAGTTCATCGACTTTTCGGTCTGACAGACAGTCAGATGCACATATACGCAATTTTTCCTTTAGTTGCTCCGTCGATAATGGGTTTTCAGGTGCACCTAAGGGGTAATCGCAACTAGAACGGAGTTTTCCTCCACCTTTTGTGTCTATTTCAGCTATTGCCTGACCAGTATCAAGAGAATCGTCAGGAAGAATCTCAACACGTTCTGCCGCAAATTTACTGAGCACAGGGTTTTGATAAATTTCCGATTCAAATTGATCCAGAGTGACTCTACCATCCTTTAGAAAGATTGCCGAAACATAATGTGCGGATAGTAACGCTTCAAACTTCGTTTTGTATGTTGAAAAGCCCCCATGCATTTTAAATGGAGTTTGATTGATGTACAGACGAACCTTGGATACTTCTTCGAATGAAACATTTTCTTTTTGTACTAAATTATATAATGCAGTGATAACTTCTTGTAATGCCGTTGCAGAAGGCCACATTCGGAGTGCGATACGTTTGAGCTCCCAGTCTTGGCCAAGCTTACTTGTGACCTTGTTTGGTAATCCACCGTTTGCGTAAGTGTTATACAAACCCCCATCCTCAGCGGTAAGAAATTCTGTGGTCGCTACAAAATTCTGTTCTGCAAGTAAGGCAGCCATCAATCCGGATAATGCGGCCCGACATTGGTGAAATTTTACGGTTGGTGTTCCCCAAGCAGCAAATGTACCCGCTGACTGACTTCCAGCCAATCCAAAAGTTCGCGCCATGGTGTCTACATCAAAGCCCCGCAAATTGCCAACGGCCGCTCCAGCCCCGAATGGACCGATAACACCGGGACCGTGCCAACCCTTTTTCCGAAAAGTTGGATAGTCGAGACCGATGCCGATACGTGTTGTTACCTCAAAACCTGCTGTCAGGGCAGCCAATAATGCTGCTCCATTAAGGTCATCGCGTTCCGCAATAGCCAGCGCCGGAGGGACAACCTCGGGGGTAATATGCGTGAGGGTGGCGCGGTGAACGTCACACATAGTTACTGCCGTTATTAGATAGCCATTCATCATCGTGGCGCCGGCTAGCGATAAATATTTGCCTCCAATGACGCTGTTCTCTTCTGACTGGCCGAGGGATGATGCCAGTCTGTGAAGTTGCGTGGTCTCATCCCCTCGGTGTCCGGCTAAAGCACAAGCAAGAGAGTCTGTAAACAAGGCGCAACTTGCACTTTTAACATCAGTTGGTATTTGTTCGATTGTCAATGAAGCCGCGAAATCGGCGAGTTTTTCCGTAGTACTCTGCGTCATTTAGTTGTTCCTTGCCATGGATTAACTGGAGTTTTACTGTTCTCGGCGTCCATTAAAAAATGCTGTTGGTTTGTAATTTTCTTTTTAAAAAGATGCATTTCTTGAACTCTTCTTACTAAATTGCCCCTTCGGATCACTTTCTATAAGTTAGTTTGCAACCTGATTTACATTTATGATTGATAGTAAAGCTTTTAATAAATTTGTCTTGGTTAAAGTGTGAGGAAATAAAGATGTTAACCGGAAATCAATATCTCGAAAGCATCCGCGATGGTCGTCGGGTTTATATTGGGAAAGAACTCGTGAAGGATGTTACAATCCATCCGGCTTTTTCTAAGGGCGCAGAGACGATAGCGAGCATATATGAACGCAAGGCTGAAACCGAAAATCGTGATGTGATGGTTAGCGAAGAGGGCGGAGAGGAATTCTCCACTTATTATTTGCAGCCAAAGTCGAGGGAAGATCTGGAACGGCGTTATGAAACGCATCGTCGTATAGCCTCTTGGACGCAGGGTTTCATGGGGCGCTCTCCAGATAATTTTCCGAGTTATCTCTCGGGTCTTGCCACCCAGCCAAAACTCTTTAACGAATTGAGACAGGGCACTGGTGACCTGCTTCAATCGTATTACAGGAAAGCGCGTCGGGAGGACCTCTATATGTCGCATGCCGTAACCAACCCTCAAGGTTCTCGCCGTGCCGGGGATGAAATGGACGTTGCAGGGATTGTTTCTCCTACATTACGCGTGGTTGGTGAAGATGATGAGGGCGTTACGATCAACGGATTGAAAATGATCGGTACTGGCTCGGTTTATTGTCATGAGACTTGGGTTGGTAACTTGCAACCCGTACCTCCCGGTCAGGAGTCGGAGACAATTACCTGTGCTGTGCCGCTAAACATGGAAGGTGTGTCTATTTGGTCGCGTAAACCATATGAATTATCGTCAGGTCGTGAGTTTGATGCTCCCCTGTCAGCGCGATATGATGAGACTGATGCAGCTATTCTATTTGAGAATGTCAAAATCCCTTGGGAACGCGTATTTTTACATAATAATGTCGAGATGACGCGTGAAATTTATTTTCGTACACCCGGTCATTCCCTGGCTAACCATCAGGCTAATATAAGGTTTGTCGAAAAATTACGTCTAATTGTGGGCATTGCACACAAGTTAACAGAGTCTAATAAAGCGGGTTCCATTCCTGCAGTTAAAAGCACTTTGGGTAAACTCGCAGCACAACTAGCTTCATTGGAGGGAATGGTAAGAGGTCAAATTTTTGACTGTGAAGAAATGCCGGGAGGTTTTGTAACCGTTAACAGGCGGTTTATGTACGCAGCATTACATTGGTGTTCAAACAATCATTCTAAAATCTGTGATGTAGTCCGGGAATTAATGGGTGGTGGCCCTATCCAAATGCCAGCCGACTCATCGGTGATGGATGACCCGGAAATATATAAAAAGTTCCAGACTTATTGGTCTTTACCCGACCAAGATGCCAAGGAACGAATGAAATTAATTCGTCTGGCTTGGGATATCTTGGGGACGGAGTTCGCCGGGAGGCATATGCTCTATGAAAAATTTTACGCCGGCCCCGGCTTTGTAATGGACCTTTACAGCTATCAACTCGCTGGATGGGACGCCTTAGACAAAGTCGTTGATGATCTAATGGCGGGGTATAATCACTCTAAATGAAATAATGATTAAAACCCAAATGGATTAATCTGATCGACTGGTTACTTCGAGTAGATGGTATCCGAACTGTGTTTTAACTGGCCCCTGCACCTCATTAACTGGCGCACTAAAAACGACTTTGTCAAATTCGGGCACCATTTGACCAGGGCCGAAGGAACCAAGGTCGCCGCCGTTCGCTCCTGATGGGCAGGAGGAATGTTCCTTAGCTAGCTTGGCAAAGTCTGCCCCCCCCGCAATTTTACTTTTCAGGTCTTCGCAAAGTTCCTCGGTATCAACTAGAATATGTCTTGCTTCGGCTTGGGTCATTGTCAAACTCCAAAAGTCTATACTTTATAAATTTAAAATGATGTTGATAGCTTGTTAGTGTATAAGGTTCAACAGTGGATAGACAATAAGAGTTATTTAACCCCACTTATCTAAAACTAGTTTTTGTTATAACGTCAGATTTAAGGGTATTGTAAAAGTTTAGTTCCATGATCAAGCTTCCTAAAGAAAATTTGCGTGATTATTTGAACGATATTCGCCTTGATATTAAGTTCAGATGGGTTCCCTTTCGTGGGTATTATCGATATCGATCATATAAATACTTGAAAACAATCGACCCAGAGATGGGGCTTCTTAAATTTTTAGTTGATCCTAAAAGAATCTGTTTGGATGTTGGGGCAAACCTTGGTCTTTTTACCTATTTTCTGTCCCGTTACTCGCCACATGTCTATGCATTTGAACCTAATCCAATTCCACTAAGAATCCTGAATTATGTCGCCGATCAAAATGTCACTATTAACCAGATGGCGTTATCTAACGCCACAGGTGAGGTAGACTTGGTAATTCCTAAGGGCCGCAAGGGCTGGTCTAATAACGGCGCGAGTATTGAACATGAGGATGGGTACCAGCTGAAAGTGCCAGGGAGTAGGATTGATGATCTTGGAATACGTGATATAGGCTTCATAAAAATTGACGTTGAAGGGCATGAAATGTCTGTTCTTGAAGGGGCAAAAGAAACCTTATCACGAGATCGCCCAAACCTATTTGTTGAAAATGAATTCTCACATGCGGGTGAAGGGGTCAATAACGTTTTTGATATGATGGAGACTCTTGGATACGACGGGTTTGCATTGATTGATGGGGTGTTACGTAATAAAAACCAGTTTCTGGTTGATGAGCATCAAATTAACGCGAAGCAAGGACAATTTGGCAATTATGTCAAAAATTTTATCTTTATTCCTAGATAGATAGTCCGACGTTTCAAGGTTTTTATTTATTCTAAGAAGATGAAATTGTGAAAGTAAATATAAAAATTCAGCTTTACTATGCACCCATTACTTGTGCTTTAGCCCCTTATATTACACTTACTGAAGCTGGTGCGGATTTTGAAGTAATTACATTAAATTTTTCTGAAAAAGAGAACATGTCTTCAGAATATTTATCAATCAATCCTAAGCATAAGGTTCCATTGCTCGTTGTTGACGGAACGCAACTAAGCGAAAACGTTGCTATTCAACAGTGGATTGCGAATACATTTCCTGAGGCAAAATTATTACCTCAAGATCCTTGGGACCTATTACAGGCTATTTCACTGGTCTCTTGGTGTTCGTCCGGCATTCATCCCTACCTGCGTATTATAAACGGGCCTATAAAAGTATGTGATATCGAAGGAACAGAGGAAAATATTCGAAAACACGCTTCGGAGCATGTCTACGAGTGTTTTTCTATTGCAGAAAACCTCCTGGATGGGAAAGAATATTTCTTTGGTAGAATGACGGCACCAGATACTAATTTTTACTGGTGTTTTCGAAGGGCAAGACAATTCAGTCTAAATCTTTCAAATTTTCCAAATTGCCAATCACACTTTAATCGAATGGAAAATAGGCCAAGTGTACAAAAATTATTAGCTTTCGAAAAAGAAGTTCAAAAGCAATTCAATGGTTTAACTTAAAAGCTCTAGTTTTATTTTTATTTGGGTTTAGTTTTTAGAAATTCTAAGAATTAAGGTGCTGGGATAAACATTCGTATAGGTTTGCCCCTGTGAAAAGGTAGCCGCTTATATTTGCATTTTTTGCGGCAACAACATCGCTCTCTTTGTCACCGATCAAGAAACTGTGATCAGTATCAATCTGCCAGTTATTAATAAGTTTTGTTAGCATGCCCGCGGCGGGCTTGCGATAGTTGCTGTCTTTTTTGTATTCGGGAAGTGTTGCATCCGGATGATGCGGACAAAATTCGAAAGCATCGATGTGAGCCCCAATTCTTTTCAGGTCATGGTTCATTTGTATGTGCAATTTTCTAACATCATCCGCACTAAAATATCCTCTACCAATACCCGATTGGTTTGTAACAACGAAAACAAGATAGTTATGATGGTTGGCTAACTTAATTGCGTCCTGTGCACCAGGAATCCATGCAAAATTATCCCAGTCGTGAACATAACCATGATCCACGTTAAGGGTACCATCCCGGTCAAAAAACACTGCTTTCCTCAGTTTGCTCTTCATTCCCAAAACTTTGGCTCCACTCTATCTACAATAAATGGACCGTTATATTCTATATCACAGTACTTAACCTCGAGAAGGAATAGAATCTTTATGTTTCGACGTCTACTAGTCGGGTTGATGAGCAAAAGTATTTTTCGGGCTTTACAGCATCGGGATTTTGTTATCGTTGAAGGTGCAGGCTGGTTGGCGGGAGCCGGGGTCTGGTTTTACCGTATAGGTTTGGCTGTATTGGCATGGGAGCTCACCAAGTCGGGCTTTTGGTTAGGCGTTATTGCTATGGCGGAGGCAGGGCCGGGAATTTTTATTTCGCCAATTGCGGGGGCATTAGCGGATCGTCATGATAGGCTTTTAATGGCACGTTTTGTTCAAGCTGCGATGATGGCTGTAACAGGCGTTCTAGCATTCTTGACGCTTGGTGGCTTGATTAATATTTGGTTATTATTGGGGTTTGCACTGCTGCACGGCTTTTGTGCTGGTTTTTGGACGCCTGTGCGTATGTCCCTGGCACCTAACCTTGTGCCCAAGAGGGATCTATCAGCTGCAATTGCAACCCATTCAATTCTTTTTAATTTAGGAAGAACTGTCGGCCCAGCGTTGGTCGCCCCGATATTGGCGGTCTGGGGTGTGGGCGCAGTTTTTGCTGTAAGTGCTGTGGCTAATTTAATTTTTTCGGTTGCACTTTTCTGGGTCAGGATAGTGAATCCTGATCGTAAAGCCGAGAAAGGTCGCTCGATGCGAAGCCATCTTGTGGAAGGCCTGAAATATGCGACTGGGCATCCAGTTATCAAGTATTTATTTCTCAATATGGTATTTGCATCACTTTTGCTGCGTGCATACATGGAATTACTCCCTGGAATGTCGGAAACACTATTCGGGCATGACCCGAAGGAGGGTGTACCAATTTTAGTGTCTGCCGCAGGTGTAGGTGCGATGGTGGCTTCGCTTTTGGTCGGAAGTTTAAGGCGAAGCAATCAAATACTTAATTCGTATTTTATCTTTGTGTTCGGCACTTTGATTTCGTTAACGTTCTTTGTATTGACAGCGAATTTCTGGTTTGCAGTTTTTTGTATGATCCTTCTTAGTATCTCTCAAGTGGGCGTTAATATTGCCGGTCAGGTCACTGTTCAAAGCACAGTGCGTGGAGATTTGCGGGGACGTGTCATGTCGCTATGGGGTTTATTAAACCGTTCAGGTCCAGCTTTTGGTGCGTTGGTCATCGGTGGTTTGTCGGGTCTTTGGGGTTTTGCTTGGCCTATATTAGCTGGGGTTGGGGTTTCTGCTATAGTGGCCCTATTTGTTTTCTCAAAAAAAGAAGATATTAAAAGTGCTGCATCTGAAGAGGAACAAAATGTAGCTAGCAGATAAATTAATCAATAGTTAGAGCGTTTTAGGGATTTCAAGGGATATCGAGGATACCTCTCAAGGGGTAAAATTAAATTATGGAAAGGAAATAAATGGAATATCTGCATACTATGGTGCGCATAAGGGATATCGATGAGTCTTTAAATTTTTATTGTAATCTTTTAGGTCTGATCGAAGTCAGCCGTAAAGATAGCGAGAAGGGTCGATATAGTCTAATTTTCCTTGCTGCACCGGATGATGCCGAGGTCGCAAGCCAAACGAGACGGCCGACTGTCGAGCTGACCTATAATTGGGATCGTGAGGAATATGAAGGGGGAAGGAATTTTGGCCACTTAGCATATCGCGTCAATGACATTTACGTGATATGCAAACGCCTACTTGATGGCGGGGTTACCATTTGTCGGCCACCTAGGGATGGACGTATGGCCTTTGTTCGATCTCCTGATGGCATTTCAGTCGAATTACTTCAGCGTGGCGACGCCCTTCCGCCGGCAGAACCCTGGCTTTCAATGTTGAATAATGGGGAATGGTAACACGGTACATTTGTTATCAAATTGAAAAAAAATTATTTTAATGCCGATGAGATATTTTACTTTTATCTACAGACGGTTTGAAACTCTGCCCATAGCAATTCGGGCTGCATGGTGGATGTGCCTAAGCGCCTTTGCTTATGCTGCGTCTATTGCCATTGTTCACCATCTTACCCATCGATTGCCGGTTTTTGAGATTGCTCTCGGCAGAAATGTATTTGCACTGGTTTTTATGCTGCCTTGGCTTTATAGCGTCGGTTTAAGGGCTATGCGAACGTCTCATTTTGGGATGCATGCTATCCGGGGTTTATTTTCCGCCGCTAACGTTTGGTTTTTGTTTGGGTCGTTGGCGTTGGCACCAGTCGCTGATGTTTCTGCAATTACCTTCCTGATGCCAATTATTGCAGCAATTTTAGCCGTATTATTTTTTGGTGAAAAAACCAGTGTTTGGCAATGGTTAGCAACTTTGGTTGGGTTTTGCGGTGCATTGATTGTTATTCGACCGGGTTTGGCAGGTTTTAATCCCGGACTTCTATTAGCACTGGGGTCAGTTCTTGCCGGGTCTACGGTGGCAATGATGATTAAGAGTCTTTTAAAAACTGATTCATCTGACACAATTGCGGCCTGGCTTTTTATATCTCATACAGTTTTAGGTTTGATTCCAGCCATCGTCGTTTGGGTAAAACCAAACTGGCAGGAAGTTTTTTGGTTGATACTTCTGGGCTATCTAGGAACCGTTATTCAAAGGGCTTTTAACCGGTCGATGTCTATGGCCGATGCAACGGTGGTTTTGCCTTTCAACTTCACGCGACTTATTTGGGCCGCACTTCTG
>PATI01000011.1 GCA_002712335.1 Rhodospirillaceae bacterium | reverse complement strand
GCCAAGAAGACTGCGGCCAAGAAGACTGCAGCCAAGAAGACTGCAGCCAAGAAGACTGCGGCCAAGAAGACTGCAGCCAAGAAGACTGCAGCCAAGAAGACTGCGGCCAAGAAGACTGCGGCCAAGAAAGCTACGGAAGATTAACAGGCTCAGGAGAGAATAGTATGGCACATAAAAAAGCAGGCGGTAGTTCTCGAAATGGGCGCGACACAGAGGGCCGGCGCCTTGGTGTAAAGAAATTTGGTGGGCAGGCTGTAATTCCAGGGAATATCATCATTCGGCAGCGGGGAACCAAGTATCATCCTGGAGAAAATGTAGGAATAGGTCGAGATCACACCATATTCGCTACATCTGAGGGACGTGTAACTTTTGCACGCAAGGCTCAGGGTCGGATTTATGTATCCGTTGATCCAAGCATCTAAATAAATCTCAGGGGCCGCATTTGCCGTGTGCCTCTCGGGGGATATGATTATTCCCCGTTTTATTTGAGAATTGATGGCCAAGGAGATAGGCCAATACCATGAAATTTCTTGATCAAGCCAAAATTTTTATTCGCTCTGGCGATGGCGGGGATGGTTGTGTTGCATTTCGCCGTGAGAAGTATGTTGAATTCGGTGGCCCGGATGGGGGAGATGGTGGCAAAGGCGGGAATGTCCTCGTCAAAACTTCTGAGGGGCTTAATACTCTAATTGATTTCCGATATCGCCAACATTTCAAAGCTGAACGAGGATCTAATGGAAGTGGGAGTAATAGTACCGGTGCTAACGGTAAAGACGTTGTATTAAAAGTGCCTCCCGGAACACAAATCTTAGAAGAAGACAATGAAACACTCATTGTTGATTTGACTGCAAAAAATCCCGAATTTCTTTTGTGCCAAGGTGGAAGTGGTGGGCGCGGCAATGCACGTTTCAAAACTGCGACCAACCAAGCGCCACGGCGTGCTGATGCTGGTCAGATCGGCGAGGAACGTTGGATTTGGCTACGCCTAAAGCTGATAGCTGACATAGGCTTGGTAGGCCTCCCAAATGCTGGAAAGTCTACTTTCTTATCCGTTGTTTCGAGAGCTAGACCAAAAATCGCAGATTATCCCTTTACTACATTGTTTCCAAACTTGGGCGTGGTCTCAATTGATGATATTTCTTTCGTTATTGCTGATATCCCGGGATTAATTGCCGGTGCCCACCAAGGAGCCGGCTTGGGGGATCGCTTTTTGGGCCATGTAGAGCGGTGCTCTGCTTTGTTACATATTATTGATGGAACAGAGAAAAATGTGGTTAATAATTGGCTGACAGTAAGGGAAGAACTCAAGGCCTACGGTAACGGGTTGAATGAAAAGACGGAGCTTGTTGCCATGAATAAAGTCGATGCGATGTCCGAGGAGGAAATTCAGGGTAAATGTCTTGCACTAAAAAGGGCCGGTGCAGACAGAATTATTCCTGTTTCTAATATAGCGCGAATAGGTATTAATGATTTATTGCGACGTTTAGGATCTTTATTAGAGAAAAATGCTTTTGAGAATGCATGCTCTGAAACTAAGAATAAGGCATGGACCCCATGATTGCTAAAAACAAAACATTAGCTTCTTACAAACGGGTAATTGTTAAAGTCGGATCTTCTCTGCTGACAGGCGAACAGACTGAAACGCTTAATAAAAATTGGCTAAAAGCCATAGCCAAGGATATTTCTAATCTTAGGTCGGAGGGTATTCAGACAATTATCGTATCTTCCGGTGCTGTCGCTGTTGGACGGCAGGTGTTGGATTTATCATCAAAATCATTGAGTTTAGAAGAAAAACAGGCAGCCGCAGCCGCAGGCCAAATTGGCTTATTCCACGCGTGGCAAGATGCTTTAGCTGCATATAACACTCGAACAGCTCAAATCTTACTGACTCCTGATGACACCGAGATAAGAAGACGAAACTTAAATGCCCGCAATACAATCCAAACCCTACTTGAATTGGATACAGTCCCTGTCATAAACGAGAATGATACAGTAGCGACAGAAGAGATACGCTTTGGTGATAATGATCGTCTAGCAGCTCGGGTAGCACAAATGATTGGAGCGGACGTATTGGTTCTTTTATCGGATATTGATGGCCTGTACACAACTGACCCTAGGATTAATAATGAGGCCACCTTTATAGAAGAGGTCGCTGAAATTACCCCTAAAATCGAGGCTATGGCTGGAGAGGCAGGACCAGGATATTCTTCTGGAGGAATGGTCACTAAAATTCAGGCCGCTCAAATCGCAACAAGGGGTGGCTGTGCCGTTGTAATCGCAGACGGGACAGCAAACAACAGTTTAGCATCTATCGATTCAGGAAAAAAATGCACTTGGTTTTTGGCAACAGCAAATCCCACTACCGCTCGTAAAAGATGGATATCTGGTGTTCTCGCACCCAACGGAATATTGACAATTGATTCCGGGGCAGAAAGAGCCCTAAGGGACGGTAAAAGTTTACTGCCCGCTGGGGTCAACTTCGTCTCTGGTAATTTCGACCGAGGTGACGCGGTGATTATAGAAAACACTGAAAAAGTAAGATTGGGATGCGGCCTTATAGCTTACTCCTCGCAAGATGCAAAATTAATAGCCGGTCACAATACCCGTGAGATTGAGACCTTGCTTGGTTACCGCGGTAGGGACGAAATGATCCATCGGAATGATATGGTAATTGACAGGTAGAATTAAAATGCCGAAAAAAAGAGAGAGCTCCCACAAACAAGACAAAAGTACGATCTTACATTTAAATATGTTGAAACTTGGTTCTGCCGCTAGAGATGCTTATAAAAATATATCAAATGTGGGGAATGAAGCCAAAAATTATGCCCTTGCTGAAGCCGCAAAGTCCATAAGAAAATCTGTTAAAACTCTAAAAACAGCTAATGGCAAAGATTTAAAACTGGCTAGTAAAAATGGGGCTCCAGCTTCGATGATCGATCGCCTAGTTTTAAATGATTCTCGTATAGAACAAATGGCGGATGGCCTAGAAAAAATTGCAACACTAGAGGATCCTGTGGGCACGGTCATGGCCGAATGGAAACGGCCCAATGGGCTCAAAATTCAGCGCGTCAGAGTGCCGTTAGGCGTCATTGGAATAATTTATGAATCCCGTCCCAATGTAACCGCCGATGCTGGCGGACTTTGTCTCAAATCTGGCAATGCGGTCATACTTCGTGGGGGCTCTGATAGTTTTGAGTCCTCATCAGCTATTCTTCAATGCCTACAAGAAGGGCTTAGAATGGCTGGTCTACCTGCTGAAACTATCCAACTTGTGCCAACAATCGATCGCGCTGCCGTCGGCGAGATGCTAGCCATGGATAGTCAAATAGATGTTATCGTCCCACGTGGCGGTAAATCACTAATTGAGAGGGTTCAACGGGAAAGCCGTGTACCTGTGATTGCCCACTTAGACGGCAACTGCCATGTTTATATTCATAGTAGTGCTGAAATCGAAATGGCAAAAAACATCGTACTTAACGCCAAAATGCGCAGGCCAGGTATCTGTGGAGCTACCGAGAGCCTCGTTGTTGATCGAAATGCAGCGCCACAGTTACTTCCACCAATTATTGATGAGTTAGCTAAAAGTGGCTGTGAAATGCGTGGGGACGATGCTACCCGAGCGTTGGACGAAAGAGTGATACTAGCCCACGATGATGATTGGGCAAAAGAATATCTCGACCCTATCATTTCAATAAAGCAAGTTGATGGTTTGAATGAAGCAATTGAACATATCAATTTATATGGATCTCATCATACTGACTCAATCATCACATCCGACCAGAATATTGCAAAAATATTTTTAGAAAACATAGACTCTGCGATTGTACTGCATAATGCATCCACACAATTTGCAGATGGAGGTGAATTTGGCATGGGTGCCGAAATAGGAATCTCGACGGGTCGTCTACATGCCCGCGGCCCGGTTGGAGTGGAACAGCTGACCACTTTCAAATATGTGGTGCACGGTAATGGACAGGTGAGACCCTGACCTCATTAAGCAAAAACTTACGCTCTTCGGTTCGTCAGGCTATAAATAGCAATGGCAGACGTATTGGATTACTCGGCGGCTCTTTTAACCCAGCTCATGAAGGACATATTCATATTTCTAAGGAAGCCATGAAACACCTAAAACTGGATACAATCTGGTGGGTTGTTTCTCCTCAAAATCCGCTAAAAGAATCCAAAGAAATGGCGCCCTTTACTGAACGTTTAAATCATGCCAAGAAAATAGCTCAAGATCCTAGAATTTTAGTTACAGATATAGAAGATCGTATAAGCACTCGCTTCACAATAGATAGTATCAAAATAATCCAGCGCAGTTTCTTGGAAAAGAAATTCGTATGGATAATGGGTGCCGATAATTTAATTCAAATTCCTCAATGGAAAAACTGGCGAGAGTTATTCTCAACAGTACCCATTGTGATTTTTGACCGCGCCCCTTATTCTGTAAAAGCACTTTCAGGAAAAGCTGCACAAGTATTTTCTAAGAGTAGGCTGCCACCAAAATATGTGCGAGAATTATCAAATTTCAAACCCCCAGCATGGACTTTCATACGGATGCCTCTACATCCTGCAACGGCGACTGAAATCCGTAGGAGCTCAACCTCGTCTATTAAAGTTGAAAAAGTGTGAACATTGACCAACGAGCAAAAACAATCAAAGCCCCTAGAAGTAAAGGACACTATAAAACTAGTCCAAGAAATTTTGGTGGACCACAAAGCAGACAATATTGTCACAATTGACCTACGAGGCAAGACGACTATTGGTGATTATATGATGATTGCCAGTGGTAGCTCTAACCGTCAGGTCAAAGCATTAGCTGAACTAATTGTACAGAATTTTAAAAATATAAATTTACCTATCGGGAAACCTGAGGGATTACCTGAGGGAGACTGGGTTCTCCTTGATACAGGAAATGTTATAGTTCACCTTTTTCGTCCAGAGGTTCGGGCTTTTTATAATCTAGAGAAGATGTGGGAGGCTGACTTAGCAGAAAGTTCCATTAAAACCGGGAGCTCAAAGGCTGACCATTAATGAATATTAATATAATCGCGGTAGGCCGAATTCGTTCAGGTCCAGAAAAAACTCTTATAGAAAATTATTCTCGAAGAATAAAATGGCCAATAGAGTTTCGCGAGGTTGAAGAAAAAAAGAAACTTAAGGGCTTAGAATTGAAAAAAAGGCAAGGAGATCTTCTTCTTAACCAATGCCCACCAGAGTCAAAGATTATTGTATTGGATCAATGCGGGAAAAATTTACCTAGTACGGAACTAGCCAATGTTTTTAAAAACTGGCAAGGTAATAGAGTTAAGGAAGTCTGTATGTTAATTGGTGGAGCTGATGGTGTTGATCAAGATCTAAGAAAAAAGGCAGATCTCCTATTGTCATTTGGCCAACTAACCTGGCCGCATATGTTGGCGCGGGTTATGCTCACCGAGCAAATTTACCGATCTCAGCAAATTATTAATGGGCACCCGTATCATCGAGAATAGATAAAAACAAAGAATTGAATATAAAAATCGTTTAACGAATGTAATTTTCGTTATAGTGTCCATATATTCGAAATGGTAGCCTTTAAGTGAGTCTTATGTCAGCTAATAGCGTATCACGACCAGTGGTTCTCTGCGTTCTTGATGGTTGGGGTTGGCGGTTGGAACAAACCGAAAATGCAATCGCCCTAGCAGAGACGCCCGTTTTCAACCGAATGATAAAAGAATGTCCCAACGCCCTCTTAAAGACTTCAGGAATTGATGTAGGCTTGCCCGTCGGCCAAATGGGGAATTCTGAAGTTGGACATATGAATCTGGGTGCTGGGCGCGTCGTCAATCAGGACATCCAAAGAATAAATCAAGCACTAAAGGAGGGTAAACTTCGATACAACCCTATTGTTGAGAAGCTAATAAGTCACCGCAGCACCTGCCATTTGATGGGTCTATTATCACCGGGCGGGGTCCATTCTCATCAAGATCAAATCCTCGAATTGGCAAATATATTGAATGAAGCTGGAGTAAAGGTCTCTATCCATGCTTTTCTGGATGGGCGAGACACTCCCCCAAAAAGTGCACTACAATTTCTTACGGACTTTTGCGAAAAAATCTCTCAATTTGACTCGGTATCTATTGCCACAGTAACAGGTCGATTTTATGCAATGGATCGTGATAATCGTTGGAACCGTGTCAAGAAGGCATATGACGCGATAGTTAGTGGTGAAGGTGAAAAAGCAAAAACACCAATTGATGCCATAAGAAAAGGCTATAACGACAACCTTAGTGACGAATTTATTTTACCCACAATAATTGACCATTATGATGGAATGATGGATGGGGATACCTTATTGATGGCAAATTTCCGTTCTGATCGAGCGAGAGAAATTTTAACTGCGCTATTAGAACCAGATTTTATACATTTTAAACGATCAAAAACTGTCTCAATCAGTTGTGCGACCGGCCTAGTTCAGTATTCAGAGACTCTAGATCATCTAATGTCATCAATATTTTTGCCAGAACAACTTGATAATTTATTTGCACAAGTAATTTCAGATGCTGGTTTAAAACAATTTCGGATCGCCGAAACAGAAAAATATGCTCATGTTACATTTTTCTTTAATGGCGGAAATGAACCACCCTTCCCTGGTGAAGAAAGATTACTAATACCGTCTCCAAAAGTTGAGACATATGATCTACAACCTGAAATGGCAGCTCCGAAGGTCACAGATTGTCTATTGGAAGCTGTTACTTCTGGAAAATATGATTTCATATTTGTAAACTTTGCCAATCCTGACATGGTCGGACACACAGGGGTGTTATCAGCAGCGATAAAGGCAATCGAGACCGTCGACACTTGTATGGGCCGCTTAGAAAAGGCTGCCTTAGAGGTAGATGCCACATTGCTTATAACTGCTGACCATGGAAACGCTGAAACCATGACAGATCCAGATTCCGGGAAACCTTTTACATCACATACCACAAACAAGGTGCCTTTGATTTTGGTAAATGCATCGAGTGATATTACCAACCTTAAAGATGGGAAGCTCGCTGACGTAGCCCCAACATTAATAGAGCTACTAGGTTTGTCGAAGCCGAGAGAAATGACAGGACAATCTCTTTTGGAAACAACCGAGTGTATAACAAGCCGCAGAGATTCAAACCCCTGCACGGCAAATGGTTAAAATAGCCCTCTTTATTTTATTAATCTCTGTAACATTTGGAATACCATTCCCAACACCTTTACATGCAGAAAAGACCCGGCTTCTTGGCGATGTAGAAAAATATTTAGAAAGGACAAAGAACAAATCTATACTCCTTAATAAATCAGTTAAAAAATTACATAAGGAATTGAGTGATCTTCGAATTAGATCTATTTTAGCAGCAAAAAAAGAGCGGCAACATGCCGTCAAGTTGGTTAATTATGAAAAAAGTATTGAACGACTCAATAGAATTGTAATTGTAAAAAACAAGTTTCTAATTTCTAAAAAAAAACAACTTAATAATTTAATTGGCATCATTCAGAGAATTGCCCTGCAGCCACCTATTGCTCTCTTGTTATCACCTTCAAAACCCTCTGATACGGTAAGAAGCGCACTTTTAATCCGCTCTATCTTGCCGGATGTTGAAAAACACTCTCGGGATTTAAAAGTTGAAATTGACTCTTTGTTAGAAACTCGCTCGGCAATTATCAAAGCCAAAAAAAATATAAAAATCCAAAAAAAGCGATTGGAGCAGCAACGCCTTAATATAAAAAAATTAACGTCGCAAAAAATTAAAATAATGCAAATCAACCAAAACAAGCATAAACTTTTAATAAAAAAGGTCGGGTACCTCAGCAATGAGGCAAAAAATTTAAGACAACTTCTAGTAGGTCTTGGCGCGAATAAAAAAAAAGCTTCAAACAGAAATATTTTTAGAACTAATAAAACACAGGGAAAAGAAAAAGTGCGCTGGTCTGGAGCAGATAGCTCGGGCCGGAAATTAACTGATTCATATAATTTGGACCTACCGGTGGTAGGAAATTTTGAGGTTACCTATGGCAAGACTAATTCAAATAACGGACATTTGCGGGGACTTTCCATCAAGACAAAACCCGGGACAACTGTCATTTCTCCACGAAAGGGGCGAGTTGTTTTCGCAGGACCATTTAAAGGACTAGAAAAACTTCTTATTCTAGAGGTTAAAAACAACATTCATATATTATTGGTTGGATTAGAAAAGATATATATCCCGGTTGGACAGAAGGTTTTAAAAGGGGAGCCTATAGGAAAAGTTCCCTCAATCGATATAAATAATACAATTCTATACCTTGAATTACGTAAAAACGGAGAGCCCATAAACCCCCTGCCATGGCTTACAGCAGGAAAATATAGGAAACGCGGATAATGATTATAAGAATTCTCGCGGCTGCGGCCGTATTGATGATTGTCTTTGGTACAATTGCCAGTAAAGCACAAAAAAATAGTTCTGATACCTATCGACAACTTGAACTATTTGGAGACGTTTTTGACCGCGTTCGAGCTGATTACGTTGAAAANATCAGCGATGAAAAATTAATTGAATCCGCTATTAACGGNATGCTNACGTCTCTTGATCCACATTCTGGTTACATGTCTCCGAAAACCTATAAAGATATGAAGGTTCAAACTAAGGGGGAATTTGGTGGTTTGGGTATTGAAGTCACGATGGAGAATGGATTTGTAAAAGTAGTTTCTCCCATCGACGATACACCGGCTTTTCGTGCNGGGCTACAATCAGGTGACTACATTACACATCTCGACAGTACATCAGTGCAGGGCATAACCCTGAGTGAGGCAGTAGAAAAAATGCGGGGGCCAGTTAAATCAAAAATCAAACTAACGGTTCGTCGAAAAGGCCTAGAACCATTTGATGTCACAATAATACGGGCAATTATCAAGGTCCGGTCAGCAAGGTGGCGTATAGAGAATAATATTGCCTATCTGCGCTTGACTTCATTTACAGAACAATCAAGTACTGGGATTAAAAATGGTATGAGAAAAATAAAAGGTNAGCTGGGACAAAAACTGCGGGGCATCATCCTTGACTTGAGGAACAACCCCGGAGGTCTTTTGAACCAAGCAATCAAAGTATCGGATACATTCCTCGATCGGGGAGAAATAGTCTCAACTCGTTCACGCCGTGCTAAAGATGCGCAACGCTTTAATGCAACTAGAGGAGATCTAGCCAACAATTTACCAATGGTTGTTCTAATTAATGGGGGTTCAGCTTCAGCTTCCGAGATAGTCGCTGGCGCACTTCAGGACCATCGCCGTGCAGTAATTTTGGGAACCCAAAGTTTTGGTAAGGGGTCGGTCCAGACTATTATTCCTCTCACCGGGCATGGAGCTATACGTCTTACCACTGCGCAATACTATACACCATCTGGTCGATCTATACAGGCTAAGGGTATAACCCCTGACATTGTGATTAAACAAGCACGAGTGGAGACCATTGATCAAGAAAACCGTCGCCGCGAAGCCGATTTGAAAGGAGCACTTAAAAACCCTGATAGCAAAAAAAACAATAGGGTAAATAAAAAAGAAACCAATCAAATAAAGAAAATAGCAAGAAACAGACAGAATACAAAATTTGACTATCAGCTTGAGAGAGCATTTGATCTAATTCGCGGAATTTCTTTATATAAAACTCGCATTCAAAATTAATGTTAATTTTCGCTAATTTCTAAAAATATTATGAACTCACCTTCAGACTACCGGCCGTGTGCTGCAATGCTGCTTTTTAATCCTGACGGTAAAGTACTAATCGCCGACAGAAATGATTGTAACTACCCAGCGTGGCAACTTCCTCAGGGAGGTGTCGAATCGGGAGAGTCTATAGAGGAAAGTGTATTTCGCGAGCTAGAGGAAGAGATAGGGACCTCTGCTGTTAAAATTATCTCAATTGCTGACAAAAAAATCTGTTATGACTGGCCCAAAAAAATCAAGTGGAAGGGGCAAGAGAATTGGTTAGGGCAATGTGTCACTTTGGTTGCCCTTATATTTATAGGTNACGATAAAGAAATAAATGTACATACACATTCTCCAGAATTTCGGGATTGGAAGTGGGTGCCTCTGGAGACCATACCCGAGTTGACTATATCCTTTAAAAAGCCGCTATATGATTATGCCGTTGAAAGGTTTACCGAAATTCGCGACAGTTACCTTCTATCAGAAAACAATCCGTCTTAGAGCCAAATTGCATTCGCAAGGGCGTTTATCATTATTTTTTTGATGAGGAAATAAAGACAAACTGAGATCTTTCCGATCATGATTTATGGGTTTTACAAATTACTTGCCATAAAATTTTGTCACGTCCAAGTTTAATCATTCGATATGATCAAACACAGCCAATAATTCTTCAGATTGCTTTAGTAATGATTTAGCGTCCTCCAATTGATCTTCGGAGGCTTCATTTACCACTTTTTGTGCCTCTTCAACTCGAAGAATAAGATCGCTACGTTGAACTTTACTTAGCTCAATTGCTTCATCAGCTAGCACCGTGCATCGTTCAGATGTAACCTCAGCAAACCCGCCAGTAACGAATATTCTCTCATTAACACTATCATTTTCGTATATCGAAATGACGCCTGTCCGCAATGAAGAAATAAAAGGTGCATGACCGGGAAGCACACCAAAATCGCCCTCGGCTCCTGGCACTACTACAAGTTCAACATTTGAAGAAAACACTAGGTTTTCGGGAATAACTAGCTCAAATTCGACGGTATTGGCCATCGCCACTATATCTCTTTTTTAAAAACAATATACTAAGCCGCTTCAGCAGCCAATTTTTTAGCCTTCTCGACTGCATCGTCTATAGTTCCAACCATATAAAATGCTGCCTCAGGAAGATCATCATAATCTCCTGCAACAAGTCCTTTAAATCCTTTAATTGTATCCTCTAGGCCAACTAAGACGCCGGGAAAACCGGTAAAAATTTCTGCCACATGAAATGGTTGGGACAAAAATCGTTGGATTTTTCTTGCTCTCGCAACAACGAGTTTATCTTCTTCAGATAACTCGTCCATCCCGAGAATTGCAATGATGTCTTGGAGACTTTTATATCTTTGCAAAACCTCCTGCACACTCCGTGCTACCTCATAATGCTCGTCCCCAAGAATACGGGGATCCAGAATACGCGATGTGGAATCTAGAGGATCCACCGCCGGATAGATGCCAAGTTCTGCAATTTGACGTGACAATACCGTTGTTGCATCTAGATGGGCGAACGACGTCGCAGGGGCTGGATCTGTAAGGTCATCTGCCGGCACATAGATTGCTTGCACAGAGGTTATAGAGCCCTTGTTTGTAGTAGTAATGCGTTCTTGCATTGATCCCATATCTGTAGCTAATGTTGGCTGATAACCAACAGCAGAGGGAATACGACCCAAAAGAGCAGAAACCTCGGAGCCAGCTTGAGTAAAACGAAAAATATTATCAACAAACAGCAAAACATCTTGCCCTTCAACATCGCGAAAATATTCAGCCAATGTAAGTCCGGTAAGAGCGACCCGAGCCCGAGCGCCTGGCGGTTCATTCATTTGGCCGTACACTAAGGCTGCTTTGGAATCCCCCTCTAAATTTATGACTCCAGATTCCATCATTTCGTGATAAAGGTCATTGCCTTCGCGAGTTCTTTCACCCA
The DNA here is from genome assembly GCA_002712335.1 of Rhodospirillaceae bacterium. The sequence goes on along the minus strand of PATI01000011.1, from coordinate 25,110 downwards.
CACCCGCAAATACAGAATATCCGCCATGTGCCTTGGCAATGTTATTAATTAATTCCATTATAATTACGGTTTTACCCACGCCGGCTCCACCGAAAAGCCCTACTTTCCCCCCCCGAGAATAGGGTGCAAGTAAGTCTACAACCTTAATTCCAGTCACTAATATCTCGGTTTCTGTCGATTGCTCTACAAATTCAGGGGCATCTCTATGGATTGGTAGGCGTTCTTTGGTTTTGATATCTCCTCTCTCATCCACGGGCTCACCAACAACGTTTAGTATGCGGCCAAGGGTCTCTGGACCAACGGGAACAGTTATGGGACTCCCGGTGTCTACAACCTCTTTACCTCGCACCAGACCTTCTGTTGCGTCCATAGCAATGGTGCGGACTGTAGATTCACCCAAATGTTGTGCAACTTCAAGAACAAGCGTTTCCTCACCCATTTGACAGTGGAGGGCATTAAGAATTTCGGGCAACTCCCCTTCAAATTGTACATCTACCACCGCGCCTAATATTTGGGTAACTTTTCCTACGCTGTTAGAAATTTCAGCCATTATTCTTCCTCATTTCCTCTATAACGCCTCTGCGCCAGATATAATTTCAATTAATTCCTTTGTAATGAAAGCTTGGCGAGTTCGGTTGTATGTAATTGTCAAATCATCAATCATTTCCCCCGCATTACGGGTCGCATTATCCATGGCTGTCATTCTAGCACCCTGCTCTGATGCAGCATTTTCCAGCAATGCGCGAAATAATTGTACTGACAAATTACGGGGCAACAAATCCGCCAAAATTTCTTGCTCGTCCGGTTCAAACTCATAAATTGCTCTCTGCTCCCCACTTTTTAGAGATACAGAGGAATGATCGTCATCCGAATCTCCTGACAAATCATCGTCATTAGCTTGGAAAGGTATTAACTGCTGTGGAGTGACTACTTGAGTTATTGCTGATTGAAAACGATTATAAATAATTGTGCAGACGTCAAATTCTTTCGCTTCAAACATCTCAAAAACACGATTACCCACCATTTTTGCATCGACAAATGACAGTGATTTTCGTCCAACATCCTCAAAGGTATTCAAAATTAATTCAGGATAGTCTCGGCGTAAAATATCACGTCCCTTCCTACCTACACAAATAATTTTGATTTCTTTTCCATCATTTAAAAGACGCTTAATAATTTGGATCGCTCCACGAACAATAGAGGAGTTAAACCCTCCACAAAGTCCACGATCAGAAGTCATCACAACTAAAAGATGAATATCATTTTTTCCATTTCCAACGAGAAGCTCGGGTCCACCCGCGCCGTCAGCCAAACCCGCAGAAAGCGAACATAACATACGACCCATTCTTTCAGAATACGGTCGAGCTGCTTCTGCTTGTTCTTGGGCACGACGTAATTTCGCCGCTGCAACCATTTTCATAGCAGAGGTTATTTTTTGCGTCGACTTGACGCTGTCGATTCTTACCCGAAGGTCTTTGAGGTTAGGCATTGCCTTCCAAAACCCCTGTTCCTATGTTTTCAATGGTCATTACTTAATTGGCTACAAACGAATTTAAATAAGTTTCTATGGCCGTTTTTAAATCAGCGTCTGTTTGATCTGAAATCGCTTGCTTCAAACGAATATCTTCCAGAATACTTTCATGATTGGCTCTTATTGTTGACATTAACCCCTCCTCAAATCGAGTCACATCACTTACAGGAACATTATCAAGAAAACCATTAACCCCGGCATAAATTGCTACGACCTGTTCTTCAACCGGCAATGGTTGATATTGTGGTTGTTTTAATAATTCGGTAAGCCGCTCGCCTCGCGCAAGGAGACGTTGTGTGGCAGCATCAAGGTCGGAAGCAAATTGAGCAAATGCTGCCATTTCACGGTATTGCGCCAACTCTAGCTTAATTGAACCAGCAACTTGTTTCATAGCCTTGATTTGAGCTGCTGATCCTACACGGCTTACAGACAAACCNACATTAACAGCTGGACGGATGCCAGAATAAAAAAGGTCGGTTTCTAGGAAAATCTGACCATCCGTAATCGAAATCACGTTAGTCGGGATATAGGCGGAAACGTCACCCGCTTGTGTTTCGATTATAGGCAGGGCCGTAAGCGAACCACCCCCTAGTTCATCATTCATTTTCGCTGCACGCTCGAGAAGTCGGGAATGTAGATAGAAAACATCTCCGGGATAAGCTTCGCGACCAGGTGGACGCCTCAACAAAAGTGACATCTGACGGTATGCTACTGCCTGTTTAGAAAGGTCATCATAAATTATTAAAGAATGTTTTCCATTATCTCTAAACCACTCGCCCATCGCACAACCCGTATAGGGCGCTAAATACTGCATGGGGGCTGGATCTGAAGCCGTTGCGGCTACCACTATGGAATATTCCATAGCACCTTGATCTTCTAGGGTCTTAACAATTTGAGCCACGGTTGACCGTTTTTGACCAACAGCTACATATACGCAAAACAATTTTTTAGTTTCATCTTCTCCGGCATTGGCACTCTTTTGATTGAGGATTGCATCAACAGCCACCGCTGTTTTACCCGTTTGNCGATCACCGATAATCAATTCGCGCTGACCGCGTCCGATGGGTATAAGGCTATCAATAGCTTTGAGTCCGGTCTGCATTGGCTCGGTAACAGATTTCCGTGGAATAATGCCAGGCGCTTTCACATCTACTCGAGCACGATCAGCTCCCTCTATTGGTCCCTTACCGTCAATCGGATTGCCTAGGCCATCAATCACACGCCCTAGAAGTGCTGGGCCCACCGGAACATCTACAATGGAACCGGATCTTTTTACTGTATCGCCTTCTCGAATGGTGCGATCATCGCCAAAAATAACCGCTCCTACATTATCAGTCTCTAAATTAAGAGCCATCCCTACTATACCGCCGGTAAACTCTACCAATTCACCAGCCTGAACATTGTCTAGACCGTGAATGCGAGCAATTCCATCCCCAACAGATAAAACGCGCCCTACTTCTGCAACCTCAGCATCATCAGAAAAATTAGCTATCTGATCTTTAAGAATAGAAGATATTTCCGCAGCGTGGATATCCATCACGCAGCCCCTTTCATAGCAAGTTGTAATCTTTGTAATTTTGAACGCAGAGAAGAATCGACCATCCTAGAACCAACTCGGACGACCATCCCTCCCAATAAATTAGGATCTATTTCTGTAGTAATAGCTACAGATGACCCGATTGACTCCCTTAACGCAGTTTCAAGCGCAGCACGCTGGTCATCAGAAAGTTCTTTAGCTGTAGTGATTTCCGCTTCCACCTCTCCTCGGTGATCAGAAACTAACGTTCTAAAATCCCTGATAACATTTTCAATGACAAATAATCTTCGATTGGAAGCCATTACCCCGACCGTATTACAGACAAGTTTAGATAATCCTGCTTTTTGCGTTAAAGCGGCCATCGCTCTACTTTGAGCATCACGCGAGAATAAAGGACTTTCAATCAAACGACGCAAATCTTCTGATTCATCAATCATTTTTTGCAGTTGTAAGAGATCCTTAGCAATAGAGTCGATGCTGTTTTCATCGCATGCAAGTTCAAAGAGTGCGGTCGCGTAACGTCCTGAAAGACCTGAAATTTTAGTTTGCCCCGATGCCACTGACTTTACCTATAATATCTTTACGGGAGTAAGATCTAAGTAATTGAAAATATTAAAATAATTTAATTTCCCAAAACTAGAAACCACGCTAACCCAAAATGGGCGTTGTTTGCTAGCATACTCAACTGAGGCATGCAACCCATCCGACTATTTAAAATTTCCTAAATGGGGGATTTCTAAAGAAATCTGTAAGGATCCACATCAACTTTTATATGAACCCCGCTTGGAATTTGAACTCTCGACAGCCAAAAACGCACCTTTTGCTGGACATTTATATTACGATCAGCCCGAAGTAACAATCGAAATCGATGCCTACCCCGTAACACAGCTAAAGGCGCTGCCGCTGGGCCATGGACAATTAAACCAGTTCCCGATGGAGAAGCCCGACCTAAAGATCTGGCGACATTTTCTACCCTTTTAGAATCTTTTCCTGAAACAATTATTGCCACAAGTCGACCAAAAGGCGGCATACCATGCCTTTCCCGGGCGCTAGCCTCTAATGCTAAAAATTTGTCTCGTTCACCAGAAATTAAAGCCTGAATGACTGGGTCGTCCGGCTGAAATGTTTGTAACAGAGCTTTACCGGAGCGTTGAGCCCGCCCTGCCCTGCCAGATAATTGATATAATAGTTGAAATGTTCTTTCTGCTGCACGTAAATCACCTCCAGAAAGACCTAAATCGGCGTCTACCACACCAACAAGAGTGAGATTCGGAAAATGGTGTCCCTTCGCCATAACCTGCGTTCCAATTAGAATATCTACCTCACGTGCCTGAACTCGCTGGACGAGTTTTTTACTGGCTTTGAGGCTCTGCATCGTATCACTAGCCATAATTTCATATTGAGACTCAGGAAAATATTCCGCGACCTCTTCCGCCACCCGTTCTACTCCNGGCCCACAGGAAACGAGACTATCTGAGGGAGCCCCACACTCGGGACAATTTTTCGGCACAATCATTGAATAACCACAATGATGGCAACACAATTTATGTTGTAATTTATGTTCTACCAGCCAAGATGTACAATTNGGGCACTCAAAACGATGTCCACATTGGCGACACAATGTAAGCGGAGCGTATCCACGACGGTTGAGAAAAAGCATAATTTGTTCGCCGTCCTTGAGAGCCTCTTTCATTGCTCGCTTTAAACCCGGAGACAACCATTCATGACCATTCATTTGTTCAAGACGCATATCAATAGTATGGATTTCGGGTAAAATAGCGCCGCCAAACCTCTTCGGTAGGGCAATGCGTTTATAACGGCCCAATTTGACATTTGTAAAAGTTTCAAGCGAAGGCGTTGCAGATGATAAAACTATTGGAAAATCGCCAAATCGGGCCCGAACAACGGCCATATCCCTCGCGTTATAAGATACACCTTCTTCTTGTTTAAAAGAACCATCGTGTTCTTCATCAACCACAATCAATCCAAGTGAACGAAAGGGCAAAAATAACGCTGATCTTGCACCAACTAACACTNTCGCCTTGTCAGATATAACCGCTCGCCAAGTTAAACGCCTTTCCAAACCAGTCAAATCCGAATGCCACTCTAACGGACGAGTACCAAACCGTTCTCGAAATCTTTGAAGCCATTGTACCGTAAGTGCAATTTCGGGCACCAAAACTAGCACCTGAAATCCAGCTTCCAAAGTTGCCGCAATAGTTTCAAAATAAACCGCTGTTTTTCCAGAACCAGTGACTCCATCGAGCAAAGTCACGGAAAATCCGTTTTTGTTATTACTTTCATTTGACCGCTTCACCCCCTTGACCAAAATAGATGCAGCATTGGTTTGTAAATCTGAAAGAACAGGACCTTTGAGAGATTCATCTATAGGATCCAAATTGAGTTTTTCCTCAATTGGAATCTTCCTTAGGAGACCAATATCCGACATTTTACGAATTACGGAAGAGTTGACTCCTGCCTCTCGACCTAGATCCGCTGCAATTCTTGGGCATCCGTCTTTGAGAACTGAAAGGACACGCGAACGGGCATTTGTTAGCCTGGTTCGCGAATCAGTTTGCCCATTATTTAAATTTGGCGCCGGCAAAAATCCTGTTCTTCTTCTGGGCGATTCCAGTGCTGAAGGTACACTCATACTCATTCTCAAAACGGCGCCTAACGGACTCAATGTATAAGAAGCCGTCCATTCAATTAGCAAACGTAAGTCACTAGACATACGGGGAATATCGAGCAACCCATTAATATTCCTTAGTTTTTTTATCTCTAACTCACTCTTGCTATTTCCCCAAACAACCCCCTTTATCTCTCTTCTACCTAATGGAATAGCCACAAAGTCTCCTGCAGAAACCTCTAAATCGGGCGGGACAAAATAATCGTAAGGCCCTGTTAAAGGTAATGGCAAAAGGACGCTAACACTCTCGTTTTTATAAACCCGAAGCGGTGTGGTATGAGATGCAACCATACTTTAAACTTTAGCTTGGCTGACAGTATTGGCCAACATAATTGCACCCAAAGAGTTGATGTTAGTATTTTAGAATGAACCGACCTAAACTAGCCAAACCACTTTAGATAAGTAGAAAATAATGAGTTCAAATACAACAAACAAAAAACCAAATAAAAATTCTGTTTCAAAAAAGCAGCCTGACAAATCAATCTCATCAGACGACGTTAAAAAATATTTACAAAACAACCCACAGTTTCTAAATGACAAACCCGAGCTTTTGTTGGGGATAATACCACCGGAGCAAAATTACGGTGATGGAGTCATAGACATGCAAGTGTTTATTCTCAAACGTATACAAAATGAACTAGAAAAATACAAAGCCAGGGAAAAAAGGCTGCTAAAAGCAGCGGAATTAAATAATGAGGTATTAGGTAGATTTATTAAGGCTATCAATATGCTTATGGGTGCAAACTCAATTGAAGAGGTATGCCAAATTATCACATTAAAATTGCCTCACCTATTTTCTATAGAATTGGCAACGATTTGTATTGAGGACAAGAACTATGCTCCATTTCAGCAATTGAATGTCCAAATAACTCTCGTTGAAAAAGGTTCCTTTAGTTCAATTTTAGATCACAAAAAACAAATTAGCCTGCGTTCCAATATTAAGGGTAACAAATTAGTATTCGGTTCGGCAGCACAAAAAATCCGATCAGAGGCGCTGTTACCTATAGATTTAGGTCCGAAAAAACCTAATGCCCTAATTGCTCTAGGGGCAAAAAAACCAGACGAGTTTAAGCCCTCACAGGGAACAGACCTACTTCTATTTTTTTCAAATGTGCTGCAAAATGTTATTCAGAGATGGATAGACTAATCAACCTCAAAGACTTAAATGATTTGGAAAATTCTGATTTCAGGGGATTCCTTGCCTACAGGGTCGATGACCGAAAAAAAAGAAAAAAACTTCAAAAGATAGAAACAATCTCCAGACAAGAAGTTATTGATACCATAGAGGACTTCAAACGTTGGATTTTTGAGGAGAGAAGACTATCGGAGAATACATTAATTTCGTATGAATTAGACCTAAAGATTTTCTTGAATTATCTTTTTGACTCCAAAAGTAAAAAGCAAATTGCCCTCGTTGACAGGAAGGGCGTCACACATAGTTCAAATGCGCGGATCATTTCAACTTTGAGAAACTTTTTTCGCTTTTTGAATAAAACTGATGGAAAAGGCAACAATCAGATAGAAAACATTCGTTTGCCCAAGATTTCTAAACCACTGCCAAAACCGATTCCAATTGACGATATAAAAGTTCTTATAAGGGAAGCCGCAGAACGACCGAAAAAATCCTGGATAGGAAAACGGGATCAGGCAATATTTACAATTCTTTACTGTTGTGGTCTCCGCATTACAGAGGCGTTGAGTTTAAACAACTCAGATATTCCTGTTGAGGATACAATGTTGATTCGTGGCAAAGGGGATAAGAAACGTATTGTTCCAGTGCTACCGGTAGTCCGTGATACTATAAAGCAATATACCGACTTGAGACCATTTAATCATGATCGCGATGATCCCTTATTTGTTGGTGCCAGGGGAAAAAGGTTAAAGGCTCGCGTAGTACAGAGACAAATGGAAGAAATCAGGAGGGATATGGGTCTCCCCAATACTGCAACACCACATGCATTGAGACATAGCTTTGCTACACATTTATTGATAAATGGAGGAGCTCTTGCCGATATACGAAAACTGCTTGGACATTCTTCCTTGTCATCCACCCAGCGTTATACAGCAATTGACCCAAATAGATTAATGGAGGTTTACAACGACGCTCATCCGCGCGCAAAAAGAAATTAGTTGTTAAAATATCATTATCCCTGAGCTGGAAATTTTTCTTCCAAGGTCCTAAAATAAGATATGTCAAATATTTCAGTTACCCCCCTATCGAACGCCTGCGGTGCGGAGATCTCTGGTGTAGATCTCAAAAAACCTCTCAAATCGTCTGTGAGTGCAGAAATTAATCATGCCTGGTTAGAACACTGCGTAATCGTAATTCGGGACCAAGATTTGTCTGATATTGATCAGGTAAATTTCGCTGAAGCCTTTGGACAGGTAGGCGATTATTTGCGACCTGATACGCTTCGAAACGACGCTATGAAGGATCGCCACCGTTCAGTGATGTTCGTCAGTAACATTGTTGAGAACGGTGAGGCAATAGGAACACTTCCAGATGGTGAGATGATGTTTCACACCGATACAGGCTATGCGCAAAACCCTCATAAAGCTACGACACTATTCGCTATAGAAATACCTAGCAAAGGGGGAAATACAATCTTTTCTAACCAATACAAGGTTTACGAAGCGCTCCCCAAAAGACTTAAAAAAATCCTCTCCGGGCGTAATGCACAACACGCATATGAATTCGGGGTTATGGTAAAGGATAAAGAATTTTATAACGGACCCGAAGTGCGAACGGCTATTCATCCTGTTTTTAGAGTCCATTCAGAAACTGGACGCCCTACAGTTTACGTTAACGAATTGATGACAGAATCCATAGAAGGTCTTTCTGCCGAAGAAAGTCGCGAGGTTTTGAAAGAAATATTTGCCTTACAAAAAGAGAGTCAATTCTGTTACGAGCACGTATGGCGCAAGGGTGACCTGATAATGTGGGATAATAGATGCACTTTACATGCAAGAACTGACTTTCCAAAAAAGCAGCGGCGTTTGCTTCGCCGAGTAACAATAGAAGATTCTAGNCCTAACACAGGNGCATAATTCATCCATAAACTTGTTCAGCCTTCNGTTTTCTGGTTTATTCTTTCTAATATACCCAATCGCCCAAATTAGAATGGCGTTNAAGGAGATTTTTAGATGGCTGTTACCGTGACCCCTTTGTCTGATGCCTGTGGAGCTGAAATATCCGGCGTAGACATGAAATCCGATCTTTCTACAGATGATGCATCGACAATATATGAAGCTTGGCTTAACCACTTAGTAATTGTTATTCGAAACCAACAAGATTTAACCCCAAAAAATCAAAAAGATTTTTGTGGCAATTTCGGTAAGGTGGGGGAATATAATAGACCAAAAGACCGCCAACACCCTAACCATGCTAGTGGCGAAATTATGTTAGTCTCCAACATTCGCGAGGATGGAAGAGTGATCGGCGCTCATCCAGATGGAGAAATGATGTGGCATACGGATACGCCTTATCTAAAAACCCCTCATAAAGCTACAACCCTCTACGGAGTAGAAATTCCAGATATTGGCGGTAATACCAACTTCTCTAACCAATATAAAGTTTATAATGAGTTGCCCCAAAAACTGAAGGACAAGCTGATTGGTCTGCAAGCTATGAATTGCTACGAATTTGGTACAACAGTAAAAACATTTGAAAAATATGATAGAGAAGCGGTGCCTCATCATCCGCATCCCATTTTTCGAAAACATCCTGAAACAGGCCGCATAGCTGTATACGTATGTCCTCTTATGACAGAAGAAATTATTGGTATGGACGAGACGGAGGGCAAAGAGATCCTTGACGAAATTTATACTTTGCAACGTCAAGATAGGTTTGTTTATTCACATAAGTGGAAGGTTGGTGATTTCGTAATGTGGGACAATCGCTGTCTCTTACATGCCCGTACTGATTTTCCACGCGAACAACGTCGGTTATTACGACGTGTTACAATAAGCGATGATTCGCTCGTATTAGCAGCCTAAAAATTGAATTTATTAGATTTTAAAATACTTTCTTTTAAGCATTTTGATACGATTGGTGGCATCCCGCTGTATAATTGCGTATTTTGGATATTTTTTACAAAGACGTTTATTCAATAACCTTACCCTCGCTGATCGACGGCTTAAGATTATAAATCCTATAGCCAGAAAAAGTATTCCCTGCAAAATTGGAAGAAATAAACCGATAACGCCCAAAAAAACACAACACCAGCCAAGCGATAATAGCAAATAATGTTTTATAGCACCCTTCATAAGAAAGCCTTAGGCTAAAGATTCAAAGAATAATACAGATTTCTGACCTATATAGTTTATTGAACCATCTTTCTACCGAGGGTTTTCATCCCAAAACCTGTTATTAAATATCAGATCAACGTGCATGGGCTTAACAGATACAAGGATATACAAAAAAGCCTAATTACGCCTTTATTGCTTCCAACATAGTTACACCCAACGCCGCGGGAGAGTCGGCAACTGTAATGCTAGCACTTCTCATAGCTTCAATTTTATCATCCGCGCCACCTTTGCCACCAGAAATAATAGCACCCGCATGACCCATACGCCTACCAGGTGGCGCAGTCACACCTGCGATAAATCCGACTACTGGCTTTTTAACCTTAGACATCTTTAGAAACTCTGAAGCTTTTTCTTCTGCATCCCCGCCAATTTCTCCAATCATTATAATACCTTCAGTCTCTTCATCAGCTAGGAATAGCTCCAGACTATCGATAAAATTTGTTCCGTTAATCGGATCTCCACCTATACCAATACAAGTTGTCTGCCCAATTCCTGCCGCCGTTGTCTGGGCTACAGCCTCATAAGTTAGAGTCCCGGATCTAGAAACGATCCCAATTTTACCTTTCTGATGAATATGTCCAGGCATAATACCGATCTTACACTCATCAGGTGTAATTACACCGGGACAGTTGGGGCCTATTAGGCGCGTCTGAGATTTATCTAGCGCTCGCTTCACGCGTATCATATCCATCACGGGAATACCCTCTGTGATACAAATTGCCAGAGGTATTTGAGCGTCGATTGCCTCTAAAATTGCATCGGCTGCAAATGGGGGAGGTACGTAAATAACGCTTGCATTGGCTTTAGTAACATCTTTGGCTTCGACAACTGTATCAAAAACTGGCAGATCTAGGTGCTGCTCTCCACCTTTACCCGGTGTAACGCCCCCAACCATCTGAGTACCATAAGCAATTGCCTGCTCAGAATGGAAGGTTCCCTGTGCCCCGGTAAAACCCTGACAAATAACTCTTGTTCCTTTGTCAACAAGAACCGACATTAGCTCGCCTCCTCTACAGCCTTGACCGCTTTCTTCGCCGCGTCACCAAGGTCATCTGCAGCAATGATAGGCAACCCGGACTGCTGTAATATATTTTTTCCAAGTTCCACATTAGTTCCTGCCAAGCGGACCACTAGTGGGACTGTCAGGCTAACCTCACGAGCGGCCGCAACGACACCTTCAGCGATAACATCACAACGCATAATTCCACCAAAAATATTTACGAGAAGTCCTTCAACATTTGGATCAGATAAAATCAGCTTGAAAGCAGCCGTAACCCGTTCCTTTGATGCCCCTCCCCCAACGTCTAGGAAATTAGCCGGCTCTCCCCCATAGAGTTTGATGATATCCATCGTCGCCATAGCCAAACCTGCACCGTTGACCATACAACCAATATTTCCATCAAGTTTTACATAATTGAGATCAAACTTTGCTGCCTCAAGTTCTGTGGGATCTTCCTCACTTTCATCCCGTAAAACAGCAATTTTATTGTGGCGAAATAACGCGTTGTCATCAAAATTCATCTTCGCGTCTAGTGCTACCACCTCTCCTGCTCCAGTAACCACCAAAGGATTTATTTCAACAATAGACGCGTCTAAATCTTCAAAAGTTTTGTACAAACCCATCAGAAAATTAATAGCGGACTTCACTTGGTTACCTTCTAATCCCAATCCATAGGCGATTTTGCGAGCGTGAAAGGACTGAAATCCACTGGCAGGATCAACCGCAACTTTAAGTATCTTTTCAGGGGTTTTTGCGGCTACTTCCTCTATTTCAACTCCCCCTTCGGTCGACGCCATAATTGTAATCCTACTAGTCGCCCGATCAACCAGCAGGCTTATATAGAGTTCCCGTTCAATGTCACAACCATCTTCAACATATACACGCCCCACTTCCTTACCCTCGGGGCCAGTCTGATGCGTGACCAATGTCATACCGATCATTTCGGTTGAAAATTCCTTGACCTCGACAATCGATTTAGCAATCTTTACGCCGCCGCCTTTACCTCTCCCTCCCGCATGAATTTGAGCCTTAACCACCCAAATGGGGCCCCCTAGGCCCTCAGCGACCTCGACCGCTTCTTCAGGGGTATAAGCAACCCCGCCATCAGGTACTTTAACACCAGAACCCCTTAAAATTTCCTTTGCCTGATATTCATGAATATTCATGGTACATCTGTAATTTCTTTCTTGAAAAATCTATTTCTTTACGATCTATTTCTTTCGTGTTGGGCCATTTTTTGCAGATTTTTGCATTCTTTTAACCACATTCACCAAAGTTCGAACCGCCGAAACCGAAGCTTTAAAAGCTTTTTTCTCTCCAGCATTAAGTTTTATCTCAATAATTCTTTCTATTCCCTTACTGCCAATAACAACAGGGACACCTACATAAAGACCTCGAACACCATATTGGCCATTAAGAAAGGCACAACAGGGTAACACACGTTTTTGATCTTTGAGGTAAGCTTCCGCCATCTCTATTGCCGAAGATGCCGGTGCATAGAACGCCGACCCTGTTTTTAACAAGCCAACGATTTCAGCTCCTCCATCGCGGGTGCGTTGCACAATCGCATTAAGCTTATCTTGGGTCGTCCAGCCCATTTTTACCAAATCGGGCAGTGGAATGCCCGCGACAGTGGAGTAACGAGTTAGGGGTACCATNGTNTCACCNTGNCCNCCTAAAACNAANGCNGTNACNTCNCGGACAGANACTTTNAATTCTTCNGCNANAAAATANCGAAATCGNGCGGAATCNANAATNCCNGCCATNCCTACNACACGNNTTGCNGGCAATCCGGAAGCTTCNCGCAAGGCCCAAACCATTGCATCCAGTGGATTAGTAATACAAATTACAAAGGCCTTTGGACACCATTTCTTAATACCCTCACCGACGGTTTTCATGACATTTGTATTGATACCAATCAGATCATCACGGCTCATACCCGGTTTTCGGGCGATCCCGGCCGTAACTATTACTACATCTGAATTTTGGATAGCCCGGTAACTTGATGCGCCTTTCATATTGGAGTCAAATCCCTCTACAGGAGAAGATTCTACCAAGTCTAACGCCTTCCCATCTGGTATTCCCTTTATGATATCAAATAAAACGATATCTCCGAGTTCCTTTAATCCAGCCAAATGGGCTAAGGTACCTCCGATATTTCCAGCGCCAATCAGCGCAATTTTATTACGTGCCATAAATACTCCTAAATCTCATATTATTTTAGGTTATAAGGACAATGTTTGGACGGGTTCCTAACTGTTTTAACGGAAAAGCGCAAGAAAAACGGACAAATAAAACCCAACTCGAAAAGCAAAAGTACCGTTACTTTTTAAGAACCCTCCACCATAAGTTTTTTTACTTCCCCAATAGCCTTTGCCGGATTGAGATGTTTAGGACAGGTTTTGGTGCAATTCATGATAGTATGGCAACGGTAGAGTTTAAAGGGGTCCTCAAGTTTTTCTAATCTTTCTTCGGTTTTCTCATCACGAGANTCTGCAATCCACCGATAAGCTTGAAGCAATGCCGCAGGACCGAGATATTCATCACCATTCCACCAATAACTAGGGCAACTTGTAGAACAACAAAAACACAAAACACATTCCCAGAGTCCATCAAGTTTAGCCCTCTGCTCAGGACTTTGCAGCCGTTCCTTATCCGGTGCTGGAGTATTGGTTTTTAACCACGGTTCAATGGAAGCATATTGTNCGTATGCNCGTTTAAGATCTGGAACTAGGTCTTTTATTACCTCCATATGAGGTAATGGATAAATTTTTACGTCTCCGTCAATTTCTTCTATGGCCTTAATACATGATAATGTATTAGTGCCATCAACATTCATTGCACAAGAACCGCATACTCCCTCTCGACACGACCGACGAAAAGTAAGACTAGAGTCCATCTCATTTTTAATTTTTATTAAAGCGTCAAGAACCATCGGCCCACAGGACCCCATATCGACCTCAAAAACATCAACACAAGGATTCTCTTCGCTGTCAGGATTGTATCGATAGACATAAAAAGACTTGATATCAGTAGCACCTTCAGGGGCTTTATGGATCTTCCCGGTCTTAATTTTTGAATTAGCAGGAAGCGAAAATTCAGCCATTTCTTACCCTCACTACAAAAAATCTACAGCTCATTTAAAAAAGTACATTCCAAATATTTCCGCCCTCAGTAAACACGAGCTTTCGGCGGTACGGCCTCAACGTCATCCGTCAGTGTTTCGTTATGCACAGGCCTGTATGCAAAACTTGTTTTTCCATCATTATCTAGCCATGCAACAGTATGTTTCATCCAATTATCATCATCTCTATCGGGATAATCCTCACGAGCATGACCTCCACGACTTTCCTTGCGGTTAATGGCTCCATGTATACTTACCATTGCCTGCTGCAATAAATTATCAAATTCTAATGCTTCGACAAGGTCAGAATTCCAAACCAAACCGCGGTCAGAAAGTTTTAAATCATCTTTTTTTGACCATATTTTTGCCATCTTATCGACACCCTCGGCCATCACTTCCTCCGTTCGAAACACCGCACAATGAGCCTGCATTACCCGCTGCATTTCTATCCGAATTTCTGCGGTGGTTACATCGCCTTTTCCATAACGTCGATTATCAAGCCACTCCAGCGCAGCATCACCAGCATCAGCAGGTAAATCCGCTTGATTTGCACCCGGTTTTAGGGTTTCTGCACAACGATCTGCTGCAGCACGACCAAAAACAACCAGATCAAGCAGTGAGTTGGAACCGAGTCGGTTTGCCCCATGAACTGAAACACATGCTGCTTNTCCANCCGCCATTAGGCCTGGCACTATAACGTCTGGATCGTCTCCCACCGGAATAACAGCTTCACCCATATAGTTGGTGGGAACACCTCCCATATTATAGTGAACCGTTGGCAATACAGGGATTGGTTCGCGCGTTACATCAACATTCGCAAATATTCTAGCAGTTTCAGAAATTCCGGGAAGTCTTTCATTAATAACTTCCGGTTCCAAGTGTTCAATATGAAGGTGGATATAGTCTTTTTCTGACCCAACCCCCCTGCCCTCATTCATTTCAATCGTCATAGACCGACTTACAACGTCGCGCGATGCCAAGTCTTTAGCATGAGGGGCGTACCGTTCCATGAATCTCTCACCCTCAGAGTTTGTCAAGTAGCCTCCCTCGCCGCGGACTCCCTCAGTAATCAGAGCCCCTGCACCATAAATTCCTGTCGGATGAAATTGTATAAATTCCATATCTTGTAAAGGAANGCCCGCTCGCAAGACCATTGCACTCCCATCGCCAGTTTGAGTATGAGCACCAGTGCATGAAAAATAGCAACGACCGTATCCACCAGTTGCTATGATCACAGTCTGAGCGCGAAAACGGTGCATTGTTCCATCGTCGAGATTCCATGCCATCACGCCCGCGATTTTACCGTCGACATCTTTAATTAAATCAAGCGCAAAATATTCAACAAAGAATTCGGCTTGATTTCTTAATGATTGCTGATAAAGGGTATGCAAAATTGCATGGCCCGTCCGATCAGCTGCTGCACAAGTTCGATGCGCAGGAGGGCCTTCCCNAAATTCAGTAGTCATTCNACCAAAAGGACGTTGATATATTGTACCTGCATCGGTCCGTGAGAATGGAACTCCATATTGTTCCAACTCTATAACCGAAGGCATAGCTTCCCGGCACATGTATTCTATCGCATCTTGATCCCCAAGCCAGTCAGCACCTTTCACTGTATCATAAAAATGCCAGCGCCAATCATCCTCTCCCATATTGCCAAGTGCGGCAGATATACCACCCTGAGCCGCAACAGTATGACTGCGAGTTGGAAATACATTGGTAATACATGCCGTCTTTAAACCCTTTATAGCCAACCCAAAGGTTGCTCGTAGCCCTGCTCACCCGGCACCTACCACCACAACATCATAGTTGTGGTCTATTATTTCATATGCCTTTTTTAATTTGGCCATAATATTAACCTAATAATACAATTTTAATAATAGAACCCAGACAAAGTATGCATAGTATAGCTAGCGATAGTTTGACCGAAACAATGGCAAAAGATCTCAGCCAAAATGTATGAATGTAATCTTCAATTACAACCTGTAATCCAAGCTGAGCATGATGAAATAAAACTAGGGTGAACAAAGTTAGAAGAATCGCGTTTACAGGACTGCCAATCCATTCGCTGACAACCTGAATATCTGCACTAAACAGATAGAGTATATTTACTACAAGCCATATCAATAGAGGCAAAAGCAGAACTGCGGTAAATCTTTGGGCCCACCAATGCGCAACGCCACCCTTTGTAAATACCAAAGCCCTTAATTTTTGACTGTAACCGCGTAAATTCATAGTAACTTCCCTATCGATGTATACGCACAAACCCATACAACGAAGGTTAAAACTGTAGCACTTGTTATAACAATCCAACCCGAGCGGTATGCAGTAGTTAAGTCAAAACCTTTTCCAATGTCCCAAAATAAGTGTCTTATACCGTTACATAGGTGGTAGAATAACGCAAAGGACCAACCAAATAATAAAAGTCGTCCAAACCAAGTACTAAAAATATCCTGAAGTATTGAATAAGCTTCCCCACCTAACGCGACAGCCACTAACCACCAGACAAAAACAAATGTCCCAAATGCCATAACAACACCTGTTATGCGATGAAGGATAGAAAGAACNGATGTTAGCTGAGGCTTATATACCTGAAGATGCGGAGAAAGCGGGCGTCCTCGCGGATCCATTATACTCTTCCTATTTAGACGTTTAATTTACACCTAGCCCAATGCCAAGTTCTGACTAAATTATTTAGCCCTACATACACTACTAGTCAATTAGGTGCTCTAAATTGTATTCAAAAATATTAAAGTAACTAATTTTTATCGTCACAACTCGTAGATAACGCGATACCTAAAACCCTATTATTTCTGAAAACCTAAGGATAAGGCTGGGGATAATTATAGAAAAACGTGTCTTATTTATACGAAATAGCGGATTTTCAAACTCATTGACTGTTAATAAATCAACTAACAACAATGTGAATAAGTTTTTGAAACCTAGCCAAATTATCTGCGCATTATTAGCTCTCTAGTAACGACCTTTTATCAACTCCTAAATTAAATAATTTTTGATCTACAGGATGTCCGAAAATCTTTTCATAATATTAAAGATTACAACTTTTGCAGACTAATCACTATTCCTATCCATTTGCTTGATAAGTTTTGCCATACGAACCAACCTTTGTGCCTCTTCGACGTGTAAGGCCTCTATTAGTTGACCGTCTACAAGTGTCACACCTTTGCCTTCTGCGACGGCTGCATCATGGGCCGCCTTTATTTTTCCGGCCCAAGCAATCTCTTGGTCTGAAGGACCAAAAATTTTATTTGCCCCGTCTATCGTTTTAGGGTGGAGCAACGTTTTCCCATCAAATCCCATTTCTCGTCCTTGCCGGCAGGAGTCAAGAAAACCCTCATCGTCAGTTAAATCGAAGAAAGGGCTATCAAGAATAGTTAGTCCATTAGCCCGGGCNGCCAAAATACAAAGCTGAATACTTGTAATCAAAGGCATACGGTTTTTTAAATGTTGGGCTCTTAAATCCTTTGTCAAATCAGCCGAACCAATAAGCAGCGCTTCAACCTTTTCGTGCGCAGCTGCAATCATATTTGCATTCAGTACTCCCCGCGCCGTTTCTATCATGCACCATATTCCCATTTCAGAAGGCGCATTTTTTTTCTCCATAAGATTTACAAGATTTTCAATATTCTCTGCCATCTCTACTTTTGGAAAAACAATCATATTGGCGGAAGAGCCGGCAATGGCCTCAACATCTTCTTCATACCACTCACTATTAACCCCGTTAATCCTGACGCCTATTTCTCGTGCACCGTAACCTCCCTCATCAAGTACNCGCAGAATATTCTCGCGAGCCGATCTTTTTGATTCTGGTGACACCCCATCTTCGAGATCTAGTATTAGAATATCGGCTGGGACTTCACGACCTTTTTCTAAAGCTCTAACATTTGCCCCCGGGGTATACATAGCGCTTCGGCGAGGACGATCAACTAGTTTAGCTATATTAGTCATAACAGACTCCGAGTTAATTTATAATTTATCAACGCATAAATAAGTCGCTTAATTTCCTTGGTAAATAAATTTGATTTCTTAATGAAAAATATTTTTCAAAGTCAACTATTCGCGATCTAAATACCTTCACGAGATATAAATGTTTTACTGCCGAAAAAGTCGGGGTTTTTTATAAATAGCCTTAATGAAACCTTTACTAAAATCTTTTCAAGGNGTTTTAGCTCATCTACTTAACCGATGTTTTTACTGACATACTGAGAAAGTTATCAGCTGAATCATCTGTTTCAATCGGTTGTACACCAAAAAGATGCTCTGCTATCTGCACCGCATTGAGCGCTGCTCCCTTCCGCAAATTATCAGACACACACCAAAATGAAAAACCATGTTTTACGGTGCTATCCTTACGAATCCTGCTTACATAGACCATNTCATCTCCAGAACATTCAGCTGGTGTGACATAGCCTTCATCCTTTCTATGATCAATGACAGTCACCCCAGGCATAGCCCTAAGTAGACCCCGTACTTGCTCCAAAGACAGTTCATTAAATAACTCCACATTAACCGATTCTGCGTGACCGACAAATACCGGAACACGAACACAAGTCGCATTGACCTTAATGTCCGGATCAAGGATTTTATTTGTCTCTACGCGCATTTTCCACTCTTCCTTAGTGTCCCCACCATCCATAAAGACATCAATATGCGGGATAACATTAAAAGCTATCTGTTTGGTAAAATTTTTTGGATTGATTTGATCGTTTACAAAGATTCCTCGTGTCTGATTAAACAATTCATCCATTGCAACTTTACCNGCTCCAGAAACAGACTGATAGGTTGAAACAACTACCCTTTTGATTTTTGCCGCGTCATGCAAGGGCTTTAACGCGATAACCATTTGGATAGTAGAACAGTTGGGATTAGCTATTATGTTTCTTCTACTATGCAGCTTAATTGCGTCGGCATTAACTTCGGGAATTATTAGTGGAACGTCTGGATCCATTCGAAATTCAGAGGTGTTATCAATGACAACACATCCTGCCTTTGCGGCCTTTGGAGCATATTTTGCAGAGACTTTAGACCCTGGAGAAAACAAACCAACATCGAAACCCCCGAAATCAAAGCCTTCCAATGGCTTAACTTTCAAAATATCCTTTTCACCGAATGAGACTTCCCGGCCTGACGATCTCTGAGAAGCAAGGGCCACAATTTCATCGATTGGAAATGCTCTTTCTGAAAGAGTTTGTAAAATTTCACGACCCACATTGCCAGTTGCACCTACAACAGCTACTTTATAACCCATAATATTTTCCTATTTATCGGGCCTGACAACGTAACCGACTATGCTTTGCCCTGGTTGACTTCAATAAACTCTAAGACATTAAATTTTATAATAAATTGAATCTCTGTTAGTAAATAAATCAAAACGCCAACCTATTTATTTCAATCCTTTTTTTTTCCTCAATACGGGTTTAGTTGTTATCGCAGGTGACAACTTATCGCCACCCATCTTGGAGGAATGGGCAGCTTTACTATGTGTCCCGCTACAAGCTGTAACTGGGGTTAAATTCGTACTCATAAAAAGACCTAAGGTCAGAACCCCTAAAATATATTTCATCGTTAAAAGCTCCAAAGGTTAATGAACCAACTTTATGTTTTTCAAATCATTACAACAAGAAGTTTTGTAATCACGACGCCGTTAATATTTCCAATTGCTCTATTACCGCGCTACCCATTTTTTCTGTGGATACTAGCTCTTTTCCATCAGACATTATATCTCCGGTTCTTAAGCCGGCATCTAGAACTAACTTTACAGCTGATTCCACATTATTAGCATCCTCCTCCATATCGAAGGAATAACGGAGCATCATGGCAAAGCTTAGCATCATCGCCAGTGGATTGGCTTTTCCCTGACCAGCAATATCAGGAGCTGTACCGTGAACCGGCTCATAAAGTGCATTGCGTTTACCTGAATTATCGGGAGCCCCAAGAGAAGCCGAAGGCAACATTCCAAGTGACCCGGTCGCCATAGAGGCACAATCCGATAATATGTCACCAAACATATTAGTTGTAACAATTACATCAAACTGTTTTGGGTCTCTAACAAGTTGCATNGCAGCATTATCCACAAGCATATGTGATAGCTCAATATCGGGATAGTCTGAAGAAATTCTTATAACTTCTTCACGCCACATTTTAGTGCTTTCAAGAACATTAGCTTTATCAATGGAGCAAAGTTTTTTGCCGCGTTTTCTTGCAAGTTCAAAACCAACTCTCGCAATGCGTTCTACCTCTTCGGTTGTATAAACTAAAGAATTGAAACCGCGTTTACCTCCGCCAGGAAGATCCTCGACACCACGCGGATCACCAAAATAAATACCCCCNGTTAATTCACGTACAATCAATATATCTAGTCCGCTGACAATTTCACTTTTCAAACTAGAAGCNTCAGCCAAAGCATCAAAAACTATTGCAGGGCGCAAATTCGCAAATAAACCAAGGTCCTTGCGAATGCGAAGAAGACCCGCTTCAGGACGTATTTCAAAATCAACGTCATCCCATTTTGGACCCCCTACTGCTCCAAGCAAAACTGCATCGGCAGTTTTTGCTGACTCTATGGTCTCGTCTTTTATTGGAACTCCATGGTTGTCTATACATACACCACCGATAATATCGTCTTCAGCATCAAAGCTTACCCGGTTATGCTTCTCCATCCACTTCATAACTCGGCTGACCTGAACCATCACTTCTGGCCCAATACCATCCCCGGCTAACATCAATACCTTTTTATTGGCAATCATTTCATTTTCCTTCGACACTTATTTTTTCCACCGCTGCTCTATCACAAGAGCGCTGATTATGGGAGCCTCTTAAAATTTCAAAAAGAAAGGGCGAACCAAACGGTTCGCCCCAATTTGCATCGGATAGTCGAGCATTATTCATAAAGCCAAGGCTCTGCGGCCTTTTGTTTTTCTTCAAAACTGGAAATTGAAGTTTCCTTTTGCAAAGTAATACCAATATCATCCAACCCGTTAAGCAGACAATGTTTCTTGAAAGAATCCATTTCAAATGAAATTATTTCTCCATCCGAATTGGTTATTTCCTGATTTTCTAAATCAATGGTCATGGTTGCATTTGCGCCACGCTCCGCTCCTTCCATTAATTTCTCTAGCTCGTCAGGAGTTACCTTGATTAACAGAATGCCATTTTTGGAACTATTATTATAAAAAATATCAGCAAAGTCCGTGGATATTACACAACGGATGCCAAAATCTAGTAACGCCCAAGGTGCGTGCTCTCGTGAAGACCCACACCCAAAGTTATGACCTGCAATAAGAATTTCCGCATTACGATAAGCCTTTTTGTTCAATACAAAATCGGGATTTTCTTCGCCTGAATCAGGATCGTAGCGTAAGGGGTCAAACAAATTTATTCCTAAGCCGGTCCGAGTAAGCGTTTTCAAAAACCTTGCGGGAATGATTTTATCGGTATCACAGTTAACAATCGGCAGCGGAGCTGCCACTGCAGTAAGCTTTGTAAATTTTTCCATTCTGCACCTCTATTTTAGTAGATCGCGGACATCTGTAAGGTGGCCCGTCACCGCTGCTGCAGCGGCCATCATTGGACTGACTAGGTGAGTGCGCCCACCCGGACCTTGGCGGCCCTCGAAATTCCGATTTGAAGTTGAGGCCGACCTTTCACCGGGTAGTAGCATGTCTCCATTCATTGCCAAACACATTGAACAACCGGGCTCACGCCAATGGAATCCCGCCTCTGTGAAAATTTTATCCAACCCCTCTTCTTCAGCTTGCATTTTTACAAGACCCGAGCCAGGAACAACCATTGCATAAACAGACTCCACAACACTCCGTCCCTTTGCTACCTCGGCAGCGGCTCGCATGTCTTCAATTCTAGAGTTAGTACAAGATCCGATAAAAACCTTATCAACCGTGATATCTGTCATCTTCATCCCTGGTTCAAGGTCCATATACTCCAGAGACCTCTCCATAGCAGAACGACGGTTAGCATCAGAAATTTCTGAAGGATTGGGGACCAAGTCAGTTATTCCAACTTCATCCTCTGGACTGGTTCCCCAAGTGACCTGAGGAACAATATCCGAGACATCAAGTTCCACTTCGGATTCATATTTAGCACCTAGATCAGATGGAAGATTACGCCAGTTGGCCACCGCCGTTTCCCATTGCCCACCTTTTGGACATTGGGGGCGACCTTTGAGATAATCAAATGTTTTCTGATCAGGGGCAACTAGCCCAGCGCGTGCGCCAGCTTCTATAGTCATGTTACAAACTGTCATACGACCTTCCATAGATAATTCCTCTATGGCCGGACCGGCGTATTCAATAACATGCCCTGTGCCACCGGCAGTACCAATTTTTCCAATAATTGCTAAAACTAAATCTTTAGCGGTACAACCGTTTGGCAGTGAACCGTTAACCGTAATACGCATATTTTTTGCCGGTCGTTGAATCAGTGTTTGAGTGGCCAAAACATGTTCCACTTCAGATGTTCCCACGCCGAAAGCGAGGGCACCAAAAGCGCCATGTGTTGCGGTATGGGAATCACCACAAACCAATGTGACCCCTGGCTGAGTGAAGCCCTGCTCAGGGCCAATGACATGCACTATGCCCTGCCTATCATCATTTATCGAGATATAAGGCAATCCAAATTCAGCCGCATTCTTTTCCAAGACTTCAAGCTGAATTCGTGATTCATCATCTTCAATTTCTTCCGTACCACCTCTGCCCGGCGTAGTCGGCACGTTGTGATCCGGGACACATAGATTTGCTTCCGGCCTCCTAGCTTTTCGGCCCGTTTGCCTCAGCCCATCGAAAGCCTGAGCGCTGGTAATTTCATGTATAAGCTGTCTATCAATATATATTAGACAAGTTCCATCTTCCTGCTCATCAACCAGATGGCTTCGCCAAATTTTGTCAAATAACGTCTGTGGTCCGGACACCATCATCTCCCTTTACCAATTTAAATTGCCCAGAAGTAGGGCGTAATTGCTATTTTTCATCACTTTGCTCAGCAGTGATTTCTTCAACCTCTTGATTAATACTGGTGTTCTGTTCTGTTACTTCAGCAACTTCATCTGACGCCACACCTACGTCGTCGGTTGTTCCAACTTGTTCTGCGCCAACTCGGCGCTCTACTTTTTCAGCAATCCTTGCTTTCTTACCCCTGAGCTCCCGAAGGTAATAAAGCTTCGCACGGCGAACAGCCCCACGGCGAACAACCTCAATTTTATCAAGTCGGGGCGAATATAAGGGGAATACCCTCTCGACACCCTCACCATATGATATCTTACGCACCGTAAAGGCGGAGTTTATGCCGGAGTTTTTCCGGGAAATGCAAACCCCTTCGTATACTTGTACACGCTCTCTAGTTCCCTCTACTACCTTGACGTGAACACGCAGTGTATCGCCAGCGCCAAAGTCCGGAACTTCCTGACCAGCATTAAGCCTTTTGATCTCTTCTTGTTCCAGCTGTTCAATAATATTCATTTTTTAATCCTTTATCACCAAATGACGCTCTTGATATTTATGCCACATATCAGGACGACTTTCTTGAGTAATTCTCTCAGCGGCCTCTCGCCGCCACGTTCTAATCTTTTCGTGGTGCCCACTCAACAATAATTCAGGTACCTTATAACCCTCCCACTCCATGGGTCGGGTGTATTGGGGATATTCCAGCAGTCCCATTTCAAAACTTTCTTCCCTTACTGACTCCTTTGTACCAACAATTCCCGGCAACAACCGCACACATGCATCAATTAATGCTATTGCAGCAGGTTCTCCCCCAGATAATACAAAATCGCCTAAGCTCAATTGTTCAATATCATGAGCTTCAAGAACACGTTCATCAATTCCCTCAAATCTTCCACAAAGAAGCGTAATTTCTGATGCAGACATCAAATCACGAACACGTTCCTGATCAAGATGTTGACCCCGCGGCGTGAGATAAATTGGCCGTGTTTTCGACCTAGCCGCTTTAAGCGCCTTACCAAGGACATCCGCCCTTAACACCATTCCCGCACCACCGCCGAACGGCGTATCATCAACTTGTGCATGACTACCAATCGCAAAAGTTCGAATATCCAATGTTTTAAGATCCCAAATGCCCTTTTCAAGACCCTTGCCCGCAAGGGAATATGCTAACGGACCAGGAAACATTCTGGGGAATAATGTCAAAACTTTAGCGGTCCAAAGAGGTGTTTTCATTTTAATGTTTTTCCTCCCGACTGTTTTTTGTTTCAAACAACCCCTGCGGCGGATCAATTAACAACCGTCCTGCCGTTAGATCAACTTTTACAATAACCTCTTTAGTAAATGGTATAAATATAGTCTCACAATCATTTAAACTCACCTCTATCATCCCTCCAGCACCGAAATCCTGAACAGAGACTACTTTTCCAAGAAAATCACCATCAACTCTCTCAACACAGAGGCCCTCGAGATCCCCGTAATAAAATTCCTCATCAGAGGTTTGAGGTAATTCATCACGCTGAACGTAAAGGTTTGTTCCCCGCAAGGCCTCCGCAGCATTACGATCACTAATTCCCTTTATTCTGGCCAAGACCTGCATCTTAGCCATGCGTTGTACCTCTAACTCAAACATACGTTTTCCACCCTCATCGGTGACCGAACCATAAGCCCCAATATTCATGGGTTTTTCGGTATAACTGTTGATGCGAACTAAACCCTTTACACCATGCACACCAGCAATATGGCCAACACAGATACGGTTCGGTTTGTTATTTTCTTGCATCTTTAAAGGTCTCAAAATTACAAACTATTTCTCGGTTTTTTCCTCAGATGCCGCCTCTTCCACTGGGGCTTCCTCAGATGCCGCCTCTTCCGCTGGGGCTTCTTCTGATGCCGTCTCTTCCACTGGAGCTTCCTCAGATGCCGTTGCTTGTTCTGATTCTTTTTTT
>PATI01000010.1 GCA_002712335.1 Rhodospirillaceae bacterium | reverse complement strand
GAAGCCACGCACAATATCACGCCAAAAAGTTTTATGAGGGCTTGGGTTTTGTCCAGATTGGGGATAGTTTCGAAGAAGTGGGTATCAGATATATCTATATGGAATTTTTCTACAGCTCAATAATAACTTACAGGTGCCACGAAAGTTCGGTGAGGTTGGAGGCAAATGCAGGTAATTAAGGAATATCTAGCGCCAAAAAATACCGGCTGGGCTACTGAAATGTTAGCCGGTCAGGTATTAAGGCTGACTGCTCAAACGATTATAGATTTTGTTGCTTTTGATAGAGATAACTTCAGAGAATCTTTCGACCAAGCGCCAACTAAAGAGGCAAGCAACTGTATATATTTGAAGCAAGGGCACCAAATGCTGTCCCGAAGTGGCATTCCTCTTCTCACGTTTATAAAGGATGAGTTTCAAGGTTTAGGAACCCACGATCTGCAATTTGGGATGTGCGGTCGGGCAAGACACAAACGTGCTGCTGATGAAGGACGCCTTGGAGAATATTTACATGGTGATGAAATGAAATTGCCCGATCACGGCTGCACCGAGAACCTTACCTGGGCCCTGGAACCGTGGGGTATTTCTTATGAAAACATTCCTAGTCCAGTCAATTTTTTTCAAAACATGAAAATTAATCAAAAGACGGGGTGTATGGAACGCACTCAGAATCGTCCCGACGAACCGGTAAATTTGGAGCTCCTAGCAGAACGTGATTTACTTGTCGGATTTAGCGCATGTCCGGACATGGCCTCGAAAACTAGAGGCCTCGAGGTTAAAGCAACCGTGTTGGGATTAAAATAAAATGGAATTAAAGAAATTAAAGCCATGAAAATTATTAGTGAAGAAACCGTCAGCCCTCAAAAAGGCTGGATAGGGAATGTTGATCAAGGCCAAATATTGAAAATTAATGGCAAAAGTGTAATTGATTTTAATGCATTTAAAAGAGATGACATACGGGAATATTTTGATACGGCGAGGACAAGGATATACAATCTTAATATGTATCCAACGGCTGGGCATCGTCTATTTAGCAAACAAAATAATCCAATGATGAAAATACTGTCAGACGGATTTTCTGGTATAGGATTGCATGATTTACAATCTGGTCATGGCTGCGCTGAAGGGATGTTATCGGTCTTATCGCCGCTCAACATTTCCTATGAAAACTTACCCGATCCGTTGGGTTTTTTCCGTAACCTTGATATCAGTGAAAACGGTCAAATTCGTCCCAAACCCAAGGGCCCCTCAACCGAGGTATCAATAGATCTTGAAGCGGAAATTGATCTTATTTGCGCTATTATGAATTGTCCAGCATCCGAAACCTCTGCTTCCGCGGCTAATGCAACAGTGACAATCTTGCGACCCTGAATATCTAAAGGAGAAGAAAAATGAAAATCATTAAAGATGAGTTTGTGCCAGCCAATTCGGGGTGGGGTGCAGCTATGACCAAGGGCCAAGTGCTGCGTTTGACCGCTAAGACAATTATCGATTTTGCATGTATTAATCTTAAAAATCTTGATGAAAGGTTCGACCAGGCCCGCACTAAGGTTTACAATATGAAACTCTGGATTACGAAAGGTGATGTCCTTTATAGTAAGCTTAATAATCCAATGATGACTATAACCGAAGATCAATTCGCAGGATTAGGATATCACGACTTACAATATGGAACATGCTCAGGGCCCCGATATGCCCGAGCCAAGGAAGAAGGACGACTAAACCAGTATCACCACGGAGACGATATACCCATTCCAGATCGCGGATGCTGGGAGAACTTGATTGATGGTTTTCGTCAATGGAATGTACCCCCTGAACTTATTCCGAGCCCATTGAATATTTTTCAGCACGTGGACATTGATACAGCAACAGGAGAAATTCAGCATACGCCAAATCGCCCAAAGGAACCAATTCATGTGGATTTTCGTGCCGAAATGGATCTTGCAGTAGCGGCAAGTGCATGCCCGGATCTCGCCGCCCCAGAATTTGGTCAGCCTATTCAGGCAATGATTTACGAATTATAGGAATTGAGTTCAGTAGTACGACGAACAAATTCTTTAAAATCCGTTGGTCGGCGCCCGAGTATCCAACCGAGTACCTTATCACTACCGACTAGGCCGTGCTTATCATAGTACGGAAACATTTTAGACATCATTGACAGGGTGTATTTGTTCAAACCAATCGCCTTTCCGTGTTCAAGAAATTGGACGAGTGGTTGTTTTTCAGCGATGATTTTCCTACCCAATACAGAAGTCAAAATTTTGGCCTTTTCAAGAAGAGTAATAGAGGGACCTGCAATCTCGAAAATTCCATTAAAGAAATTACTATTGTCTATTATATTTACGGCTACCTCAGCTACATCTTCAAGGTCGACCAAGCTCATTGGTGCTTTGGTATCATAAGCCATTCGATGAATGCCACTTTCTAACATTTTTTCCCACATGGGTAGCATGTTTTGCATGTAAGAGCCGACCTGAAGAATGGAATATGGAACCCCTGAATTAATTATCGACTGTTCAACGAAATGACGTTCCCAATGATGTGGAAGGGCCTCTATTTGCGTGTGGAGAACAGAGTGAAAAACAAGATGATTGATATTTTCCGACTGACAAGCGGAGATTATATTTTCTCCGTTTAACCTCTCATTTGGGTCCATGTTTGGCGCGACGTAGTATACGGCGCTTACCCCTTCCATAGCATGAAGTACCTCATCTTTGTTCGCTAAGTCGGCCGTAATTACATCGGCCGCGCCCATCTCTCTGGCCGTTTGGGCGGACTTTAACTTACGAACCATAGCTTTAACCCGCTTTCCTGAGGATACGAGAGCCCTAGTAATGGCTTTGCCTGTTTTTCCGGTAGCACAGGTGACGAGGATCATTTTAATTTTTCCTATTTAATTTTAATCTTTGGTTTCTGGTAACTATTTTTCTCCGGGCGTTTCAGTTTCTTGAAATTGAAGTGAAACAGAATTCATGCAGAAGCGCTGATTGGTTGGAGGGGGTCCATCGGGAAATACATGACCAAGATGCGCATCACATTTCGCACACTTGACCTCTACCCTCTTCATGAGCATTGAATAATCTTCATGCAGTTCAACGGCCTCTTTTGATAATGGAGCAAAAAAACTAGGCCAACCCGTCCCCGAGTTAAATTTTGTTTTAGAGGCAAATAGTGGATTTCCACAGCATGAACAAACAAAAATTCCATCTCCCTTAAAATCATTATATTTCCCCGTAAATGGTGCTTCCGTTCCACCCTGACGACAAACGTGGAACTGCTCGGAACTTAGATTTTCTCTCCACTCATCTTCAGACTTCGTTATCTTATTGACCATTCATCTCTCCCCTTTCAAGGGCATTCCCTTATCCGAAAATATTAAATTTTATCAATCGTCCATGCGAATACGAGTTCTTCGCTTCTTTACGATGCCATTACGACGCTTTTTTTCAAGGCGTCGTTCTTTTTGGACCTTCCCGACCCTAATCGGGTGACGATATTTGGGTTTTGCGACTGCATTCTTTATAATTTGGCGCAACCGCTCAACTGCGTCTTCACGGTTTCTTTCTCTTGACCTAAATTGTCTGGCAGTAATAACAATTACTCCGGAACTTGTCATTCGAGAGCCGGCAATATGGTGCAGTCTTTTTAAAAGGTTTGAATCAATTGCCGAACAGTGTTTTACATCAAATCGTAGCTGCACAGCAGTGGATACCTTATTGACATTCTGACCACCCGGCCCAGATGCACGAATATAGGTCACAACCAGTGATGTGTATGGAATCGTCAAATTTTCAAATACTAGGTCCTCGGGCATCACCAGACTCTTGAAGCAAACTTTTATAACCACAGACCCTAGCGCACTTCGTCTGTGACACCTATAACGAACCATGAGTTTTTTTCAAACTTTTAGTAATCGTTTTAACACTCTTCCTAGTGTCATACGCGCCGGCTTCTGGATTACCTGCGCCGGTACTTGTTTTACTGGTATGATGACAGTGGCCCGCACACTTTCGCCAGAACTATCAATTTTGGTAGTGGTTTTCTTCCGAGCAATTTTCGGTTTAATGTTTTTACTGCCCACCGCCTTTTCTAATAACGGTGCCCGTTTAAGGACCAAAAAAATTCCTTTATTCGCTGTTAGAGGAATTTCTGCCTACCTGAGCGTTACCTTTTTTTTCCTCGCAGCCACTTTTATACCACTTGGTGACATAGCTGCTATTGGATTTACGAGACCGGTATTTGCCTGTATTGCAGCGATATTGATATTAGAGGAACTAGCGAGGACGCGTCGCTGGATTGCGATAGGAATTGGGATTATCGGAGCTCTTATCGTCGTTCGACCAGGGTTTCAGGAAATAAACCCCGGGATTATATATGCCTTTGCAGCCGTAATGCTGAGCGTCTGCAATTCGATAATGATTAAGTATCTATCCCGGACGGAACACCCAGATACTATCGCAATATATCAAGCGGTATTTGTTGCGCCTTACGCGCTGATAGTGGCACTCTTTGTTTGGAGAACTCCTTCTATTGAACAATTTGCCTGGTTAATCCTGATTGGCGCCTTTGGGGCACTTACACAGCGCGCTTTAGCCCGTTCATTTCATGCAGCAGACGCTACAGTGGTTATCACCCTTGACTTTCTGCGCCTGCCTATCGCGGCTTTGATTGGTCTCATCATTTTTAACGAGTGGCCAATAATCTGGGTTTGGATTGGAAGCGTTATAATCGTCGCATCATCATTTCTTCTCACCAAGCAGGAGGCCCAAGACAAGGATGTCAATAAGCCGGGTGGCAAAACCCCAACTTAGACACCCTAGTTGCGTCTCCTATAATTTCGTTCAACGTATTGGTCTATAATCGTTTGAAATTCTTCTGCAATCTTTGGACCACGAAGAGTCATTTCCTTTTGCCCGTCGATAAATACTGGTGCGGAGGGCTCCTCTCCGGTACCCGGCAAACTAATACCCAAATTGGCATGCTTACTTTCACCCGGTCCATTGACTATACAACCCATCACTGCCACGGACATCTCTTCGACACCGGAATAAGTTTTACTCCAATCAGGCATCCTCTCTCGAATATAGGTCTGAATTTTCATCGCTAGTTCTTGAAAAACTGTACTGGTTGTCCGGCCGCAACCCGGACAGGCCGTCACCAAAGGTATGAATGAACGTAGTCCCATTGTCTGGAGCATCTCTTGGGCCACAATAACTTCGCGGGTTCGGTCTCCACCAGGCTCTGGTGTTAGAGAGACCCGTATTGTATCGCCGATCCCCTGCTGCAAAAGGACAGCCATCCCTGCAGTCGAAGCGACGATGCCCTTGGAACCCATGCCGGCTTCGGTAAGGCCCAAGTGGAGGGCATAGTCACATCTTTTAGCGAGCTCACTATAAACCCTAATTAGATCCTGCACCTCCGAGACCTTGCAAGAAATTATAATTTTTTCCGACCCCATTCCAATTTCATGCGCGCGCTCAGCCGAGAGTAATGCAGACTGTATCATCGCTTCACGAGTAATTTCCGCGGCTTTAAGGGGGGATCGTGTTTTTGCATTTTCATCCATCAGGTGGGTCAAAAGCTCCTGGTCAAGACTTCCCCAATTCACACCAATTCTGACAGGACGTTCAAATTTTAGTGCGACTTCTATCATCGTAGAAAATTGAATGTCGCGTTTCTCCCGAAAACCAACATTGCCAGGGTTTATTCGATACTTTGAAAGCGCTTCAGCACAGTCTGGATATTTAGTCAGTAATTGATGACCAATATAGTGAAAGTCACCGACAAGCGGCACCTCTACTCCTTGGTTGTAGACAATATCACGAATACGGGGCACAGCGGCAGCGGCTTCCTCCCTGTCGACGGTGATCCGTACAATTTCAGAACCCGCCTGCGCAAGCTGTAAAACCTGCTTTGCCGTCGCATCTACATCAGCGGTGTCCGTGTTTGTCATGGATTGAATGACGACAGGCGTACCCCCTCCAATAGTAACATTTCCGACCTCTACAGGCACACTCTCGCGACGCACTATTTGATTTGCAACTTTAGTCATAACTTATTCTGTTGATTAAAGAGTTAGATGACAACTTTATTCCTGTAATACAACAAATTGTCTTAACCAATAACACGGTTCCCTATGGCGTAAGAGAAGTTTTTACTCACTCAACGAGTGCGCCCTTTGCTGCGAACTCAAGTCAACGAGATCTGATGCCTTCGGAGTCTCAGACAACATTCCCCAACTTTTAATCCATTCATAAGAACGTCTGAGTTCTTTCTCGGGAATTGGGGCGGGTTCCTGCACTATCAGGCGACTAGGGTTTAAGTCTTTAACTGTCAGAACTTGAGCGATTTCCGGATCGCGCTCTTTATAATAATCAATAAAATACCGCATATATCGCGTTTTATCCGACTTTATTCGTCTGACAGCCTCTGCAACAGCACGGTTAAAGGCCGCGTAGGTTTCAATACTAACCTGTTCCGAGACAACTTCGGTGCCATGAAACGATGCCGATGTCAGAACACGACAACCCTGTTTCTCTGCCAAAGAGATATAAGGCTCCGTCAGACATGCACCCTCATAATCTCCTCGCAACATGGCATCATATTGACGACGAGAGCCATTCGGGGTTTTGCAGGTAAGTATTTGATCCCTTGGCAAAAAACCTTCTAGCATTAACAGTGTTAAAAAGTGGGTCCCAAAATAATAGGGTAAACCTATCATTCGGCCAGCCATTTGTTGAGGTGTATAAGCCGACGAGTTTGGCGGAACAACCAATGCACCAAACGCGACGATGGCCCTCCGGCCCACCTGTCTGCCACCGGCACTTGTATCCTGAACCCGGCAGTAGTTACCCCATTCACAAGCGTTATACATATCGGCCTTGCCCTGTTCAAAGAGCTTGCCGTGGCTACTAAATGGATCCAGCCCGACCGGGCTATTGATATCTCTTTCGGTACCAGGTTTTTGTCCGGCGTCGCGGTCGGCCCATGAAACCTCTATTCCCTCGATCTCGAAGAGACCCTCATCAAAGGCAACTAATTCCGGCAGTCCCTGAAAAGGCGCGGTCGTCTCAAGGGTCAGTTTAGTCATCCGGTTACCCGATGATTTAAAGCTCAAAATTATTCTGCAGCCGCGTGTGCACCGTGCTGCACCTCCATATTGATAAGATCTGACGCCTCATTTGTCTCGCCCAGCATACCCCAGCTCTTTATCCATTCCGCTGTCCGATTTGCTTCTTCCTGCGGGATAGGGGCCGGGTCAACGACAACGACCCTTGACTCCATTAGATCCTCGACCTTCATTGATGCAACTCGTGGGTCCTTACCCTTATAATAATCAATAAAATAATGCATATACGAAGCGCGATTAGCATTGATACGCTTTACCGCCTCTTTAACCGCACGATTAAATTTAGTGTAAGTATCTGTATCAACCTTGTCCGAAGCCACTTCCGTTCCATGCAAAAATGAGGATGTCACTAGACGGCACCCCTCTTTTTCAGCAAGAGAAGCATAAGGCTCAGTTAAACAGGTTGCCTCATACTCACCGGCTAATAATGCGTCATAGCGATAGCGGGAACCATTTGGAGCACGAACAAGCTTAATTTTGTCACGCTTCATAAAACCTTCGAGCATGTGTAAAATAAGATAATGAGTGCCAAAATAAAATGGGGCCCCGATATCCTTACCGGCCAGCTGCTGTGCGGTATAAACCTCTGATTCAGGGCGGACGTAAAGACCGGCAAAACAGACGATTGCGCGACGCCCGAGTTGGCGGCCTCCCTGGTGGGTATCCTGAACCCGACAGTAGTTTCCCCACTCACAGGCAT
The DNA here is from genome assembly GCA_002712335.1 of Rhodospirillaceae bacterium. The sequence goes on along the minus strand of PATI01000010.1, from coordinate 10,006 downwards.
TGTACATATCCGCCTTGCCTTCTTCAAATAACTTACCGTGACTTGCAAATGGGTTAACACCTTCGGGACTTGTGACATCTTTCTGAACCGACTTATCGACTCCTTTTTCGCGGTCAGCCCACTCGATCTGTATACCTTCTTTTTCAAACAAACCTTCACGATCTGCAACGAGTTCTGCTAACCCCTGAAACGGGGCAGTCGTCTCCAAAACCAATTTCTTCATTACAACCTCCCAAGTATTGAATTATCATGGGCTCATGAGAGACCGGCTTTGTCAGAAGCCGGTCTCCTTAACCATAGAGAAACTTGTATAAACTCACTGCCTATTCTGCCGCAGCGTGAGCACCCTGCTGGACATCCATATTCACAAGATCCAGGTGGTCTTCTGTCTCAGTGAGCATACCCCAACTTTTGATCCATTCAGCCGTCCGGGCCAATTCATCATCTGGTATTGGCGCCGGATCAACGACTACAATCCGGCTGGCACGCAGGTTATCAACTGTCATTGTCCCGATCTCCGGATCTTTGTCCTTGTGACAATCAATAAAGTATTGAAGATATTTTTCTTTATTAGCATTAATGCGTTTAACCGCCTCCTTCACCGCGCGATTAAATTTGGCGTATGTATCTGCATCAATCTTATCGGAGGCAACTTCAGTACCATGATAAAAAGCTGTCGCAACAACACGGCAACCATTTTTCTCGGCGAGAGACAGGTAGGGCTCAGTGAGGGTTGTAGCCTCAAGCTGGCCTGACATCATCGCGTCATAACGCATTCTAGATCCATTTGGAGCACTGCAGACGTTAATTTGATCTCGCGGCAGAAAACCTTCGAGCATATGAAGCGCAAGATAGTGTGTCCCAAAATAGAATGGAACCCCGACAAGCTTTCCGGCCAGCTGTTGAGGCGTATAGACCTCGGAACCCGGTCGAACAACAAGACCAGCAAAGGTGACAATTGCTCGACGACCGACCTGACGACCCGATTGGACGTTCGTATCCTGAACTCGGCAGTAGTTACCCCACTCACAGGCATTGTACATGTCTGCCTTGCCCTGCTCAAAAAGTTTACCATGACTTGAATGTGGATCCAATTCATCCGGGCTCTTGATATCAGTTCGAACTTCTTTTTTGACGCCCGCATCTCGGTCTACCCACTCAATATGAATACCTTCTTTTTCAAAAAGACCTTCTTTATCAGCTACCAGCTCGGCCAACCCCTGAAATGGTGCCGTATTTTCGAGTTTTAACGTAATCATTTTATATCCCCCTTAATAGTTCAATCAAAAAAAACCGTTCAAACATTAAAAATATCTAACGAGATAGTGGACGAATTAAATAATAATGTCTAATTCTATTATATACATCATTCATAACTAAATATTATATATTAAAAATGCGCATAAACCTCAGACAAATCGAAGCATTTCGTGCGGCAATGGAATTCGGTTCAGCAACCGCAGCCGGAGAAATGTTACATATTACTCAACCAGCCGTAAGCCGATTGCTCGCTGACTTGGAAAGTAATGTCGGCTTTCAGCTTTTTGAACGCCGCGGACGTGGACTAGTGCCAACACAAGATGCGCACTCGCTCTACGAAGAAGTCAGGCGTTCATTCGTCGGTCTGGACCGGATAGGACAGGTAGCCACCGGCATCCGGGAAAAAGCAACGGGAACGGTTCGAGTGATTGCCCTCTCTAAGTATGCAGACGGTTTTGTGGCCAGTATCATCGGACAATTCATCAGGGGTAATCCGGGCATTATGGTGGAACTCGAGAGTTCCGGAACAGCCGGCGTCGTGGAAGGTATCAGTTCGCAGTCATACGACGTCGGAATAGCATCGGCAACTGTCTCTGATGGCGTTATTCGAGCGGAGCCACTCTTTGACACCAGCGTAATGCTAGCCATGACAGAAAGTGATCCACTCGCTCGCCAGAAAATCGTTCACTTGAAGGCTCTCGACGGTCGCCGGATGGTGGTCCTGCCGGAGGACAGTGAATATGGATCTGTAATATGGAAAGCCCTGAGAAAGGAACAAGTCAACCCAACGGTAGTCGGAGAAGCACGGACCCACGCGTCCTTGTGCAAAATGGTAGAGGCCGGAGCCGGCATCACCCTTGTCGATCGAACAACCGCAGCGGATTTTGTATCAGGAAATATAATTTTCAGGCCGACTGCGCCGGCTGTTACACGAAATGTAGCCACCATCATCAATACACGGGTAGCCCAATCAATCGCAACAAACGCTTTCCTGGAATTTTTGCGCAACAACATCCAAGATGCCGTGAGAAGGTAGACTAGTCCGCCAGAAAATATCCACCCATTACTGCGTCATACCAAACCTGGGCAACCGACGGCGCTATGCCGGCAGGCAACTCCTTCTCCGATGTCCAATAGGAATGCACGCCAGCTTGGAAATGGACGAGAGCTGTTTTCGGGGCGGGCTCCATTTCAGCGTACATGGGCATAACCAAAGTCCGATAACTTTCAACACCATGATCCCGGCTATCCTTGGCAACACAAAAAAGCACGGGGGGTACCGGTTTGACGTCTTCCCCTTTAAGCTCGCGCCCGTAACCAAGAAATTGTTCAACCAGCACCTCGGTATCCACATCGTCTAGACCCATGCGCTTAGCAGAAACCCTTGCACCCTCTTCCAATGAAGCCTCAATGTTCGTGCTGACAGTGTACTCACACTTGAATTGGGGCTGCATTTTAGCAGCCTCCCATCGTTCCATGACCTCTTCTATAACCAGCGGCAACCGCATCAGTGCCACGGGTCCATCCTGTCCAAGTTTTTCAGGCCCTACGTAGCGAGCCTTATCCCGCCATGTCCGTATATAAAGCTCATAAAATGGGTCGGTACGCTGTGTCTCTGTTACAACCTTCTCAAAATCACCGATAGCGCCAAGGGAACCTATTTTTGCGAGTTTAGCCTTGTTGATATACCCAAAGGCTGAGTTTTCTATCGCCATCACCCCCGCAACATTCGGTACACGCTGAGAAAGCATAAAGACAAACGGACCACCAGTGGAGTGCCCGTGAACATAAATAGAATACTCGTCTTCCGGCATGTTGCGGGTCATAGCCTCAATGCCACCCCTCTCAAATGCCGCCGGCCACCCTGCCATCCTGTGCCAAAAGGTGGATCCCTCTTTGGCGTGTAGCACTGTCCGCGTGCCATAGCGTTCTCGGATGGAGGTATCCGTAACGACCTCGTACTGATCAGGGGTAATATGCTCGCCAGTCAGCCACTGTGGCGTTCGGATTGTGCCGTCTGGGTTAATCGTGTCACCGGGCCAGTGACGGGACGGATCATCTAGATAAAGGCGCCCAGGATACGTCATCGTGGTAACCTTGAAACCGAATTTTCCGCAAAGAATTTTGGCGACTGGTGCCATGGTCTTAAAATCACCGTCGCCCCCGGACAATAAATAAACGCCGACCTTCTTACCGTCAGCGCCGACCGCAACCTTGGACGGGTCTGAAGGCTCGTAAATCTGAGCCCCGATATCCCACTCAAGTCCGACGGCTTCGATCCGAAACAGGTCTTCATGTTCGGTGTAGTCTATGTCTGGGCGCCCCATGATTTCCGTCGACTCGGTGACGCACTTCTGGCGCTCTATTTCTCCTGGCGGTTGCCAGCCCTTATCTGTATTCACTATTCACTCCCTAGCATATCTTCCGGATATTTATAGCACCTCTTGGTAGTAGTGGCATCTCTCGACTCGAGTTAATTTTTAATTTATCTGCTTTCCAGATTCCTATGCACTTTAAGTGTGACGCCTCATGATAAAATCTTCTACTTCCATGCCTTTTATTATTTTTCCTACGCCTTTAACACACGCCAATCTGGGACAACAGCGCCTGAGTACATGGCTCCTCAGGGTACATCAAGTCGGGCATTGATGCGAAATGATGTTTTCCCGGAAACTCCATTGACAGACATGGCCAACCCCGAGACAACCAGGCGACCCTATATAAGTCCGATTGTCTTTTAAACTCTTCGGTTTCATTCTCACCCCAACCAATAATTAATGGGCAGGACGCATTCGGCATATGATGAATGGGGCTATTTCTAAATGCCGATTCCTTATCAAGTTTCGCCCACTCATTGGCATTTGAGAGGCGAACGGGCTCTAAATCAAATAAGCCAGACAATACGCAAGCGCTCTTGATCAAGTTGTCGGGCAAGTCAAAGTCTTCCCTCCATCCATCTGCCAACATCATTCCCGTCAAATGTCCTCCCGCAGAACGACCTACCACATGAATATTTTCGGGATCACCGTTAAAACTAGGCGCATTNCTGAATACCCAATCCAGTCCAGATCGGCATTGTCTAACAATCTCATCAATGCTGGCAACAGGGGCTAAAAGGTAGTTTACAGTGACATATGCACAGCCCGCCGGAACAAAAGACTGAGCATAGAGGTCTACATCTTTTTGACTAGATGAACGCCAGTATCCCCCATGGATAAAGTAAACTATAGGGGACCCACTTCGCGCCGCAGGAAATATATTTAGTACTTCAGCCGCTGTGGGCCCATAAGATTCGTCAATNCGACAATTCATTTCCTTTCGAACACGGGCACTATTTTCTGAAATAAACGTCCTGTATTTATCACCATCAGGCGCCGTACCACGAGCACTATACTGGGTATTGAGTTCCGCCTGAGTATAATTCCGGTAAACACAATTAGGTTTGAAGAATTTATCAACCCTATTAGCAGACACCATTTTTTTCTATCCTNCCCATTATGTTAAAAAGTAAACACTAAAATTTAATCAATCCAACCAATTAAAACTTTAAACACTTATAACCTTGGCGTTATTCCTTACGCTGATAGACATCTTCATATCTGATGATATCGTCTTCACCCAAATAACTTCCAGTCTGAACTTCTATTACCGTTAACTCCTCTTCGGTTTCATTTGCCAATCGATGTTTTTGGCCTGCATTGATATATATAGAAGNATTACTTTCCAAAGTGAANGTTTCTTTGTCCCGCCAAATAGTTGCCGTACCCCCAACCACTACCCAATGTTCTGATCGAAATTTATGACTTTGAAGTGACAATCGTGCACCTGGGTAAACATGTAATATTTTTACCTGATAAGTTGGCAAATCAACGAGGCTTTCGAACCAACCCCAAGGTCGTTCGTCCCTGACATGCTGCTTTGCTTGGTTAACATCCTTTTTTTCCAACTCCTCAACTATTTCTTTGACCTCTTGAGTGTGATCAGCGTTAGCAACAAGAACGGCATCTTCTGTGGCGACAGCAATGATATTGTCTAGCCCCAAACCTGCTATATGCATTCTTTCCGAGGTCGACCATAGTGTAGTATTTTCACAATCTTTACTGGTGGAGTTTTTTGTTATGAGATTATGATCTTTATCATGGCCAACAACCTCTGAAACTGATTTCCAATCCCCCAAATCATGCCATTCCGATTTTAATTCAATACAAGATAGGTTCTCTGCTTTTTCCATGATTGCATAATCAATCGAAACTTCTCCGATGCTTCCCCAGTATTTTGATTCAAATCGAAAAAAATCCAAGTCGGCTTCTCCATTCTGGACAGAGAGCCTCACGGCCGATGTCATATCAGGTTGATATTTTTCCGCCAGAGAAAGCATAACATCTGTCCTAAATAAAAAGATCCCTGCGTTCCAAAGAAAGTCTCCACTGTCTAACATCTTCTGCGCGGTTTGAGCATTTGGCTTTTCAATAAAATTGTTTACCTTTCGGCATGGTCCTATTCTTTCATCGCCTCTCTCTATATACCCGTAACCCGTCTCTGGCCGAGTTGGTCGGACCCCAAAAGTAATAATATCGCCAAGTTCTGCCGCATTTTTTGCTTCCAATATACTTTCATTGAAGGCCTTCACGTCAGGTATATAATGATCAGACGGAGCNACTAATANTAAAGAACCTGGGTTCCTCTCCTCGGATAGTTGAGCGGCAGCGATTATCGCGGGCGCCGTATTCTTGCCCACCGGTTCTAGATAAACTTTTGCGTCCGAACAAATTTCCTTAAGTTGTTTTGAAACAAGGAAACGATAGTTTGATGATGTGATAACTTTAGAAGATTGCAAGTCTTGCCCTTTCAAGCGTAACACAGACTCTTGAAAAAGGCTCCTCTTTCCCACTAAAGGAACAAATTGTTTTGGCATACTCTCGCGAGAAACAGGCCAAAGGCGCATTCCAGACCCGCCTGCTAAAATTACTGGAACGATAGAAACCATTGGGAAATCTCCAATTTTTTATGCCATACTGTGCGCCCCAGATTTATTACCCGCATTCTATAATGGCAACAGCTTCATCTTAGCGCCGCCTCCATATTTCCGCCATCAACCGTCATAACATGGCCAGTTGTCCGTTCACTAAGAACCAAGGAGAGGAACGCTTCGGCTACATGTTCCGCCTCCACTTCCTTGTTCAAGAGATTACCTGAAAGATACGTTTTTTCATCAACACCTCTCGCCTTTGCCCGTTCTTTGATTACCTCTTGGTTTAAAATACCCGACCTGATACGATCCGCGTTTACTCCGTTTACCCTTACACCATCTTCACCAAATTCTAATGCGAGTTGGCGTACAAGAAAGAAAAGTGCGGCTTTNGGTATCCCATAGGCACCAAAGTTTTTACCCGGGTTCACCGCTTGTTTTGAAACATTAAAAAGCATTTGGCCACCGAAAGATTGTTTTTTAAAGACCTTGAAAACCTCTTGAGCCAAGCGGAAATGCGCAAAGAAATTAAGTTCAAAACTATCTCTCAGCAAGCTTTCATTCATTTCAGCGATGCCTGACTGCAGAGCGTTCCCAGCGTTTGAAACCAGCACGTCAATTCCACCAAATTTCGAAACTGCATAATCGACAACCTTAGACGCTGCATCCGGCTTTGTAAGATCAACTGAAAATGCGGAGACCTCCTGATCAAAATTTTCTAAAGTATTATCTAGAGCACCCCTATCTTTATCAACAAGTAAAACTTCCGCACCCTTTAAACGAAACTTTTCAGCTATACTTCTTCCGATCGTTCCAGCTGCTCCAGTAATAATTACCACACGCCCCTGCAAAATCGGTGGCATAGACTTTCCCAACTTAGCTTGTTCAAGCGACCAATATTCCATATCAAAAAGTTCCTTTGCCTTGACCGGCTTAAAGCCCCCAGCATCAGCACCATCTGCCATAACTCTAATATTTTGTTGTGCCAAATCGGTGATTATTTTTGCACTTTTTTTGCTGGAACCAATTCCTATCAGACCGACCCCCTGAGCCCAAATTAAATTAGGCAAAGGAGAAAGCATTGTTTTTGGCACTTGGCCTGCATCGGAATAACCCTCAAAATATTTTTTATAATTTTTGATATAATCTTTTATTTTGGCAATTAATGCGCCGCGACTATTTTCTATTTCATTTCTTTTAATTAACAACGGGTGTGCTTTGATACGGATCACATGGTCCGGCGTTGCCACTCCTGCTTTTGAAAGGACTATAACGTCGTCGCGCTCTAAAAATTTCATTACATCCAAACTATCAATTAAATGTAGAACTGGAGGAGCGGCATCTGCCGCCGCTTGGTCAGAAAGCACACCCCGTAAGGTTTGCAGAAAATTTAGGACTTGGTTCTTTTCCACACGGCTACATTTAACACCTCTGCTAACGCGGCGACGCACAAACCAATCCTCTAAAAGATTGGTCTGATCAATAACTCTACCATATGATTCTTTCGCAGTAGAACCCCAGGTAAAGTGACCATGTTTTGCAAGTAATAGGCCTTCTATATTTGGGTTTTCATCATAGACCTTAGCTGCCGCTTTCGCGAGATCGAAACCTGGCATCACGTAAGGAACGATGGCCAATTTATCTCCGAAAATCTCTTTTAAAACTGATTCTGAATTTGGCAAATTTGCTAATGCAAGAAACGGGGTAGAATGAGTGTGATCAATAAATTTATGGGGCAAAAAAGCATGTAATAATGTTTCAATAGACGGATTAGGAGACGACGAATCAACTAGGTTAGCTCTCTGGACATTGACCATGTCCTCATCTGCAAGAGTGCTAAGCTCCCGTAGCCTCAATAAAGGTTCTAGCTTCACCGCCGGCAAACCAGGAGCTTCGATTGAGCCTAGATCCCAACCTGACCCTTTTACACACAAAACATCAACTTCCTCACCAAACAAATTTTTTGCCTTACTTTTACAGGAAGTGTTACCCCCCCCATGCATTACTAAATCAGGGATCCTGCCAATCAACCGAGAAGAGTAAACTCGATATATCAAATCTCTATTTAGGAGGCTCTTTCCTCCTTCTTTAAGGNTTTTGTTTACGTCTTCATCACGCCAAAGATTCTCAAAAAACATATCTCTGTAGCCTCAATAATTTTCCCGACGTTTCTATTATAATAGCCNTAAGAAAACGTCGGTGCATTCAAATCTATTCACCATCAAATGCACAAAGTGAATCAACTTCTATTCCCATTTCAATAATTCTTTTAGCCCCCCCTAAGTCCGGCAGGTCCACTAAAAATGCACAGCCAACTAGTTTGGCTTGCAACTTTCTTAATAATGTAATTGCCGCGATTGCTGTACCCCCAGTTGCAATTAAATCGTCAACTACTAAAACCTTTGACCCTGCGGAAACTGCATCAGTGTGTAGCTCCAGTGTTGCGGTTCCATACTCCAGATCATAATTTTCTTCTATCGTTTTATAGGGCAATTTACCTTTTTTTCGCACGGGAACAAAACCCACACCAAAATGATGAGCTAATGCGCCACCAATTATAAAACCACGGGCATCGATGCCTGCTATATAGTCAATATTTTGACCTTTCCATACTTCTTCGAAAGACAAAATCATGGTTTTGAATGCGTTCGGATTTCCGAAAAGGGTAGTAACATCACGAAACATAATACCCGGCTCAGGAAAATCGGGTATGGTACGAATAAATTTNCTTAAATTCATTTTTAATCCTCGNTGAGGTTTAACTATTTCTTTTGAAAAGGCGGCCAGCTATGGGGTTCAAAATTCTCTGTTCCTCAAGTGAAATATTTGACTGGTCAGTAATAATTGCATACTCTAGGGCGCGGTCACAGCCATGCTCACATTTTTCCCGTTTCTCTGATAAATTTTTTGTAACCTCAATTATGAGATTTTTTCCCGCGGATGCATTTTGGGATAGCGTAGTAATAATATCGGCTACCTCCACATTCTCATGATCGGGGTGCCAACAATCAAAGTCTGTGACCATTGCGACAGAAGCGTAACAAATTTCAGCTTCTCTAGCGAGTTTTGCCTCCGGCATGTTTGTCATGCCAATTACGTCACATCCCCATTTTTCCCTATATAATTGAGACTCAGCCTTGGTTGAAAATTGCGGACCCTCCATCGTTATATAGGTTCCAGTAGGATGATAATTTAATTGTAGGTTTTCCATTGCTTCCTTGCAAAATTCTACCATTCTATTGCACACTGGATCCGCTAAACTAACATGCGCCACACACTCTCGACTGAAAAAGGTTTTTTCACGCTTGTAAGTGTTATCAATATATTGATCCACCAGCACAAAGTCTCCTGGCTTTAAATTTTCATTAAGGCTTCCGCACGCTGATAACGCAATAACGTCTGTAACTCCAAGTAGTTTCAAAGCCCAAATATTAGCAAGATAGGGGACATTACTAGGATTATGAACATGGCCCCTACCGTGGCGGGGAATAAAGGCAACATCCACATCATTTAACATCCCTGTATAAATTTCGTCAGATGGACATCCAAATGGTGTTTCAATACTAATCCATTGTCCGTCCTGAACCCCGTCAATTTCGTATATTCCCGAACCACCAATTACCCCAAGCTTCACTTTAGACATTTTAAACCCTCATATTGCGCGCCAATAAAACACTTAAATATCATATTTTATTAATTGCTGATTAAAACACTAGATAACTAACTTTGACGAAAACAAATAATCGATAGATGATATTCTGGAAATAAATTTATTAA
>PATI01000009.1 GCA_002712335.1 Rhodospirillaceae bacterium | reverse complement strand
ATCTCAGCGGCGGCGATCATTACCTATACTACATCCGGCTCGACTACTTTACGTGCATCTAGGGGACGCCCAGAGGTACCGATCCTATGCCTTACCGAAAGTCTGGTAACTGCCAGAAAACTCGCCCTTGCTTGGGGTGTTCAATGTGTAATGGCCCCAGATGTAATTAATTTTTCAAATATGGTCGGACGAGCATGCCAGATTGCAAAAGAATTTGAATATGCTTCCCCAGAACAGAGTGTTGTTATCACGGCTGGAGTTCCATTTGGCACCCCAGGAACCACTAATATTCTGCGTATTGCTAAAATTGACTAAATAATTTAACTGAGTTTGGAAATAAACTTTATTCTCTAAGTTCCACGACCAATAACAACACCGCGCAATTCACGAACTTGAGTTTTTGTACCTTCCATATGTGGGTGTATTTTTAAAGCCTCTTCAAAAGCGTCTAAAGCCTTACGTTCTTCGCCTATATCTATGTATACCAAACCCAAACCTGAAAGAGCTCCGAAATGCCGAGGCTCCAACTCCAATGTTTTCTTTATATCGGAAATTGAGAGTTCAGGCTCTCCAGCCAAATAAAATAATGTAGCTCTCTTATTCCACCCTTCAGCATAGCTTGGTGCCTTTTCAATAACCTCATTAAATGCTAAAAGCGCCGTTTCTCCATCACTTTCACCAAGCGCACTGATACCAATTGTCATTAACTGGTCTATATCCTCATCTCCCGAAAGTCCCCAAAGGGCCCAAATTCCAGCCTCAATCTCTAATGCTTCATCTGGGTCTTTAGTTGTCCTTAAAGCATCAAAAAGAGGAAGCAGCCTAGGGTCATTTTGTCCACCTTCTATCGGAATATTAAACCGAAGGTCATTAGCACTTTTCATCCACTTTTTTATTTTCATCACAACAAGTATCCAAATAATTAGTTCATTGATGGAGGTTTAGGGCCGCCAGTTGCCCAATCCAATAATTCTACTGTATGCACAATCGGAAACGACACAATGTTAGTATCTGACATTTTCAGCTGCATCATACACCCCACATTGCCACTGGCGATTATATCAGGTGAACAATCTACAAGCGACTTAATTTTTTTAGTTTGCAACTCTTCGGATATTTTTTCTTGCAGAATATGATAGGTTCCAGCAGCACCGCAACAAAGGTCCCCGTGNGAAGGGACAACCACTTCAAAACCGCATGCCTTTAATAGTTCCAGAGGTTCATCACGGATTGATTGTCCATGCTGGAGTGAACAAGGCGCTTGATAGGCCACCTTTAATTTTTTTTCTATATTAATTCCTCGCAACCCAATTAGACTGATAAACTCAATTATATCAACAGAAAGTTGGGAGATATCATTCGCCTTCTTAGAATACTTCTTATCCTCCCTTAATAAATGACCGTAATCCTTAACCGTCGTACCGCAACCCGAGGTATTTACAATTATCGCATCAAGTTTTGAACTTTCGGCTTCATTACACCAGGCATCAATATTTGACTTAATATGTTTGGACGCTTTTTCTCTTTGACCTAAATGTAAATTGAGAGCACCACAACATCCAACATCTTTTATTACAACAACTTCACAACCGTGCCGATTCAAAAGCCTTATAGTTGCATTGTTTATTTCCGGGTAAAGTTGATTCTGCACACACCCAACCAACATCCCCACTCTATACTTATGCTTCGATGTGGGCATAAACGTCGATGGGGTCACTACTTTACCTTTTACTTCTAACTTTAATACAAAATGTGCAATTTTCCGCAAGTTCTTTGGAAGGAATTTTTCAAATCCTCGAAAAATTACGGCTAAACCTAGTATGAATTTGAAAATTTTAGGATTGGGTAATACCACCCCGAGAAGAATTCTGACCAACCGTTCGAAGAAACTTCTTCTATAAGTTTGCTCGATATGACGTCTGCCATACTCCATTAAATGCATATAATTAACACCCGACGGACAAGCGGTCATGCAAGAAAGACACCCCAAACACCGGTCTAAATGCTTGACATCCAAAGGTGAAGCCGCTCGGTCATTCTCCAACATTTCTTTAATCAAATAAATTCTGCCGCGCGGACCATCGAGCTCATCGCCCATTAGTAAATAAGTTGGACAGCTAGAGTTGCAAAAACCACAATGAACGCAAGACCTTAAAATATCGTTAGCATCTTTAATATTTGGATCATTGATTTGTGAAAGAAGAAATTTAGTTTGCACCATGGGCCTCTAATAAGTGCACCATTTTATTAGGATTTAGGATTCCAGCGGGATCAAAGCTTTCCTTAATTCTTTTACTAAGCTCTCTAATGCCCGACGCTTGTGGTTGAAATACGGGAACCTGCGCACGAATATCCTCGGTTGCCCGAATTAAAGTTGCATGTCCCTTGCCTACCTCTATTGAATTACGAATAGTACGTGCTCCTGCATCACTGCGGTCTTCAATCAATCTCAGCCAGATCAATCCTCCACCCCAATCTAGATAATATTCTACAGCTAAATCTCTAATGATTTTATTTACTGTCTCAATTACCATGGAGGGTACTACTGATATTCTCCAAATAGCACCCTTTTTGTTTTTATAAGGTGACACATTTGCAACCTCCTGCCAAAACTTCATAGAATTATGATAATGCAGTTCCTGAATATCCCCATAACTCATTAACAGATTTTTTAATTTACTACATCGTGCATTTACAGAGGGACCTGAGCCCTCTATCCGAATGCCAACAATAGAAGAGTTAGCTCTTGCGATATAAGACACCTCAGATCGCCTTGTGAGTGCACTAGTAATGAACGAAGCACCAGACACTTCATACGGGCTTTGTAACGAAGCAATCATGGCTGAAACAGCATCTTTTTCTTTCTCCAATGATATTAAGACTGTCCGAATTTTACTTCCAACAGGTAAAACTTTCATTGTCAATTTAGTTGCAGCAGCCAATGTTCCATAGGACCCTGCAAATAATTTACAGAGGTCATACCCTGTGACATTTTTGACCACTCGCCCACCAGTTTTAATAGTTTCCCCTCTACCTGTAATCATTGTTGCCCCAAGTAAGTGATCTCTCGGTGCTCCAGAGTATATACGCCTTGGACCTGCTAAATTCGTTGAGATTACACCCCCGATAGTTTGAACGGCGTTATAAAAAAATAAATGGCTGAGGTTTATCGGCTCAAAAGCAAGATGCTGATTATGTTCACCAAGTACACTTTCTATCTCCTCCAACGGCGTTCCTGCATATGCGCTTAAAACCAGCTCCTTCGGTTCGTAGAGCGTAATCCCACTCAAGGCCGATAACGAGACTTCTTTCTTAGTTGGCATCAACTGACCGATAGCCCTTTTTGAGCCACCACCAATTATTTCTAGTGGAGTTCGGTTAACAAGTGCATCACCAATAATTGACTCAAGGTCTTTAGAATCGCGAGGTTTGAGAGACTGGGACATTAAAAACGGGGTAATTCCGGAAAACGCAGTTCCCCGTTGTTAATATGAACTCTGCCTAATTCGGCACACCGATGAAGTTTTGGAAATACTTTTCCTGGATTTAAAAGTTGCTTGGAATCAAAAGCACATTTAACCCTCTGCTGTTGTTTTAAGTCTTCTTCCGAAAACATTGTTTCCATAAGATCACGCTTTTCAACTCCAACACCGTGCTCACCAGTAAGAACACCTCCTACCTCCACACAAAGTTTAAGGATCTCAGCACCAAAAGCTTCTGCCCTTTCAAGTTCACCAGCAACATTAGCATCGTATAATATCAAAGGGTGGAGATTACCGTCGCCAGCATGAAAAACATTAGCAACCCCCAAACCGTATTTATCAGATGCCTCTGCTATCTTTTTTAAGACTTCGGGCAAACGATGACGAGGTATAGTACCATCCATGCAGTAGTAATCTGGCGAGATTCTGCCAACAGCCGGAAAAGCTGCTTTTCTTCCTGCCCAAAACAGCAATCTTTCTTCCTCGTTAAGGCTCGAACGGACAAACGTTGCTCCAACCCCATATGCAATCTCTGAGACCTGATTTGTTAAGTATTCTACTTCGTCTAATGGGCCATCTATTTCGGCAATTAAGATTGCATCAACATCAAGAGGGTATCCCGCATGAACAAAGTTTTCAGCCGCATGAATGGCCTTACGATCCATCATTTCCATACCACTAGGAATTATTCCAGAGCCGATAATCGAACCAACACAGTTTCCCGCCTCTTCACTTGTGTTAAATCCCATTAGTAAGGCCCGTATCTCAGACGGTTTAGTTAGAATACGCACCGTGACTTCGGTGATAACACCGAGGAGACCTTCCGACCCGGTGACAACACCCATTAAATCATACCCCCCCGAGTCCAGATGTTTTCCGCCAAGATTAATAATTTGACCATCCATCAAAACCATTTTAAGCCCAAGAAGATTATTGGTAGTTAATCCATATTTCAGACAATGAACTCCCCCTGCATTTTCCGCCACATTACCACCAATCGTACAAGCAACCTGACTTGATGGATCCGGTGCATAGTAATAACCACTGTTCTTGACCGCTTCTGTAATTGCCAAGTTAGTAACCCCCGGCTCTACGACAACGCAGCGATTTTGATAGTCCACTTCAATAATTTTATTAAGCTTACCCAGCCCGAGAGTAATTGCATCACCTAAAGGCAACGCACCCCCTGAAAGAGATGTACCTGCTCCGCGCGGAACGATTTTAACATTCGATTGATAACAATATTTCANGACTTTAGATATCTGATCTACATTCTCTGGAAGCACAACGATCAAGGGCAATGCATGATAAGCAGTTAAGCCATCACATTCATAAGCCCGCAATCCTTCTTCCTCAGCAATAATTGAGCTCGCTGGTACAATAGCCTTTAGAGCTTCGACTATTTTTTCTCGCCGAGCAATNATTCCTGAATCGGGAGTAGGCATNTTCATGAGAGCAGTACTCTGCTTAGTAATTTTTTTCCAAGCAGAATTAAACTATAGGCTACCCAGCAAGTGCAAGTATTGGACCTCGATAAAAAGATTAAAGCACTTGAAGCAAGCCAAATATTCTTAAAGAGAGGTTTTTTAGCCCTGCCTTGCTTTAAAACGAGGGTTCTGTTTGTTAATTACGTAGACACGGCCCTTACGGCGCACAATGCGGCAGTTCTTATCACGATTTTTTAGTGTCTTAAGCGAATTAGCGACTTTCATTTTCTTACTCTTTAGAGCTGGAAATTTCGGGCCGAAAAATAATAACCTCCGACCAGTTTGTCAACGCGTTTACATGATTTATAGTTCAATCTTGAAAATTGGAATTTTTATAGATCACATATAAGAAACCCTTTCTAATTATTTTAAATGGTTCAATTGCGGGGCACAGTTTATAGCATGGATTTAAAAAATATTCTCGAGCAAACTATTTCAACTTCAAGAGTAAAGGATATACTCGTTGAATTAGTTAAAGTTCCCAGTCCACAAACGGACAAGTTTGAGGCAGAACCGCTCCTCGCTGAGTTTATAAATAAGGCCGTAGAACCACGTTTACGGCAGATGGGAATTAGTGATATTCGGTACGATAATATGCATAACCTGATTGCTAGCTATGGAAAAAATACCACTGGTAAATCACTTATGCTTATCAGCAACGCCATGAACCAACCTCAATCGACAATGAAAAATGCATATGACGGCGAGGTGGTAGACGGGAGCGCGTATAACCTTCCTGGCGAAGTCGTTCTTGGTAAAGGTGCGAGCGAGCAAAAGGGCACTATGGCCGCAATGCTTCATGCAATGGAAACTGTCATTAACTCGGATATTCATATAAACGGACAACTTGTCTTTTTGTGCTGTGTTTCTGGCGAGACAGGGCGTCATGATGCGATAAAAAGCGTAATTGAGGATGAGGGTATACGCGCCGATATGGCTGTTTTGGGGGGCACTAGTTTGAAACTAACTTTAGGTAATCGTGGCCGAATAGATACCTTCATAACGGTCAAGGGAGCCCCCGGGCATTCTAGTGCGCCGCACCGAGCATGCAATGCAATTACCGGGGCATTAGAAATAATAGAACGATTGGAAACCCAGTTAGAACTTACTGGAGAACATCAGGCCCTTGGAAAACCAACCTTTGCTGTTAATCATATACGAAGTTTTCCGGATGCCACTCACACTATTCAAGGCGAATGCGAAATTACCTTGGATAGACGCCTGTTGCCGGGAGACGACCCACACGAAAAATGGAACGATATTCGAAAAATAGTAATGGAAGTTGATGGTTTGGAAGACCCTGCAAGTGGCCTTAAATGGCAAGTAGAAATGAAGGAAGGACCTTTTATGTATCCATCTCTGGTGGAGATGGAATCGCCAATTGTTAATGCTATTTGTGAGGCGGCAAACAAAATGCTTGGTAGTCCGCCAGAGACTTTCTATACCACAACCGCATTTGATCAAGGTTATCTGAATCACGTTGGTATACCATGTGCTAATTATGGTAGTGGGGAAGATCGCTTTGCGCACACTGATGATGATTGTTCCTCCGTTGAAAGATCTTGTGATGCCGCCAAAGTTTTCGCATACATGATAGCTGACTATTTGAGGTAAAGCCGCCAAGATTTGTAGCCTGTCAAACAGGAAATACCATGTCGTTAGGAATTAAGAGACTATCATAAATACAATCTCGCGACTTTAATTTTAGCTTCTCATCCTCATCAGACACGAATATATCCTGATATATCCCTGCCTGAAAAATTTTGGTAGAGTCCTCCATGAGCGTTTCAACAACGAGATAATTGGCTTCAGCACTAATTTCTCCCGCGTCATTGCAGTCCTTCACCTGAATATTGGTCACAAAATGTCGAAGATAACGAGGAGCAAAGACCATCGTATTCTCTATGGCGGCCACACGGTCAAGAAACATGGACTTGCCCTGCAACCAAACGAGACCCACAGGTAAACCTTGGTCATAGTTTTCCTTTGCGGTGATTCTGTAGAATGCATCATCAGTAAAGAAGCTTGGCCAACTTTGAACATCTTGAGCATCCAGAACAGCCGAGTATTTGATATTAAATTCCTCAATGTCAAAGCGTAGAGCCCGCCTTTGTTCTGCTGGTATTGAAACACCGGTCTTGCTCATAAATCCATCACCTCACGATAGTGACGATAAAGGGATCGGATCGATGCCTCAGATATGAGGGTATCGGTCCCGCCTTCGTTTTCCGGATCAAGCTTTACAACCCCTTCGCTCGGAATTGAGTTTTTGAACCCATCCTGCAAAAATTTGATGGCTTCGTTATCATCTACACCTAAGTATCCGGAGGGTCCCATCAGGTTACCCTGTTTCATCCGGTGTCTAGTCATCTCTTCGCTATCCCCGACAAAACCGAACATTGTCCAATACATGTCAAGTGCATGTGGCCCCCGCGGCACAATATGGCGAATTCCTAAAGTATTCAACTCGCGTTGGACAATCAAGTTAGGCCAAATTGTTGACATAGTAACAGTCCACGGACTGTCAAACTCGGGCACATATCTTGTAAACTCCTCATCATTGAGGTCCATTCCAACACGAAATGCCCCCTTCATTTCATCGACTAGGTCGTCGTCAATTTCAATGGCGTCATCCTTGGCAGAGGCTGCTGTAGCGTGACGCCCTTTACTATCACAAATCATGGCCGATTTCTGCCCTGCGACCATAAGCCGAAATGTGGCAAGGTACACGTGTAAAAGTGTTGCGTGGTATGGATCTTTCAAATTCTCATGATAGAGCTTCCAGTTACCGTTTAGCCGATTTTTATAATACCCTAAAATTTGAAGCTCTCGACCAGAAAATACCACATCAAATTGTTCCATGGTCTCTGGGCCAAGATAATCTTCCAACGACTCTGTATCCTGAGAGAAAGTTGCAAAAATAACTCCATGACGACGCGCAACACGGAACTGCTTCGGATTGTGATCTCCAAGGACAAAATCTTTTGGCATTCCTCCCTTCCCTTTATCACCACGACGAAAGGGTACAGAAATGAGCTCACCAGATAAATTATAAGTCCAATGGTGATAAGGGCAGATAAACTCATTTGTTTCACCGTGTAGTTCCCGGCAAAATTCCACGCCGCGATGTGCACACCTATTTTCAAAAACCTTGAATACATCTTCCTCTGTGCGAGTAACAATGACCGGGACATCACCAATATAAGATCGCTTATAGCAACCTATTTTTGGTAACTCAGCCTCAAGGGCTACAAAATTCCAACATTTTCCTAAAAATATGCGTTCACGCTCGCGATCTAGAATTTCCGCCGATGTATAAATCCAGTCAGGAATTCTCGACAAATCTCCATCCGGCCAATGCATGCCATCAAGAGCTATACAATTACTACCGTCATTGGCAACACGGGTGTCAGGCATTGTCTGATATTTCCTTTCAAAGAATGAACCGTAGTTTAACGAAAACTTCACTCTGCGAACAAGCCCTGCATTGATCCATTTCACCGTCGGAGGTACCGTTTGGATAGAATATAGCAAAGGAGAGGGTAAATGGCATTGGAACCATTAGCAAAATTGGGAAATTTTTTTCACGTATACGATTTTCGTGTAAAACCAGGTACCGGCAAAGAGTTTATTCGTTTGTTCAACGAGTTTGATTATGGCGATGACAACCCCATGCATAAATCGGACGCGCAGGTTAAAGACGGCGTGCTCTGCCGTGATGTTGAGGATGAAGATCATTTTTATTTGATTGGCGAATGGAGGGATATTGAAATTCATAAAGCCATACGCGTTGAGATGGTCGAGATGGCACCGGAATTTGTGAAACTTGTTGACAGTGGGCCCTTTGTTCCTGTTTACGCGGAAATTGTTACAGAAACCCCACAGGATATTTTAGATAAAGCCCAAAACCAAAATTAGAAAAGGTAAATATCAATGGCGACAATCAAACAGTTGCTGAGTGCCCGTTATGGCAAGGATACGGGTATTGGAGATGATAACGAAGTGCCCAAACAAGTTGAGGGCCTACTCTCAAGACGTTCTATTCGTTCCTTTAAGGATAAAAAAGTTCCTGAAGCTCTTGTTGAACTGCTTCTCGCTTGCGCGCAATCCGCCCCAACAAAATCTAATTTACAGCAATATTCGATTATCTTGGTTGATGATCAAAATATCCGTGACCAACTAGCACCCTGGTGTCCTCGAACAAATGGCCTTGAGGAAAAACCCTTACTTATAGTTTTTTGTGCCGATATCCGTCGTAATCAACGGATAGGTGAGTTCCGGAAGAGGGAAAACGTCAATAATAACTTGGATACATTTTTAAATGCTACAGTTGATACTGCCCTAGCTCTTGGAAATTTTGTTACAGCAGCCGAGGCATCTGGACTTGGAACAACGCCATTAAGCAGTCTCCGTGACAATATTCATGCAGTCTCAAAAATCTTAGGACTGCCTCACGGCGTTTTCCCTGTCGCCGGGGTCATGGCTGGCTGGCCTGCGAGTGACGGCTATATCAACCAACGCCTGCCACAATCAGTAGTGATCCACCGAGACCAATATGAGGACATAAATCTTGAAAAAGAAATTAATGAGTATGACCAAACCCGAGATTGCATCTTCTCGATTCCAGAAGAAAGACAAACCCGTACCGATTTATGGGGAGTTGCCGAATTTTATGGGTGGTCGGAACACATATCACGTCAACTGGGCAAACCCGAGAGACCAGGATTTAAAGCATTCCTTAAAAGCCACGGGTTTGACTTGAGTTAAACAGAATTTCCATCCACTTTATCCCCCTCGCCTCCCACAAACTATTTAAAATACTAGAGTGAATAAGCCGGTAAGAATTAGAATTATAAGCGCAACCCTTCTAAAATAATCTTTTGGGGCCAGCTTAAAGAAATAGGAACCAAGCCACACGCCGGACATATATACCGGCACAAGGAGAAAAGCACGAATTATGACGTCAATTGAATAAGCGCCGCCGATGGCACTGGCAATAACCATAGAAACAGTTAGAACAGCGATACAAAATACGATATTCGCACGTTGAACTTCTACCGAATAAGGCGAAGATAAAAAGTAAAGTCCAAGTGGAGGGCCGCCTACTCCAGTCAAGCCATTAACACTACCTGCGACTGCACCTACAAATGAACTCGAAAATAGACCACGATTCCCGCGATAATTCCAACCGCTAAGCAAAATTAAAGCAAATAATAAAATAAACCCGCCCATGGACCTCCTTACAAACTCCGCATCGATATGATAGAGGAACCAAGCACCTAATGGAGTAAAAGCCGCGATGCCAAAACAAATAGGAATTATTTCACTCCATTTTGCTTGATGCGATGTTTTACGTGCTAATTGCACGGCACCAAACATGGTAACCAACCCAACAATAGCTATCGCTTCAATTGGACCAAATAGAAATGTTAAAACCGGTATAATTATCAGAGCTCCGCCAAACCCGGTATAACCGTGAATCATCCCGTTAGAAACTGCTACAAATGCGCTAACAGCAAATGCAAAATTAAAAAAATCTGCTAAAACGAGTTGACCCATTCTAACGAACTTCACCGCCAGAGGTTACCCTTTTGTCAATAAAACGAATGGCTTTGGTTTGTTCCCCCACACGATAGATCTCTCCTCGATCCACAAATTCAATCCGCGGGGTAACATGAATCGCCTGATTTATCTGGTCTTTAATTCTTTTAGAAAGATCAATGTCACGCTCTGAATTTAGTTCTATACGTATTAACATTTCATCCATAGACAAAGCGTCCTTTTGATTTTCTTTCTGTATAATAATTTGAAACTCTGCAATAAATTTTAACGACTGAATTGCCTCTAGCAATACGTCTGGATTAATCAACATCCACTTTACCTTAATGAGATCTTTTGTCCGGACCACCGGCCCAACAATACGCTCACTGGTTCGCCCACAGTGAGGGCAAGGAGTTCGATCAATCGATACTATATCTCCAACAAGAAAACGAATCAGCACGGTGCCACGACGGTCAAGGTGAGTTACTGCCAAGGATCCACGCTCTCCATCAGGCAGTCGGCGCCCGGTCATTGGATCAACTATTTCATGGTACTGTAAATCGGGCGTAGGATTATGCCAGTCCCATTCTTCCTTGCACTGGGCAAAAGCTCCGAGTTCCGTGGATCCATAACGATTAAAAATTAATGGATTTTCCACACCCATATCACGCAAGCAACGACGTATGTCTTCTCGTAGCGCCGGTGAAGTTGCCTCTCCAGTAATCGCGCACATGCGAATAGAAGATAAATCAACACATAGTTCTAGAGCTCGGATGAGTAAGCGACGAATATAGCTTGGAACTCCCCACAATACCGTAGCACGATGTTTCTCAACCTGAGACACGACTTGATCGAGAGAATTTTGCAAATCAAAAGGACTAAAAGCGCCACCGGGCAAGGCCGCAAAAATCTTAGCTCCAACTGCATAGGCATTTCCAGCGGACCGGACAAATGCGCCCATTGGGGCCGGTGTCAGTGGAAACAGATTGGCAATGATATCAGAATCATTAATACCTGATATTTGAGCAACGGCTTTGGATTGATATAAATAAGCGTGATAATCATAAGTCGTATTGAAAATTGGAACCGGATCCGCCGTACTCCCTGTCGTATACAGAACCTCCCAAAGAGCACGCTCATGTAGAGGGTAATCTGACGGCAAATTAAGACGAAAATCATTGGGTGCATCCATCAGATCTTGCTTTTGAGTCAGCGGTAAACTCTCAAGGTCACCCACACTTTTAATTTCCCCAATATTATGACCTTTTGTCTCCCACAACCTTTGATAAAACTTATGCCCAATCTGGCAAAGTTTAAGCATATGCTTAAGTTTGTCGCCCTGAATTTTTTCAATTTCAGAAAGGGGTAAATTTTGCACTGAATCCAAGGCTATGCTCCCACTTTTCGGCAACGAATCAGGGTTATTTTATCGACCTTAAAAACTTCAACACCATGTTGATTAAATACGTGATCCCGGAAGATTATTATGCCGCGCCCGGCCTTTGAAGTTAGGCGTTTTTCAATTACTTCCACTTCTGTTGACAACGTATCACCAGGCATAACAGGCCCCATAAACTTGCCGTTATCTATTCCTAAAAGGCCAAGTAAACTGTCCTTAAAAAGTCGGCCTGTCATGGCAGTCGCAATAGACATAATTAAATGGCTGGGACAAATGCGCCGAGCGTACAAACTTTGCTGTGACTGACTATCATCAACAAATAATGGAACATCATAACCCACCAGCCTGCAGAAATGATCTTGATCCTCTTCAGTTATAGTTCGAGTGCTTGTTGAATAACGTTCACCAACGACAAAATCTTCCCAAAAACGTTTGCAGTTAGTCATCTTTTTCTGGCCGCTCACAGGAGGTTTCATGGAGCACTGCCACAGCTGAAATTTCTATTAACGCATCTTTCCTCAAAAGGTTTGACACCACAACGCCGGTGGATGCAGGAAATTGTCCTTTGAAAAACTCACGCCGAACTTCCGCGGTCCCACTATAATTTTCTGTAGTTGTAATAAAGTCTGTTGTCTCAACAATATTGGAACACGAGCCCCCCTCTTTTTTTAGTAAAGCCTCAAACTTTCTAAATATTTGACGGGTCTGCTCAACAATGTCGCCCGGCGCAGTAATAGTACCAGAATTATCTGTCCCTGTAGTTCCCGATAACCAGATTGTATTTCCGACGCGCAATGCAGGAACATAGGTATATTTCTCTGGCCAATGCTCTTTTGTATGAATCGGCCTCCGTAATTTGGGCATCTTAATCTGTACCTGACTTTGGAACAAACTGGTAAACATGGAATCCCTTTGCCAATATTTCACCTACATGATTTAAAAGGTTAGTCTCGAGGCGACAGAACGAGCGATTATTTTCGTCCTGCCATACATCTTCAACCTCGAATGCAGCATGAACGGTATCGCCCACCTTAACCGGTTTGAGGAACGTTGTTCCTTGTTCTACCATTGCCATATTATCAAGCTCCTCCCTCGCGTCAGATGACCCAAGAGCCATCAAACCTGAAAGTAGAAGTCCATGCGCTACAGGGGCTCCAAATATTGTTTTACGGGCATACTCAATATCGTAATGAATAGGGTGTACATCACCTGTTATCGCTGAAAACATTAAAAAATGTGCATCGGTTAATGTTTTAGATGGTCCATAAAAACGACGACCAATATCAGATTTAGATAATTGTACCATGGAACCTAAGTCACTTTTTGTTTTTTTGGATTAGCCACTTTAGAAGAATTATTTCCTGGATCATAATAATGTCTTTCCAGACTATAAGGGTTACCTACTATTGTAACTGACCAAGTATCATCGGTTTTAGCACAAAAACTATGTATTTCAGCGGGTGGCGCCACCATGGAAATATCCCCCGGCTTAAGTACCCGATCATCAACTACCTCTAATTCCGCGTAACCATCGATGCACCCATCATCCATACGTTCATAGACTGTGTGATGCAAACTGCCACTATAAAGCGCAAGCGCCTCCCAAGTTCCATGATCGTGAGCAGGAATTTTTTTACCTTGTGGTAAATGATCCAAGGTTATGGACATTTCACCATCGTAATACAAGTATCGAGATTCCTCGATATGATTGCCTTCTCGCGTTACACCTATCTCGCTAAGGTCCCTCATAAGAAATTTGGAAATCGACCCTCTTAATCCTTCAAGAATATTATACGCGTCCTCACCATGTATCCTCATTTGCGCCTGTACAGCATTCGCCAAGTCACGAACTTTAATTTGATTGGTCACCTTATCTCTACTCCTAACAACACACCTAATCCCGAAAAGAGGGATCTATTCGTTCCATCCATCTCATCAGGGCCGGCCATCGAAGTTCGCCGGCATTCCGTCCATCAAGATTAGTCTGCGCTCTAGCATTTTTGCGAACGCCCTCCGAGGGAAATATATGAACATTGTCATCTTCTGTAGTCGCCCCCGCCATAATTTGAGCTTCACAAGATCGTTCTAAATGATACATCAAAACAAACGCCTCTGAAATTGTACGCCCGCACGTTAATAACCCATGATTGCGAAGTATTAATACGTTTTTATCACCTAAGCTCTCGACCAACCTCTCTCGTTCGTCAAGCTCAAGGGAAACACCTTCATAGGCATGATATCCAATACCGCCGTAGAACCTTAGCGCCTCCTGATGAAGGGGAAGCAAACCACATTTCAGGGTAGAAACTGCTATTCCGGCTGGCGTATGAGTGTGGAGAACACATGCAATATTTGGGCGAGCCGCATGGATAGCACTATGTATCGTGTAACCCGCTTTATTGATATGATATGGTGTTTGGTCTAACACGTTACCGTCGAGATCAACCTTTACTAAGTTACTTGCTGTAACCTCATTATACATCGGACCATATGGGTTTAAGAGGACCTGATCATCTTTTCCTGGTATGCGTGCGGATATGTGATTGAGATTAAGGTGATGCCACCCGTATTCCCACACCATACGATAACAGGCGGCCAAGTTAACTCTTATCTCCCACTCCTCTGCACTAACGCTATCTCTAACACCTGGCACCTCAACCAATTCATCATAGGTTTCACCCATTCTTGTTACCATATGTTAGTCCTCCAGTAGTATCCTGCGCTGTTAAACGCTAGCCTATTTTAAGCGGAATGAAAAATATTCACACGCTTGTATTTAAATTTTTACACGCTCTGATGTCTTTAACCTCATCGCCACTCTTTTTGATATAGAAAAACCCCGTTCAGAATACTGAACGGGGTTTTAAGCTATGCATATAGAAGACAAAAGCTACTCAACAGTCATCTCATATCCATGGATACGTTTATCAGGGCGAATTGCTATATTCACACCATTAGCAACACCATAATGAATTTTCTGGTGCCACAAGAAATGAGCAGGAACTTCTTCCATAAGAGCGTTGATCGCCTGATTCATGTATTTCTTCCTCTTAGCCAGGTCAAATGTTTCACGTTCTTTCTGCAACAAACCATCTACCTTCTTGCTAGAGAACTTGATACGCGGCGCAATTCCTGTCTCGAAGTATTGAGACAACGCTGCTGATGGGTCCACCATTCCACCGCGCCCCATGTAAAAGAATGGCACCTTACCCTTCCGAACATTAGACCATAGTGTTGACCACTCGGGGGTTTTAAGCTTAGCCCTGATCCCTACTGCCTTGAGCATCGGAATCATTGCTTGGGTAACCTGTTTATCATTAACATAACGACCAACAGGGGTGTAAAGTTCAACGTCTATACCATTGGGGTAGCCAGCTTTCTTTACAAGTTCACGAGCTTTCGCCGGATTATATTCGTAGGTGGGTTTAACATTCTTACTATATCCAAACTGCAGAGGTCCTATCGGCCCTGTGAGTTTGATGGCCTCACCCTTCAATACATTCTTGATAATGGACTCTCTATCAATTGCATATGCGACAGCCTTTCTAAGCAGTTCATTATCCCATGGTTTGAACGCTGGATTCATTAATAACATCATTAATTCTACAGAACCCATCTCCTCTATCCTGGCATTCTTTGATTTACGGACTTTACTAAGAAGATGGGGCGGAACAAATTGTGCTATTTGTATCTCCCCATTTAATAAAGCGGTGACCCTTTGCTCAGGCTCACGCATAATCCGGAAAATTACTTCATCCGGCCACTCACTTTTTACGCCCGGCCAGTGTGGGTTCTTTTCAATAACGACTGACTCACCTGTTCGCAAACGCTTCAACATATAAGGCCCATACCCATAGTGGTACTTTCTGTCTGCTGTACGCGCCCCATGTTTTTCATACAGATCCTTACTTGTAATCATCACACGATCAAATACATATCCGAGTAAAGGGGCCGTAGGTTTTTTTGTAACAATTTTTACAGTGTATTTATCCAGAGCTGTTGCAGATTTTATCTTTTTTACATTCTGCCTCTGACTGCTGCGTTTATCAGTTCCAATACGTTTTATAGAATGAATGACATCAGCCGCAGTCAATTCTGCTTTGCCGTCATGACGCTTAATTCCCTTCCGAAGCTTGAAAATCCAAGTATTAGGATCTGGGATAGCCCAGCTTTCAGCCAACACCCCAACATCTTTTGCTTTGGTAAAATCCCACGAGCCCAGACAACCATAAACCTGACACCAGACCGCATACATTAAAGCAACGCTGTCTGAGTGAGGATTATAAGCACCTACAGTTTCCGTAACACCTACGGTGACCCGTGTTTTCTTTCTAGCCTCAGCGGGAACCGTCAACCCTGCTATTATAAAAACCGCACCTGCAAAGGTGACAATCCGCCTCAATAAACGAAAATCTATCATTATTTCCTCCCTAGTTATTTATCTTCATTAATAACTTATCGAAGACATGCTCCTTGATTTAACCACACAAAAAACAAGGATACACGCGTAAATTTCGAATTTTTACCCATGTAGCAGCAACTTCTTGACCAAACAACAAACGGTGACTGATACTGAGGGAAGGAAAGGTTATCATTCTAAATGGCTAAAAAAGACCCGATTATCATTTCAGGAGCCGGACCAGTAGCGATGGTTTTGGCAGTGGCTTTGTTGCGTCAGGGTGTACCCTTTATAGCATTAGAAAAACTCACCGAACCATTTGTAGACCAAAGAGCGGCTTCTCACCATCCGCCAACCGTAGAAATGTTGGATAACCTTGGGCTCGCAAAACACATGATAAACGAAGGCCTAAAATCGCCGGTATACCGATTCCATGACCGAGTAAATCATGACGTAATCGCCGAGTTTGACCTAGGTTTGCTGGCTGACGAAGTGCCTTTCCCATTTGTAGTTCAATATGAGCAATACAAACTCGTTAGAAAAGTTATAGAGTTATTTGGCAATAACGCAGATTTCAATGTTCACTTCGCTCGTACCGTGACCGACTTTTTTCAATATGACGATCATGTCATGGTAGAGATTAAAAATGCCGATGGCTCAATAGAGAAGATGCGGGGTTCTTTTTTGATCGGTTGTGATGGAGGCCGTTCAACTGTCCGAAAGGCCGCCAACATTGCTTTCGAAGGTTTCACATATCCAGAAAAGTTCATCAAAATAGGTACCTATTTCGATCTCACCGCATTTGATAACCGAATTGCTATACGCAATTATTTTTCTCATCCGGAGGAATGGTGTAATCTTTTCCGTGTCAAAGGGGAGCCGGATAAACCCGACATATGGCGTTTCGTAGTTCCCATGCGAGTAGGAGAATCTGAAGATGAAGCTAAGGACTCGGATGCTATGCAAAACCGTCTAAAACGTTTTTTTCCAAGAAATGAAGACTATGAAATAGCCTACGCTAACGTTTATACAGTCAGCCAATGTGTTGCCAGTACTTTCAACAGCGGACGTATACTGCTGGCCGGAGATTCTGCTCATGTCAACAATCCCATCGGTGGAATGGGGTTGAACGGCGGGATACATGACGCGGTTAACCTTGCGGGCAAACTTGGACCGGTATGGAAGGGCGAACTTGGAATGGAAGCGCTCGACCTTTACACAAGGCAACGTCATAAAGCTTCAACAGACTTTACCCAAGCGCAAACAATAGCAAATAAAAAACAATTAGAAGAACGAGATCCTAAAAAACGAAAATTAAGGCTCGATGAAATGCGAGCGATGAGCGAGGACCCGATTAGAGCCAAGGCTTACATGAGACGCGCCCAATTGATTGATAGTGTCAAAGCTGCGGACGCTATTGCCTAGTTAACAAACATCCGGAATTGGTACATTATATTTCTTGGCCGTTTCAACAACTTTGTTCCATACTTTTAGTGGCACAAGGTAACCGTTTTTCAGCCGTTCTCTATAAATTGCATCACTTTTCTCACCAGGCATCAAAATTTCCTCAACATAATCTGCCTTCGGTAAAGTTTTTATTATTTTAGAAAGCGCCTCCACCTCAATACAATATTCCTGTAAATCAATAAATTGGGCTATGTCAATCGCAGCGAGCAAAGCACTTTGATGATGGCGTTGGTTTTCTCCTTTGATCCAAGGCTCCAAGATAGCACGACCGGCGATCAAGCTAGTCATGCATTCAAACATCAAAGACAAACCTGATCCCTTTGGGCCACCAAGGGGGGTAGGTAAACTAGCCTTATGCGGGTCAATTGTTGCATTACCTTCGCTGTCGAGCGCCCATCCTTCACCTAGGGGCTCATCATTGACCTTGTGCTGTAATAACTTACCTACTCCTGCTATTGCCGTCGATAAATCCAAGGACAATATTTTTCCGTTCCCTCGCGGCACCGCCATTGCAATAGGGCTTGTCGAAACACCCCCTGCCTTTGCCCCGTAATAGGCCATATTGGGTTGGCTTGCGCCCATGTACAATGCTGCCATTCCTCTCTTTGCAACCTCCCTAGTGTACATCCCAACAGCCCCCGTGTGTGTTGTATCACCAACAATCACCCAACCAATACTGACCTTCTTGGCCTTCTGAAGCGCTTTTTCAATGGCAAAATTAAGTGCGATTTGTCCATGCCCGTGATCTCCATCAATTATGACAGCGGCGTCGGTTTCCTTAATTATTTTAAGTTGGGGCCTTGTGTTTACGACTCCTTTGTCAATACGAAGCATATATTGTGGTATTCGGACCAGACCGTGCGATTCAATTCCATTAAGATCAGCCCAAACCAAGCCTTCCGCGACCAGTAAAGCCTCATCAGGCGGCAAATCTCGGGCCTCAAAAATTCCAACTAACAGTTCTATTGCCACCTCTCGGGTTATCCTTATGCCTTTTGCCATTATTTACTCCGTTTATTGCGCCTTCGTATTCTGGCGAGGTGAAGTTAATTCGTCCACCTTACCTTGCGCATCTGCCCTTTGGGCCCTTATAAACTTTATGAGAAAAATTAAGGAGACCATCATGGAAGACAAAATTAAATTCTCCTCAGGGAAACTTACTCTTTCCGGTACACTGCACACCCCGGAAGGTTGTGGGGGAAAAAAATTACCGTGCATTATTGTTTTACATGGCTTCGGCAGCAACAGCAGCAGTAATAATGTCATGGGACCGTGCAAAATGCTAAACGATTGGGGTTACGCTGCATTTCGCTTCGATATGCGAGGGTGTGGTGAGAGCGACGGGGAATTTGGCCGTGTTATTTGTCAAGAACAAGTGGAGGATACCCAAGCGGCAATGGATTATCTTCAAGGACGTTCAGAAGTGGATAGCAGCCGCGTTGGTGTTTTGGGTTCCTCCTTTGGTGCTGCCGTAGCGATTTACACAGGTGGAATTGACGATCGTTTTGCATGTGTGATTTCATCGGGTGGTTGGGGACATGGCGAAAGGAAATTTCGTGGTCAACATCCATCAAAGGAGGGATGGCTCAAGTTTACCGATATGCTGGAACAAGGGCGACGGCACAGAGAAAAAACCGGAGAATCAATGATGGTCGATCGTTATGATATTGTTCCGATTCCTGAGCATCTTCGTAACAATTTAGCCCAGCAATCTGTTACCAAATTTCCTGCAGAGGTACCCCAAAGCATGTATAACTTTTGTGCAGAAGACGTTGTCGCGAATATCTCACCGCGCCCACTATTGCTTTTACATTCGTCGGATGATTCCGTTACACCGACCGAGCAGTCAGTAGGCCTTTTTCAAAAGGCTGGACAACCTTGTGATTTGCACCTCTTTGCGGAGACTGACCATTTTATGTTTGCGGAAGACAATACTCGTGTGCGTGAAATCGTCAAAAGCTGGATGGACAGCTTTTTTCCAGTATTGGTTTAAATTTTTATGAAAATTAATAGGCATATCAGAGACCAGCTAACTCCTGACGGTATATTACGAGTTGGTCTCAATATGGCAAATAAACTGCTCGTTAGCGGTACAACATCCACAGGAAACCCGGACGGTGTAGCTCCCGATTTAGCTCGGGAACTTGCCAAACGGTTAAGTGTAGATATTTCATTAATAAAATTTTCTTCCCCAGGGGAGTTGGCTGATATGACGGGAAAGAATTACTGGGATATCGGTATGATTGGTGATGAACCAGAACGTGCGAAGATTATTGATTTTTCCAAATCCTATGTTGAAATTGATGCTACTTATATGGTTACTGATGAATCGCCTTTTTTGAATGCTGCCGATATTGACCAGAAACATGTAAGGATAGCCGTCTCAAGTCGTAGCGCTTATGATTTATACCTTTCCCGCCATTTAAAGAATGCTACTCTGGTTCGGGCAAAAGGCGTGCCTGCCGCAGTATCAATTTTTAAAAATGACGGATTGGAAGCCCTCGCCGGACTGCGTCCCGCATTAACAGCCGAGGCGAAAAATATTTCAGGAACGAGGGTTGTCGACGGAAAATTTACCTCCGTGCAACAGGCTATAGGTGTTGAAAAGGGTAAATCGCAGGCGGCTAAATTTATTAATCAGTTTGTTGAAAAAGCTAGAAGTAGTGGTTTAATTCAGCAGCTAATAGATAAACATGGCGTAACCGGCCGTCTATCAGTTGGAACGTCATAGTTGCAATATTAGATAAAAAAACTGACCTTGATAACCAGTAAAAATTAGCTCAGCACATTTGATAAACTGGCTGGAAGAGGGTCAACACCTACTACTGTAGTTCGCCGCAAAAGACGTCGTTCCCCCTCTGAAAAATCGGTTCGGGCATGGTTTA
>PATI01000008.1 GCA_002712335.1 Rhodospirillaceae bacterium | reverse complement strand
CAAGGTGAGAAAATTGATATCATTCAGTTTTCAACTGATCATGCCACCTTTATTGTTAACGGCTTGGCGCCAGCAGAAGTAGAAAAGGTAGTTCTAGATGAAGAGGCAAACCGAATAGAAGTTGTTGTTCCCGACGATCAATTAAGTTTGGCAATTGGCCGCCGGGGGCAAAATGTACGGTTGGCTTCACAACTGACAGGTTGGGACATTGTAATATTAACAGAGGAAGAAGAATCTGAGAGGCGTCAAGAAGAATTCCGGGCCCGCTCTAAAATGTTTATCGATTATCTCGAAGTTGATGAGGTGTTGGCTCACCTACTTGTAACGGAGGGATTTACATCTGTAGAGGAAGTAGCATTTGTGCCCGTTGAAGATCTACTCGCAATAGAGGGTTTTGATGAGGAACTATCCGAAGAGCTGCGTAATAGGGCGCATATATATCTGGCCGAGAAAGAGGAACAATATGCAAAAAACATTACCGAACTAGGAATTGAGCAGGATCTTATAAATATTGAAGGGCTCACAAGTGCAATGATCGTTTCCCTTGGTGAAGCCGGCATTAAAACGCGAGATGATCTAGCTGATCTTGCCAGTGACGAACTATGTTCTAGAGAGGATGGGTTGCTTCGCGAATATCAATTATCCGAGGATGATGCCAATCGAATTATTATGGAGGCCCGAGCACACTGGTTTGATGATGAGGCATCAGAGGGGGAAAAAAAAGAATCTGACCCTTCTGAGGCAGTTCCTTAGGTTATCCAGATGAAGGTTTACGACTCATGTGTAAGAGGCATAGAGATAACAACCCCAGAAGTGCTTTATATGAGAACAGACGCTCTCGTGAGAGGCGCTGCTTTGTAAGTCGAAAATGCCACCCTACTTGTGACCTTGTTCGATTCGTAATAGGGCCAGACAAAAGTATTGTACCCGATCTCGCTGAGCGATTGCCTGGCAGAGGGTTTTGGTTGTTGGCATCTCGTGAAGTGGTAAATACAGCCTGCTCTAAAAAACTTTTTTCTAAAGCAACGGGTTGTGCTGTGACGGTAATGGATAACTTGGCAGATAATATTGAGTCGCAATTATCTCAACGTTGTCTTGATTGGTTAGGAATGGCCCGTCGTTCCGGCGACGCGGTTGCAGGTTATGAGAAAGTTAAGTCTTTTATAAGAGGGAATGTAGATCCTATTATTTTGTGTGCAAGTGATGTGGCCGACGGNAGCCAAAGTAAATTAATAGCGAAAACACGGGAAGCTTCTGTTATAAATATATTNTCAAGTTCTGAGTTAGGGAAAATATTTGGACGGCAAAAGACGATGTTTGCGGCTGTAAGGCAGAGGAGCTTGGCATCACGTATGATGATAGAAACACGCCGGTTAGAAGGTTTCCGGAATGCGGGGACAGCATAAGGGTTTAAAAAAATGAGTGAAAAAAATGAAGACAAAAAGGGTGTATTAAAAGCACGCCCGGGCCGACTTGAACTAAAAAAAACCGTTAATGCAGGTCAAGTGCGCCAAAGTTTTTCACATGGCCGCACTAAATCAGTTGCAGTGGAGGTCCGCAGAAAGCGAACCTTTACTCAAGGTGCTAGCGGTACAATGGAGGAATTAAAAAAACAGGCTCCAGAAAAGTCGGCGGTAACCTCTGAAATTTCGCCAAAAGTAAAGGGTCGCTCTCCCGAAAAAACCGATAATGAAGAGACGCGAAGCCCCGTAGTTTTAAGAACTTTGACTGAGAAAGAGGCTGCTACTCGCGCTAGAGCACTGGAGGGTGCTCGTGGGGATGAAAGCGGTGCTAATGAAATAATAGAGCGGACCTTGGAGGGTGCTGAAGCACGCAGGGCTGCTGCGAAGGCGGATGCTGAAGCAAAGGAGGCAGAAGCGGCAGCTAAAAAGGATGAGGAACAAAGGCGTTTAAAAGAAGAACAGCGGCGGGCAGAAGAAGAGGAGGTAGCTATACGGGCTGCGGAGCAGGCTGAAAAACTCAAGGAACGTATTTCATCCCGAAAGGTGGAGGTAGACACTGCAGAGGTAGAATCTGAAACGATCGAAAAGGNAGGGCGTACAAAAAAGAATGTTGAGCGGGTGACTGAGAAGCGTCCTNCAGCCCGACGAAATGAACCAAGGCGGCGGGCTGGAAAGTTGACCGTCGCACAAGCACTGAATGATGATGAAAGAGTACGAAGTTTAGCTTCTGTGCGGCGTGCCCGTGAACGCGAACGTCGCAATCTCAAACCAAAGCAACAGGAAAATGTTAAGGTAGTTCGTGAAGTTGTTGTACCTGAAACAATAACTGTACAAGAGCTTTCTAATCGTATGGCGGAGCGTGGGGTCGAGGTTATCCGGTGTTTGATGAAGTTAGGGGTCATGGCAACTCTACAGCAAACTATAGATGTAGATACAGCAGAATTAGTAATATCGGAGTTTGGCCATACCATTAAAAGGGTCAGCGAGGCCGATGTAGAAATCGGTATAAAGGGAGAAGAGGATAAAAAAGAATTTTTGAAGGCTCGTGCACCGGTTGTTACCGTAATGGGACACGTTGATCATGGAAAAACTTCTCTCCTTGATGCATTGCGGTTGACTGATGTTGCGAGTGGNGAAGCGGGCGGAATAACCCAGCATATTGGTGCGTATCAGGTAGAAATTGCTTCCGGCGATAAGATTACATTCATNGATACGCCTGGTCATGCGGCTTTTACTGCGATGCGTGCTAGAGGAGCTAATGTTACTGATATTATNATTTTAGTTGTCGCGGCTGACGACGGTATAATGCCACAAACAATTGAGGCTATAGATCATGCAAAAGCCGCTAAAGTACCAATAATTGTTGCAATAAATAAAATTGATAGGCCTAACGCCGATCCAACTCGGGTACGAAATGAGTTGCTCCAACATGAACTTGTTGTTGAGGAAATGGGTGGTGATGTATTAGCAATAGAGGTTTCTGCAACTGAAAAAACTAATCTTGATAATCTTGTTGAAGCAATTTCTCTTCAGTCTGAAATCTTAGAGCTTCAAGCTAATCCGGATCGTGCAGGAGAAGGTGTCGTAATAGAGGCAAACATAGAAACTGGTCGTGGTGCTGTTGCTACGATGCTAATTCAGCGGGGCTGTCTTTCCGTGGGTGATATTGTTGTTGCTGGTGCAGAGTGGGGTAAAATTAGAGCACTTTCGGATGATTTTGGGCGTTCTATCAAAATCGCCAATCCTTCTCAGCCAGTAGAGGTTATGGGTTTAAGTGGCGCACCCTTGGCCGGGGAAGAATTTGCCGTAGTGGAAAACGAACAACGAGCACGTGAAATTACCGAATTTCGTCAGCGTCGTAGTCGCGCTCAGAAAACCACCGCAGCACCGCGGGGTACTTTGGAACAAATGTTTTTGGATATCGAAGCCGGAGAAATTGAAGAACTTGCTTTAATTGTTAAGGCTGACACCCATGGCTCAGTAGAAGCGATTGTTGGTAGCCTTGAAAAAATTGGCAATGAGGAAGTTACAGCTAGAATACTCCATTCAGGTGTGGGGGGAATTAATGAGTCAGATATAAGTCTAGCGCAAGCCTCAAATGCACTGGTTCTAGGATTTAATGTTCGCGCGAATGTACAAGCGCGAGATTTTGCCCGAAAGGAGAATGTAAATATTCGCTATTATTCTGTTATCTATAATTTACTAGATGATGTGCGCGATTTTATGAGTGGGTTATTGGCTCCAGA
The DNA here is from genome assembly GCA_002712335.1 of Rhodospirillaceae bacterium. The sequence goes on along the minus strand of PATI01000008.1, from coordinate 76,757 downwards.
AAACAAAGAAACATTCTTAGGGAATGCAGAAATTCTGGAGGTGTTCAGCATCAGTAAGGTGGGCAAAATCGCTGGGTGTAAGGTTACTGAGGGCCTAGTAAAGCGAGGTGCGGCAGTTAGATTGCTGCGAGATGAAGTGGTTATTCATGAGGGTAGTTTAGGAACATTAAAAAGGTTTAAGGATGAAGTGCGCGAGGTGCGTGATGGAATGGAGTGTGGTATGTCCTTTGAAAATTACCAAGATATCAAGGCCGGAGACGTTATTGAGTGTTTTGACGTTGAGGAAATAGCAAGGTCGCTTTAGAACGGCATGATAGAATAATTCTGTGGAGCCTTTATGACTTATGAACGTAATGGNGGGCGGCACGCTAGAAATGAGAGAACCCANAGGCAGTTGCGTGTTGGGGAATTGATACGACATTCTTTAGTGGAGATTTTAACGCGCGGTGTGTTGCGGGATCCTGATTTGTCAGGTGTTTCTATTACGGTATCCGAAGTCCGGATAAGTCCAGATTTAAGAAATGCAACGGCATTCGTTATGCCCTTGGGCGGAAAAGACTCAAAAAAAATATCAGCTGCCCTTAAACGGGCTGCACCATACCTACGCCGCTTAGTGGGTTCTAAAGTAAAGATGCGGTACATGCCAAATTTGAATTTTGTTGAAGATAGCGCTTTTGATGAAGGAGAAAAAATTACTGCACTTTTGCGCTCTTCTAAAATTTCTGCGGATATTTTTTCCACTAATGATGAAACTGATACCAGTAAAAACTAGAGATGGTAAAAAAACGTTCTATCAAGTCCATCAATGGTTGGATTTCTATCGATAAACCTTCCGGATTAACGGCAACCCAAGTCACAGCAAAGGTTAAGCAAAATGTTAAGGCTGCAAAGGCTGGACATGCTGGAACACTCGACCCATTGGCTACGGGTGTTTTGCCCATAGCCTTGGGTGAGGCAACGAAGACGGTTTCCTTCGTTATGGGTGGAAAAAAACGTTATATCTTCACAATCGCGTGGGGATCTGAACGTACGACCGACGATTTGGATGGGGAAATAACTAGGGTAAGTGATTATAGACCTAACAAGAATGAGATATTTAAGGTTTTACCTCAATTTACCGGAAATATAGATCAGGTGCCCCCAAAGTTTTCTGCTGTCAAAATTGGTGGTCAACGCGCATATAATTTGGCAAGGGCAGGAGTTGATATATCATTAAACAAAAGGACTATTTTTATTGAAAAATTTGCACTGTTGAATCTTCCAAGTGCTGATCTCGCTGTATTTGAGGTTATGTGTGGCAAGGGCACTTATATTAGGAGTCTTGCAAGGGATATCGGGCGGTGTCTTAATACTGCTGCCCATGTCAAGGAGCTTCGCAGAACTCATTGTGGCCCTTTTTCAGAATCACACTCGATTTCGCTGGAATCTTTGAAGACTCTGGTGCATAGTGCGCCGCCTTCTGCTTATTTGCATTCGGTTGAGACAGCGCTGGACGACATCCCGGCGGTTGTCATAGACCTAAGCCAGGCTGATCACTTAAGGCACGGCCGGCCGATAGGGGTGCGAACAAAGGAGGGATGTCCCTGTGTCGATATAGATATGTTGGTAGATGGGGATGTTTTTTGCGCTAAGGCTGGTGGTCAGCTGGTTGCGTTGGCTCGGTTGACGGGTGATGAAATTCGGGCTTTCCGGGTCTTTAACATTTGAAAATTAGGAGAAATCGATGTCGATTACGCAAGAAAGAAAAAGTGAACTCATCAAAGAGTTTAAGCAAAGTGATNGTGATACAGGNTCACCAGAAGTACAAATTTCGATTCTGACTGAACGAATTAAAAACCTNACAGAGCATCTTAAAGAACATAAAAAGGATCATCATTCTCGTAGNGGTTTGTTGATTATGGTGGGACAGAGGCGCAGTTTACTGGACTATCTGAATCAAAAAGATGAGANCCGGTATCAGGATTTGATCAAGCGTTTGGGATTGCGGCGATAGGATATTGTATTGAGGGGTTTTTGGCCGGGGTTGATAAGTTAAAAGATCCCAACAGGCGTAAAGGCGCTAGATGTTAGANTTGGCACTAGGCCTTTATAAAGGGTTGGCACACATCGGGTGTGGTAATCAGAAAAGAAAAGGAATGTAATAAATGTTTTCCGAACATCGAAAAGAATTGACTTGGGGGGGGCGTCAGCTCGTCCTAGAAACAGGTAAGCTGGCTAGGCAGGCAGATGGCGCTGTCATGGTTACCTATGGGGACACCATGGTTTTGTGTACTGCTGTGGCACAAAAAGAGCCGAAGCCCGGCGTGGATTTTTTTCCACTTACTGTTAATTACCAAGAAAAAACATTTGCTGCTGGTAAAATTCCAGGGGGGTTTTTTAAGCGAGAGGGGCGGCCCAATGAGAAGGAAACTCTGACCTCGCGGTTGATCGACCGACCAATACGGCCACTATTTGCTAAAGGCTTTCAAAATGAGACGCAGGTTATTTGTACTGTTCTAAGTCACGATCTGGAGAATGACCCTGATATTGTNTCTCTAATAGGCGCATCAGCGGCGCTAACAATTTCGGGTATTCCCTTTATGGGTCCGATAGGTGGTGCTCGTGTTGGCTATATCAACGGCGATTATGTATTAAACCCCTTGCCTGATGATCTAACAAACTCAGATCTTGATATGGTTGTTGCGGGTACCCCTGATGCTGTGCTGATGGTTGAATCAGAAGCTAAGGAATTGTCAGAGGAAACCATGCTCGGGGCGGTAATGTTCGCGCAAAGCGAATTCCAGCCGGTTATTCAAAAAATCATAGAACTAGCAGAGGAATGTGCAAAGGATCCCTGGGTGGTACCTGACCCGGCTCCTGAAAAAACGGAATTAGCACTAAAACTCAAAGACTTAGCCGAAGGTAATATCCGTGAGGCTTATTCAGAAACAGTTAAGCAAGCTCGTGTAGAGAAGATATCAACGGCGAAAGCGGCTGCTATAGAGGCTCTTGATGTTGAAGAAGGATCAGAGAACCTTGTTAATGGGTTACTAAAAGACCTAGAAAAAGATGTAGTACGTGGGAATATTCTTGATACTGGCAATAGAATAGATGGACGTGACACCAAGACGGTTCGGCCCATTGTTGCGGAAGTTGGAATTCTCCCGCGGTCCCATGGGAGCGCCCTGTTTACCCGCGGAGAAACACAAGCATTATGTGTTGCTACTCTTGGTACAGGGCAGGATGAGCAGATTATTGACGCATTGGAAGGAGAATATCGCGAAAACTTTATGCTTCATTATAATTTTCCACCTTATTCTGTTGGGGAAGCCGGATTTTTGCGATCTCCTGGGCGCAGAGAAATTGGACATGGAAAACTTGCTTGGCGAGCGCTTCAGTCGGTACTCCCAAGTAAGGATGATTTCCCTTATACGATGAGGGTGGTTTCTGAAATAACAGAGTCAAATGGATCTTCTTCAATGGCGACAGTCTGCGGTACATCCTTATCGCTAATGGATGCAGGTGTCCCAATCTCTCGTCCCGTTGCTGGCATTGCAATGGGCCTTATCAAAGAGGATCGAGGATTTGCCATTCTTTCCGATATACTGGGCGATGAAGATCACCTAGGAGATATGGATTTCAAAGTGGCAGGAACATCCGAGGGTGTAACTTCTCTCCAAATGGATATCAAAATTACTGGTATTACAGAGGAGATCATGAAAACCGCTCTTGAACAGGCTTGTGATGGCCGTCTCCATATTCTTGGAGAAATGGCGAAGGCACTAGATACGGCCCGATTAGATGTCAGCAATAACGCCCCGCGAATCACAACCTTGTCTGTTCCTAAAGACAAGATTCGCGATGTAATTGGCACTGGTGGAAAGGTAATCCGTGAAATTTGTGAGGTTACTGGAGCCAAGATCGATATTGATGATGACGGTGTCATTAAGGTGGCTGCTGTCTCAGCTGAGGCCGGGGATGCAGCTATTAACTGGATTAAGGGCATAGTGGCGGAGCCGGAAGTTGGGATGATTTATGATGGAAAAGTTGTTAAGGTAGTGGATTTTGGGGCCTTTGTTAATTTTCTTGGTGCTAAGGATGGTTTGGTTCATATCAGTGAACTGGCTCCCCAGCGCGTTGGAAAAGTCACAGATATTGTTAACGAAGGAGATCAGGTTAAAGTTAAGGTTTTGGCGGTTGATAATCGCGGAAAAGTTAAACTTAGTATGAAAGTCGTTGACCAAGAAACTGGTGAAGAGATCAAGAAGGAAAAGGAAGAAACTTCTGATCCCGAATAATTTTTTATTACTAGGACTGGTCAATTTAAATAGAGTTCATATAAAGAGTATAGGGGTAACTGAAAGTTGGTTGTATCATAGAAGCAACATAACTTTTTTTGATGTCTGGTTGTTTTTCGCATCAGCTTGAAATTAGGTGTGATTGGCTAAGAAGGTTAAGGGCTACGACTTCAATGAGCATAAGCGATCGCAGTAGTTTTACATATGATGATTTGATCGATTGTGGTCATGGGCGATTGTTCGGAGAAGGCAACGCGCAGTTGCCTTTGCCGCCAATGTTGATGTTTGATCGCATTACAAATATTAATAACGCAGGCGGTGAATTTGGCAAAGGTTCTGTTACCGCGGAGTTTGATGTTAAACCGGATCTTTGGTTTTTTTCTTGTCATTTCGAGAATGATCAGGTTATGCCTGGATGTTTAGGGCTGGATGCTTTATGGCAGTTAGTTGGCTTTCATCTTGGTTGGTTGGGGGCTCCGGGCCGGGGCCGAGCATTAGGTTTGGGCGGATTAAAATTCAATGGGCAGATCACACCTGAATCGAAGCTTATCACCTATAATGTTGATATTAAACGAGTGTTGAGAAGAGGTTTTGCTATTAGCATTGCTAATGGAAATTTAGATGTTGATGGGCAAATAGTGTATGAGGCTCAAGATCTACGGGTGGGGGTGTTTACTTCCACTGATCAAATGTGAGGTATTTATGAAACGAGTAGTGGTGACGGGAATAGGAGTTGTTTCCAGTATTGGCAATGACAAATTAGAAGTAACGGAATCGCTAAAAAATGGCACATCCGGTATTTCATTTGCCCCGGAATACGCGGAGCGGGGGTTTCGTAGTCATGTTCATGGAGCGCCAAAGATAGATTTGGATAGATTTATTGATAGGAAAAAACGCAGATTCATGGGGGATGGTGCCGCATATAATTATATAGCTATGGCTCAGGCAATAGAGGATTCTGGTCTTCAAGTCGATGAAGTATCCAATGATCGTACAGGGTTGATTATGGGTTCGGGGGGGCCTTCTACAAAAAACCTACTTATTGCTTTTGATACGGCACGTAATTCGAGCGCTAAAAAGGTGGGCCCTTTTATGGTGCCGAGGACTATGTCCAGCACTAATTCGGCAACCTTGGCGACGGCCTTTAAAATAAAAGGTATCAATTATTCAATCAGTTCTGCTTGTGCTACCAGTGCGCATTGTATCGGGAACGCTGCTGAACTAATCCAGCTCGGAAAACAGGATATTGTATTTGCTGGTGGAGGCGAAGAGTTAGATTGGACGATGACGGTTCTATTTGATGCAATGCCTGCTCTTTCGGGCAGCTATAATAGTATTCCAACAAAAGCATCCCGACCTTTTGATTCAGATAGAGATGGTTTTGTTATTGCTGGTGGTGGTGGGGTCCTTGTTCTTGAAGAATTGGGGCATGCTATGTCACGAGGAGCTAATATTTACGGGGAAGTGGCTGGATACGGTGCTACTTCAGATGGTTATGATATGGTGCAACCCTCTGGCGAGGGTGCTGTGCGCTGTATGAATATGGCATTGGAAAACGTTGATAGACCAGTAGATTATATAAATACACATGGAACTTCTACACCGGTTGGTGATGTAAAGGAACTGGCCGCGTTGCGAGAGGTTTTTGGCAAACGAAACGCTATACCTGCATTTAGTTCAACTAAATCCTTAACGGGGCATTCTCTTGGAGCGACGGGTGTTCATGAAGCGATCTATACATTGTTAATGATGGAACATAGTTTTATTTCAGCATCGGCCAATGTTGAAAATATGGATCCCGAGGTGGGGGACATGCCATTGGTAACGAAGCGCCGGGATAATGTGGAAATAGGATGTGCTTTATCCAATAGTTTTGGATTTGGAGGTACTAATGCCTCACTCACTTTTACATCATTGCGGGACGCATGATTAAAAAAAAAAGAATATGTCAAAAACGAAATTAATGATGGGCAAACGAGGATTGGTTTTCGGTGTAGCGAACGATCATTCAATTGCTTGGGGTATAGCAAAGGCGGCGGCGGAGAATGGCGCGGAATTAGCTTTTACATACCAAGGAGAAGGGTTTGCGAAGCGTGTTATTCCCCTCGCTAAGTCTTTGGACTCTAAAGTTATTTTATCTTGTGATGTTGGTGACGATGTTAGTATCGATTCAGTTTTCAACGAGATCAAGGAAGCCTGGGGTAATCTAGACTTCTTGGTCCATTCGGTAGCCTATTCGGATAAAGATGAATTAACGGGAAAATACTTAGAAACAAGCCGTGATAATTTTAATAAAACCCTTGATATTTCATGCTTTTCATTTACTACGTTGGCAAATAAAGCTGCTAAATTAATGCCTAATGGTGGTAGTCTTGTAACGTTAACTTATTCTGGGGCAGAGCGTGTCATGCCTAATTACAATGTTATGGGAGTAGCAAAAGCCGCGCTCGAAGCTAGTGTAAAGTATCTAGCTGTAGATTTGGGTCCCGCTGATATTCGTGTAAACGCGATCTCTGCTGGTCCCATGCGAACGCTAGCTGGCAGCGCCGTTGGCGGTGCAAGACAAGTTTATAAGTGGAACGAAGAATACTCACCTTTGCGTAAAAACATTCTGCTGGACGATGTAGGTGGTGCAGGTCTTTATCTTTTATCAGATCTGTCATCTGGTGTTACAGGGGAAGTAGTTCACGTCGATGCCGGATATAATGTCGTTGGCGTCCCTGATTTGCTTCGTCATCGGGAAACGAGTATTAAGGATTAAATAAAGTTTCTCAAATTTTTTTTCTACTTTATAGTGCTTCAAATTTGTAAATTAATTCTTACATTAAAGTTATAGATTAGTAATGAAATAAACATTCACTAGCGAAGGGAAGAGGAGAATACGATGCCATCGTTAAAAGGAACTAAAACTGAAGATAATTTAAAAGCGGCGTTTGCAGGGGAATCCCAAGCCAACCGGAGATATTTGTATTTTGCTCAAAAAGCTGATGTAGAGGGTTATAACGATGTAGCAGCAGTTTTCCGTTCAACTGCGGAAGGTGAAACCGGACACGCACATGGCCACTTAGAATATCTGGAAGAAACCGGTGATCCTGCGACAGGTGAGCCTATAGGAACTACTGCAGACAATCTCAAGGCGGCGGTTGCTGGTGAGACGCATGAATATACCGATATGTACCCCGGTATGGCCCGAGAAGCACGTGATGAGGGTTTTGATGAGATAGCAAGTTGGTTTGAGACTTTAGCTAAGGCGGAAAAATCCCATGCTGGTCGTTTCCAGAAGGCATTTGACGAACTCGACTAAAATCTGATGCTTTATGTGGAGTTTATAATTTCTTCACATATCTATTTGTAATTGTTTCGATAGCTATTCTAGAAATAATGATTCTAGACAGTATAGCGCTGTGCTATTTAATGGGGAATATCAAAGGATGTCTGAAGGAAGTTTAGAGGCACCGATACGTCATCCGATCGATTGGAATAATCCCGATTTTTATGATGGCGAGAAGTTAGATCAAGAATTGCGGCGTGTATTCGACATCTGCCATGGTTGCCGACGTTGTTTTAATCTTTGCGATACTTTTCCTAAACTTTTTGATCTAATTGATGATTCGAAGACGGGCGAGCTGGACTCAGTTTCAAGTGAGGATTTTAAACCAGCCATCGATGCTTGTACTCTATGTGATATGTGTTTTATGACTAAGTGTCCCTATGTGCCACCACATGAATTCAACTTAGATTTTCCTCACCTTATGCTACGTTATAGGGCGATAGAGCATCGTAATGGCCAAATCTCTTTTGCAACGAAACAAATTACGGAAACTGATCGAAATGGTAAAATTGCCCGACCTGTTGCTGGGCTGGTGAATTGGGGAACCAAAACGGAAAATAAATTAACCCGACCGATAATGCAGGCTGTTTCTGGTATAGATAAAGAGGCGGATTTACCTAAATATCAAGCAAAGACTATTTCATCTCAATTCAAAACAACAAAATCGAAAGTAAATAAGGCCGCACCAGCTTTTGGTCGAAAAGCTGTTCTATACGCAACTTGTTTTGTGAATTATAATAACTCAAAGATTGGATCCGCCGCTGAGAAAGTACTTTCTATAAACGGCGTTGAGACTGAATTAATTTATCCTAAATGTTGCGGAATGCCGAAGTTAGAACACGGTGATATTGCGGCTGTAGCTATAAATGCAAAAGAGGTAGCTACCACACTACTGCCTTGGGTCGATAAGGGATATGATATTATCGCTTTAATACCAAGTTGCGCGTTGATGCTAAAGTTTGAGTGGCCACTTATTTTACCCGATGATGAAAACATCAAACGTTTGTCTGAAGCTACTAAGGATATTTCGGAGTACATAGTCGAGATATCTAAGAATGAAGGCCTTGCAGATGGAATGGTTTCAACTCCAAGACCCGTCACTTTACATCTAGCTTGTCATGCTCGAGCTCAAAATATGGGCCCTAAAGCAGCAGAAATGCTTAAATTACTTCCAGATTCAGATGTTAAGGTTATTGAGCGATGTTCGGGCCATGGCGGTTCTTGGGGCATGATGAAAGAGAACTTTGATACCGCTCTAAAAATTGGCAAGCCTGTTGCGCGGACTGCTTTAGAAAAAAAATCTAGTGAAGTTGTGTCAGAATGCCCCCTTGCTGGAATACACATTAGACAAGGGATGAAACAGCTCAAAGAAGATGGTGAAGAGGGAGATCTCCCTGATACAGTTCCTCATCCAATAGAGATTTTAGCAAAATCGTACGGTTTTTGAAGGGTTTATACTATGCAGCGAGAAATCTTACACCAAGATATAATGACGATGTCTCACTATGCCGCTATCAGGAGAGAACATGCTAAAAAATTAGCTGATGAGAAAAAAAATCGGCGTATAGAGGTTGGTCCTGCTTGTACATTCTATTTTGAAAGCTACAACACAATGTGGTTCCAAGTCCATGAGATGCTTTATATTGAAAAAGGTGGTGTTGATCAAATTGATGGCGAATTGAAAGCTTATAACCCTCTTATCCCCAATGGACATGAATTAGTCGCAACAGTAATGATTGAGGTTGGTGATCCTGAACGGCGCTCTGCGCTACTTTCAAAGTTGGGCGGGTTTGAGGAAACTATTACTTTGACTGTAGACAACTCTGTTATAAAAGGGGTGGCTGAAGAGGACCTTGATAGGACCACCGCAGATGGTAAGGCATCATCTGTGCAATTTCTCCGTTTTCCTTTTACTGCGGTCGAAATATCAGATTTCAAGAATCCAGTTAATGATATAATTTTGTCCATTGGTCATAAAAACTATCGCCACATGGCCGGCGTGCCTTCCCATGTCCGTTCAGCGTTAGCAGAGGATTTTAATTAGGGTTACTTATATATATTTTGGTCATAGAACAGCTCAGCCTTGAGAAAGCTTCACCCCTACAAACGTTGCAAATTTGATCATTTATATTTCTCTAAAGGATAAACCCCNCAAAACTGGTTGTGTTGCATCCATCCGGTATATCCTTGAAATTGGATGCGACACCAACTAACAGTGCATTTTTTTAACTTTCCAATAACTTTCGTTCCTATTTTGGCGATTATGCGACTGTCTGATCGTCCGCTGCGGAGTAATATTTGAGGTCCCTTCTTTATTATTACCCAACGCTGACCAGATAACAGAGTTTTTTTTATCCAACCTACGCTACCCTGCCACTCCCTGACTTTGCGCCAGTCTTTGAATTCAGCAATAATTTCTACTGGCATATGCTTATAAACCAAGATCCAATTAATTGGATATCTCTTTCCTGGACCATGTCTCAGATTAACCTTCTCTGATTTCAGGGAAACAAATCGTGGCATAGGTAAACCAGTTTGGGCCATTGCTTTTAATGTTGTTAAGGAAAAGATTAAGAAAAGTGTTAAAAGTGAGCGGTAATTTAGATATTTCATGACGGTTTTTGTAGCTTATATCCCATCTCATAATGTAAATAAATGCCATCAAAATGNAACCATCGCATTTTGGCACTTTCCTTTACATAATATAAGCATATATCCTGTTTTTCTCGGCTTCTACAATGTTTGACAATTAAGTCATAGGCTATACCACCATGTTCAACGTCAACTTCAGAATGGAGCCAAAAATGCTCTATCTCATGCTCTTTAAATTTATATATATTTCTTAGTGCGGGGAGTAATTTACTGTATAACTTTGGAGACTGAGACTCTGTTCCAATTCTAAGCGCGGCCATGCCACAATACCAGGGGTTNTCACGTGCAGTATCCGTAAGAAATCTTACCCAAGACCGAGTTGTCGGCAATCCTTCACTTTTTTTTATTTTTGTTGGGCTTCCGCCGTTTGCTCTTGCAAAATTTAGCATAATGTCTAAGTGTGAATGGTTCGGATCCATTTCTTCATGAAAATTGTCAATTTCGGCATGTATTACATCATTAGGTGCATCTTTGCAGATAAAAAATGTGGGTGTATTCATTTTGCTTACCCAGTGCCATTGCTCGGCTGCCCAGCCCATCATGCATCTCTTGCTTAGTTCACCCTGTGACCATTTTTCTGTCATTGGATGGTTGGCACAGTGGAATTCGTTAACTATGTCCTCTAATCTTTTTCGGAATGTTCGNGACATCGTGGTTTTTCCGTGTCATTTCTAAAAGGGTACCCTAAGGATGGTTGCTACAGGGCGTCAAGTTTAGTTGCTAATCCTATATAAAAATTATTTGTCCTCCATCTTTCTCTGCTTCAGATAAGAAAGTGCCTAGACCGCCGGGTTTTAATGGTAGGTCGTCGCGAAACCCTTTCTTATTTAATCCTGCAATAACGATTCCCATTTCACATCGATAAAATTTCACATTTAGCTCGACGCATGCTTTAAGTGTGGCGTCAATTGTACATATTCCATTTTTGCTATGTTCTTGATCTCTCTCCAATGCTGATTGGCCATTTTCCGAGTTTCCCAATAGAGACCAGCCAGGGACTCCCTCAAAATCATCTAGAATTAATTTGAGACCATTTCCGGTTAGAAAAAGACTAACAGGTCTATCGATTGCTGCTGCAGCACTTGCAATGGCTAAGCTATAATGTACACGATCATAATCACCGGAGAAAAGAACTACAGATAAACGACGGCGGGAAGTTTCTTTCATTTGGAAATGTGACTCGAGAGATCTAATATTGAGGGGTTATCTCCGCAAAGGGGGCAATCCCTATCTGGTTTTAGTGTTATTTTTCGGAATTCAATTTCTAGCGCATCATAAAGCAATAAATTGGAGGTTAAGCCTGAACCAATTCCCATAATTTCTTTTAAAACCTCCGTCGCTTGCAGTGAACCGANTGTTCCAGCCAAGGCCCCTAATACACCACCTTCAGAACAGCTGGGCACTAGGCCACTAGGAGGAGGCTCGCGATAAAGGCATCGATAACAGGGGTAATCTTGGCNAATATGTGACTTGAACGTAGCCACTTGGCCCTCGAAACGAAGNATAGCCCCTGAAATTAGTGTTTTTTTATTTAGATGACATGCATCATTCAATAGAAAACGCGTTTCAAAATTGTCAGAGCCGTCCACTATTATTTCATAATCAGAAATTAAATCGACTACGTTATGCGCCGTTAATCTCAATTTATAGGATTTAAAATTAATCTCATTGTTTATTTTTTTTATAGTTGCGCTTGCNCTCTCGACCTTGGATTTACCAATACTATTAGTATTGTGAATAACTTGTCGTTGAAGGTTAGATAGGTCAACTACGTCATCATCCACAACACCTATTTTCCCGACACCCGCCGCCGCAAGATAGAGCAAGACTGGTGCGCCTAGGCCTCCTGCGCCTATAACCAAAACACTGGAGGCTAATAGCTTTTCTTGGCCCAAGCCGCCAACTTCTGGTAGAATTATATGTCTAGCGTAACGCTGAAGTTGTTTATCTGTAAACTTCATCAGACTTTAAACTTTCTGATCCTTTATCCCCGTTGAGCCAAAACCACTATCCCCGCGAATCGTTTCCGGTAGGATATCAGTTTCTATTAGGTTTGCTTGAATAACAGGAACAACTACCATCTGTGCAATTCGCATACTACGTTCTATGACAAATTCAACGCTTCCAAAGTTCTGCAATATGACCTTTATTTCTCCGCGATAATCCGCATCGATAGTCCCTGGTGAGTTGAGTACGGTCACACCAAATTTAATGGCAAGTCCCGACCGTGATCGAATTTGTGCTTCATAGCCTTCTGGCAATGCAATCGCCAATCCGGTTGGCACCGTTATACGCTCGCCGGGCCCTAAAATAATGTCACTTTCTACCGCTGCCGGTAAATCCATGCCAGCCGCCGAGGTACTTTCGTAAGCTGGCAAAGGAATCTCTTGATTATGCAAAAGTCGTTTTACAGATATTGATGTCATGATTTTTATTTTGTTGTTGGTGGTGGGTGCAAATGATCCGAAATACGTTTTACTAATTCATAAGCGACATTTGTTTTTGACATTTCGGGCCAACTTTCAGTTCCGGCATTGTTAATGAAATGAACTCGATTTTGGTTGCCACCAAAAGTATTTGACCCCATTGAGACATCATTGCCTAAAATCCAGTCACAGTTTTTTTCAATGCGCTTAGACGATGCTTTAGAAATCACATCGCCAGTTTCAGCGGCAAAACCAATTACTAGCTTTGGGCGCCTATCACCTTTTTTTGCTAAAAATTTAAGAATATCGGGGTTTTTTTTAAGAGAGAGGGATAGTGTATCCCCCTTTTTTTTGATTTTACCCTCCGACACCTCTCTAATACACCAATCAGAGACGGCAGCTGCGCAAACAGCAATATCGGCCGGAAGAGAGTTTTTGCAGGCCTCCAACATTTGCTCTGCTGTTTCAACATGGATTACATTTACACCAGCTGGGTCTGATTCTTGGGTGGGACCGGTCACAAGCGTTGTGTCGGCTCCAAATTTTGCGAGCGCTGAAGCTATGGCATGTCCCTGTTTGCCAGAGGAGCGGTTAGCTATAAAACGAACTGGATCTATGGGCTCTTGAGTTGGACCACTGGTCACGATAGCCTGAAGACCACTTAGCCGATCCTTGTTGGAAAAATAAAGTTGGATTTCTGACAGAATTTCATGTGGTTCCGTCATTCGTCCCATACCAAATTCACCGCATGCCATATCGCCGGATTCCGGCCCGATAATATGTACACCCCGATTACACAAAATTTTTAAATTATGAATGGTAGCCTCATGTTCCCACATGCGAACATTCATTGATGGTGCGGCCATAATAGTTTTGTTTGAAGCTAGTAAGACAGTAGTCGCCAAGTCATCAGCAACACCCTGCGCCATGCTAGAAAGTATATTAGCGGTTGCCGGTGCTATCACTATTAAATCTGATTCCCGAGAAAGCTGAATATGCCCCATTTCATTTTCGTCGGTTAGCGAAAACAGGTCATTGAATACCTTTTCCTCGGATAATACTGAGACCGATAAAGGTGTGATAAATTTAGTCGCTGCTTTGGTGAGAACACAGCGGACCAAAACCCCTTCTTCTCTGAGATGACGAATTAAATCCAAACTTTTATACGCTGCTATACCACCGGATATAACCAATAAAATGCGTTTGCCCTTCAGCATAATTACGGACCTTTGGTTTAAATTTTGGTTTGTTTTTTTAGTAAATTAGTGTTTTACGCCTGTAACGGCAAGAATTCACTCTTATGCTAAAGAAATAAGGTATAATTATAATAATAAAAAGCGATACTAAAAGCATCGCTTTTTATATTCTAGTTTACTTTTGATTAATCAATTTTCGGACGCGCTTAAACAACTTAGCCTCGGCATTGGTAATAAGTTTTGCATGGGCTTGTTGAGGTTGCCAATTAATATAACCCCAGTCCATTTTCCGCTTTTTAGCGGCTGCAATGGCTTCCGGGTCCTTGGCCATTTTTTTGAATGCAATTCGAAGTGCGTTCAGCCGGGCCTTAGGAATGCCCGGTGGTGCAATCCATGCCCGTCCGATTACATCATTGTTGCTAATTAACTCAACAATTCTACGGTCCAATGGATTTTGAACTAAGTCACGAAAAACTGGGGCATTTGGCGCATCCTTAAGTGGCGACAGGGAATTTGCTGCAAGCACGATGACACGCCCGTCCTTCAGCCAATGCGGACGTATTAATGCGACTGATGACCAACCAGATTGGAAACCGTCAGCTTCTTTATTATCTAACGCTTTATAAACACCAGCCATACCACGATAGCCGGTAACAATCTTAAATTTTGTACCAATCATACTATTTGCAAGCTTGGGTAAAATAAATGTTTGTGACCCTTTGCCAGTGGAAGCAAAAACGACAGGTTTCTTTTTTGCCTCTTCCATTGTTTTAATTCCGGAACGTTTGAGAACTACAAAGGCCCCCTGTGGTTTGTCGACACCCCCTAAATAATGAAAATTATTGGCAACATATTTTACTCCTGTTGTACGCATCCGTGATGCAAAGGGCGTATCTGAAAGTAAAATACCAATTGCAGTCCCATCTTTTGCTGCTCGATTATATAGATAGTTAGCTGCTTTAGTGCCCCCGGCTCCTCCCATATTTTGTGTGATAAAAGTTGGATTACCTGGCATATGTTTTTTCATGAATGGAGAAATAAATAGCGAATATTTATGATGACCTCCTCCTGCGCGAGCAGCTACAACTATTTTAACCTGTTTTCCTTTATAAAATTTTGCAACATCGTCGGCTTTAGATTCAAAACCCCAACCCAATGAAAGAAAAGCCGCTAACGCTGTAAAAGGTAATGCTAATTTTATAGAAATCATTTTATTTGTCCCCTGTTAAAGTTGTTGTTTTTTTATTTATGTTTTCTTTTTTAAGAAAAAATTATGGAAAAAGCAATTTTGAACTAATTTTCCAGTTAATTAGATATAATTAAAAAACTCATAGCTAACACGACCCCAACCCACCAAGCCCAGCGTGAAATAGGTTTGCGTTTCGACATAATGTTGGTGGTGCCTTGATCTAACTTCAGACCCCGCTGCCCAATAGTTTTCACGCTTTCGCTTAAATTTATTATTAAACTCGGGAGATGTTCGATCACTCTTCCAGCCTCAGACATAGCTTCCTTAGCTCGGAATTCTTGGGTGAGGTTCTTTTCTACCCATTCCTCTATCAGAGGCCTGGCCAATTCCCACATATTTGTCTCGGGGTAGAGTTGTCGACCAACTCCTTCAGCTACAAGCATTGTTTTTTGAAGTAAAAGCAATTGTGGTTGTGTTTCCATTTCAAATCGTTGAGCTACAAGAAAGAGTTGTTCCAGAAGGCGGGCTAGAGAAATTTCCTTCAAGGGTAATCCCATTATGGGTTCGGCAATGGCCCTTGCGGCTTGGGCAAAAGATTCCTGTGTTTTGGAGGTTGGAAGATAACCGGCTGTAACGTGTGCTTTTGCAACTTTGGTATAGTCAGCTTCAATAAAACCAATGAGCATTTCGGCTAAGTAATATCGTGTTTTTTTATCGACACGCCCCATGATACCAAAATCTATCATATTTATGACCCCGTCTTCGCTGACCAATATATTTCCTGGGTGAAGGTCAGCATGAAAAAAACCGTCTCTGAAGACCTGAAGGAAAAATGCTTTAGCCATATTTGCCACTAATTTTTCAACATCTAATCCGTTTTTATTTAGTTCAGATACTTCATCTATGGGAGTGCCAGCAATACGTTCTGACGTCAGGACTCTCTTGCCTGTTCGGGACCAGTCCATTTTTGGAATATTGAAGCTTGGATCATTTTCGAAATTAAGTCGAAGCTCGTCACTAGCAGCGGCCTCTAGTCTCAAATCCATTTCCATAAAGACGGTTTGAGAGAGGGTATCAACAACTTCAATCGGGCGGAGGCGACGTATATTGGGTGCAAAACGTTCTAAAATAGTCGCTAACCAATATAATAAATCAAGTTCATGATTAAATTTTTCTTCTATGCCTGGCCTTAAGATTTTTACTGCGACGGGAATATCTTCTGAAGTTGTAGCAAAATGAACTTGCGCAATTGAAGCGGCTGCAATAGGGGTTTCGTCGAAGGTTTTAAATATTTGATCTAGTGATTTTTCAAATTCATCTTCAATTGCCTGTTTAGCGTATTTTGAAGAGAAGGGTGGTAAACGATCTTGAAGTTTGTTTAGGTCATCAGCAAGGTCTTGCCCGATTAAATCGGGCCTTACAGAGAGGGCCTGCCCTAATTTGATAAACCCTGGCCCAAGATTTTGAAGAGCTAGTGCTAATTTTTGGCCGTTGCGCAGGTTTGTGACCTCCTCCGTGATACTGACGCCGAAGGTAATAAGCCTAATAATAATATTTAGGAATTTTATAGGTGTCTCTTTCCTCTCAACAAAAAACAATGCGTCGTAACGCGCAATTGTACGAATTATTTGGATTAAAGTTTTTATTTTAAAAAAAGTGCGGATCATCTGCTTTAGATGCGCCATCCAGAATGTATGGCAACAATACCGCCGGACAGAGTATAATAATTTATTTTTGAAAACCCAGCTCTCTTAAGCTCTTCGGCTAAAATGTCCGGTTTTGGAAACTTGCGAATACTTTCCACTAAATATTGGTATGATTCCCTATCTTGTGTAATTATTTTTCCAAGCCAAGGAAGAATATGTTTTGAATATGATTCATATAAGGGCGCTAAGGTTGGGGTTATAACAGGAGAAAACTCAAGACATAAAAAATGTCCCCCAAATTTTAGCACTCTGTGCATCTCGGAAAGACTGGCGTTACGATCAGTGACATTTCTTAGACCGAAAGATATTACGCAAATATCGATGGACAAATCCTCGATTGGTATATTCTCTGCTGGTGCAGTAATAAATTCAATACCTTTAACATAACCTCGATCTGCGGCCTTTTCGCGTGCTATTTTTAGCATCGTATTATTAGGGTCACACAAGGTGGCGTTAAAACCCTTAGAATTTTTTGGACCTTCTTTTTGCAGATAATCGAGACATTTAAGAGTGATATCTCCAGTCCCCGCCGCCATATCTAAGAATTGCACATGGGACCTGGGATTAATATGGTTAATGAGTATTTTTTTCCATAATCGATGCAATCCTCCGCTCATCAAATCATTCATAAGATCATATTTATATGCCACAGATTGAAATACATTAGACACCAAAGCCGTATGTTCCCCCCTACTGACACGGCGATTGCCAAAATTGGTTTCGGAATCACTTGCAGAGTCCGTTGCGTATGTTTTTTTCATGTGTTCACAATAGCCTAGCAAGTCTATTGACGCTAGCTTGAGTATTTGAAACTAGAAATGTTTTAAAAAGTCCTGGAGATATATAATGCCTGAACTTCCAGAAGTAGAAACAATTCGGCGAGGCCTTTTAAAGGCCATGAAAGGGCAGTGTGTTAGTAAAATAATAGTGCGGCGTACAGATTTAAGGCGGCCTGTGCCTAAAAATTTTATTGGTATAGTTTCTGGGAAAAGAATCTTAAATGTTAATCGTCGAGCAAAGTATCTCTTGGTTTATTTAGAAGCTAATATTGTTGTAATCATACATTTAGGAATGTCGGGTCGAATGGTCACAGAGCGCGGGACGGATCCCAATATCCCTAGTAGAAAACATGAACACATAGTTTTTATTTTAGAAGATGATACAAATGTGAGATTTTCTGATCCACGACGTTTTGGGTTAATTGAAATTTCCGATTCTAAGAACCTCTCATCACATGAGTTGCTTAGGAATATAGGTATCGAGCCACTTAGCAAAGAATTTAACGCTTTAATGCTTGCAAAACAGTTTAAGAAGAGAAAAAGGACAATCAAGTCTGTTTTATTAGATCAAAGTATCGTTGCAGGCTTGGGCAATATATATGTTTGCGAAGGACTTTTTATGGCTAAAATATCTCCAATGCGTAGTGCTCATTCCCTGACATTTAAAGAAATTGAAATTTTCGTAACAAAAATCAAACAGCTTTTGCTTGATGCGATAAGTTCCGGTGGTTCAACTTTAAAGGACCATGTAAGTGCCACAGGAAATATGGGATATTTTCAATATAAATTTCTAGTTTATGGACGTGAGGATAAACCATGTATGATCTGCGGAGGGGCGATTACTCGAATTAATCAGGCAGGAAGGTCGACATTTTTCTGCAATAATTGTCAAAAATAAATCTATGTATGTTATGAATCTAAGGCTAAGGAATAAATTGTTTTTCATTCTAAAAAATGTGGCTTTCATTTTCTTGTTAGGATTATTTATATGCAATGTGAATTCTGCATTAACCTCATCTTTTTTTTCCACCATTGACGATCTGCCGATGATGAAGGGTTTGGAGGAGTCAAAAGATTCTGGGGTGATGTTTTCTACTCTAAAAGGTAGGATATTTGAGATTGCTGCCAATGGAAAATTAGGAGAAGAAATTTCAAAACGTAAAGTCATATTATTTTATGCCCAGACACTCCCTCAGTTGGGTTGGAGGTCCACAGGTTTCAATGCTTGGATTCGTGAAGGAGAGCGGTTACAGCTAAAGATCTCTATCAATAAAGGGATCCTGACTGCGCATTTTTCTGTTATGCCTAAATAGTTTTCAATAAAAGGAAATATGCCTAATGACTTATGATACGATTAAAGCCGAACTTCATGGCAATGTAGGTCTCATAACGCTTAACCGGCCGGATTCTTTAAATGCACTTTCCTCAAAGTTGATTAGTGAGTTAGCCGAGGCGTTGAAACGGATGGACAACAATAAAGAAATCGGAGCTATGGTTTTAACTGGTTCTGATAAAGCATTTGCTGCCGGCGCAGATATTATGGAAATGCAGGATAAAAAGTGGCCCGAGACATTTAATGAGGACTTTATTACGGATGGATGGGAGCAAGTAGCGGATTGTCGGAAGCCCATTATAGCTGCAGTCGCAGGTTTTGCGTTAGGCGGCGGATGTGAAATAGCGATGATGTGTGATTTTATTTTGGCGGCGGAGTCAGCAAAATTTGGACAGCCGGAGATTAAAATTGGAGTATGGCCGGGGGCAGGCGGATCTCAGCGCCTGACTCGATTGGTTGGTAAGTCTAAGTCAATGGAAATGTGTTTAACCGGGAGGATGATGGGGGCTGAAGAGGCCGAGCGTGTTGGTTTGGTTAGTCGAATTGTCCCGGATGCGGATTTAATTGAAGACGCAATAAATACGGCAAAACATATTGCATCGATGTCTCGCCCTGCCACGCTTATGATTAAAGATATTATCAACCGTGCCTATGAAACAACTCTTTCAGAAGGTATTAGGTATGAAAGGCGCATGTTCCAAGCATCGTTTGGCACACCAGATCAACGAGAAGGTATGGCGGCTTTTGTTGAAAAACGTAAGCAAGAATTTAGTTAAATGTAGTTATATGAAAAGTCTATACTATCATTAGTTAAAAGCTTGACGAAAAAGTGGGACCACTATACAAACCCACACCGCTAAATTTATAGGCAGGGTAATTTTAAATGGCTAATTCGATTTCTGCAAGAAAGCGTGTAAGACAAACGGAAAAACGAGCAGCACAAAATCGTGATCGCCGTAGTCGCATTCGGACGGTTGTGAAGGATGTTGAACTCGCAATAGCGACAGGAAATCGTGCGGAGGCCGAGGCTGCATTCAAAGCAATGGAACCTGAACTGATGCGTGGTGTGACCAAAGGAATCCTAAAAAAGAACACAGCATCACGCAAAGTATCACGGTTATCTGCGCAAGTTAATTCACTTAAATAATTTATTTCTAACCTCTCTGCAGAGAGACTGCTGATCTTCGCCAATTATTCAGTCACATAGAGCTTGCTGGTATCCCAAAATTTTAGAGTTTTCGTGCAAGTCATTGAGTTGATGGAGGGAATCGAAAATGCTTGGTTTGTCAATGCATTTTTTTTCATTTTTGTTAATGACTCGACTTGCTATCCTTTCTCACCCCATTTAGGTTTGTGTTCGGCTTCTTTATAGAAAAAGAGACGGTAAAGTAATCAATTTTAGTGTTAAGTAATTATTTAGTAATGGAATATTAAATTCCAGTATAAATTGGTTTTTTATTTAGTTTTAATCTATTTCGAAGGTAGGTCCTAAATAAAAGTAGGGGCCAGGGGACGATTCGATATTTGGCTACCTTTCAATAACGAAAATTTTTTGATTTAAGAATTTTATGTTAAGGTAGACTGTTTAAAATTAATTTATCCGCTACTTAGTGGGTGAATTGGGGCTGGGGAAAAAAATATGCCGGGATCGAGGCTGGATCCGAAAATTACTGCCCAATGGGCTAGGGTGCGCGGGTTTTTGAGGTCTGAGGTTGGCGATGCTTCTTACCGCAGTTGGTTGAAGCCGCTAACCTTAGTTGATGTCAACGGCGGGATTGTCAAGGTCGCTGTGCCTACACGTTTTATGCGTGATTGGGTGGTCAGTCATTATGGCGATCGGATCAGAGAGCTTTGGAAACAGGAAAATACTAATATTGAAAATATAAAGATTTTGGTTCAGACACCAACCACAAGGTCACTGAAACGACCTCCAGAGGTAAATGTATTCGTGCAAGGGGGTGGAGAAAAAGCGCCCCTACAAAAAGAAATAGGCAAAAACCGTTCCGAAATCAGCGCCCCTATTGATCCACGTTTCAATTTTGAAAATTTTGTGGTGGGTAAACCAAATGAATTAGCTTATGCGGCGGCTCGGCGAGTGGCAGATTCAGATAACGCGCCGTTTAATCCCCTTTTTCTATATGGTGGTGTTGGCTTGGGTAAAACACATTTAATGCATGCAATAGCTAATCATACACTAAAAAAATTTCCGGACCGCCGAGTAGTCTATCTGTCGGCAGAAAAATTTATGTTCTATTTTATTCGTGCTTTACGCTTTAAGGATACGGTGACGTTTAAGGAACATTTTAGGTCTGTCGATCTACTTATGATTGATGATGTGCAGTTTATAAATGGTAAGGAGGCAACGCAGGAGGAATTTTTTCATACCTTTAATGATTTAGTTGATAATAATCGTCAGGTAGTCATTTCTGCTGACAAGTCTCCCTTGGACCTAGAGGGAATGGAAGAACGTTTGCGTTCACGTTTGGGCTGGGGGTTAGTTGCTGATATTCATGCAACAAGTTTTGAGCTTCGACTTGGAATTCTTGAAGTCAAAACCGAACGCCTTGGCCTCGAAATACCTATTAAAGTAAAAGAGTTTTTGGCACATCGGATAACCTCTAATGTGCGCGAGTTAGAAGGGGCATTGAATAGGGTGGTGGCTCATGCTGAGCTCGTAGGGCGAGAAATCACTTTGGAAACTTGTCAAGAAGTATTACACGATATCCTTCGCGCTAATAATCGGCGTGTCACAATAGAAGAAATTCAGAAACGCGTTTCCGAACACTTTAATATTCGTGTTGCGGATATGCATTCTGCTCGTCGTGCACGCGCCGTGGCACGCCCCCGCCAAGTTGCAATGTATCTAGCAAAACAATTAACCTCTCGCTCTTTGCCGGAAATTGGTAGAAAATTTGGAGGCAGAGACCATACAACTGTTATGCACGCTGTTAAAAAAGTGGAAGAGTTGAGACATATAGATTCGGCATTCTGTGAGGATGTTGACCTTTTGAGGCGTATGCTAGAGGGATAACCGCAGTTTTTAGCCGTTTCTTTGATTTTTAAACGTTTTTTTTTTTAGCATCTTAACCCGTGCGGCGAATACCTTGTCCTGATATAATCTGCTAGTCAGTTATGTGCTTTTGGCTGACTAAGTTATACCGGAGTTTTTATGTAAACAAAATTAATGTGACAATATGAAGTTTATGATAGATCGCGGTGCTTTATTGAAAGCATTGGCTCATGTCCAGAGTGTAGTAGAGCGGCGGAATACAATTCCAATTTTGTCAAATGTTCTAATAAGAGCCCAAGACGGAATGGTTGAATTGTCGGCTACTGACATGGATATCGTAGTTGTTGAAAAAGTGGCAGCCGATGTAACACAAGGTGGTTCGACCACTGTTGCGGCACATACACTTTTCGATATTGTTCGAAAACTAGAAGATGGTTCTCAAATAGAACTTGGGGGCGGAGCAGAGGAAGGTCAAATAGCAATGCGTTCTGGCCGTTCCACTTTAAAACTCGCTGCACTTGCTAGCGAGGATTTTCCAGCAATTACAGATGATAATATGCCGAATAGCTTTGTATTAGATGCAGGTGCTTTGCGTAATTTAATAGATCGCACTCGGTTTGCAATCTCAACAGAGGAAACGCGATATTATTTGAATGGCATATACCTTCATGCAGTAACAAGTACGAATGGTGAGTCTGTCTTGAGAGCGGTGGCCACTGACGGCCATCGTTTGGCACGAATGGAAATACCACTTCCCTCCGGTGCTGAAAATATCCCAGGTGTAATAGTGCCGCGAAAGACGGTTAATGAGTTGCGTAAACTAATTGAGGAAGTTGATGATGAGATAGCAGTTTTAATGTCTGATACTAAAATTCGATTTTCAATAAATGGTATCGTTTTGAGTTCTAAACTAATTGATGGCACTTTTCCAGATTATGATCGAGTAATTCCGGAAGAAAATGACAAATTTTTGGAGGTCAGTTGTAAACGTTTCGAGCGTGCGGTCGATTTGGTGTCTACGATTTCCACCGAGAAATCACGGGCAATAAAGCTAAGTTTAGCAGCTAATAGTTTAGTTTTGTCTGCTACTAGTCCAGAGTCTGGCAGTGCTACCGAAGAATTAGAAATCGATTACAACGATGGGGATATAGAAATTGGTTTTAATTCAAAATATTTAATCGATATAACCCAGCAAATTCAGGGCAAAAAAGCCTGTTTTGCACTTTCTGATGCAGCCTCACCTACGCTTGTTACTGACCAAGAAGATGAGAACGCTCTTTATGTGCTTATGCCTATGCGTGTATAGAGCGAGGGGCTGAAACGCTGTCTACATTAGAGCATGCATTTAAATTAAGCGATGGGCCTAAAGCGATGGCAATACGTCGATTGTCTTTGAGTAATTTCCGTTGTTATTCTTCTTTGCGTTTGACTATCAAATTTCCAATAATAGTGCTCACCGGCCCTAACGGAGCAGGCAAAACAAATATTTTAGAGGCTATATCTTTCTTGGTTCCTGGTCGTGGATTGCGCGCAGCAAATTTGGCTGATGTCGCACTAACCGCAAGAAATATGCATAACCATGTAAAAAATTGGGCGGTATCAGCTACTGTTTCAGGTTGCGGAGGGACTTATGAATTCGGCACAGGGATTTCTCAACAGGCCCCCATGGGAAGATTAAAGAGAGTCGTAAGAATTGACGGGGAGTCAATGAAAGGGCAATCCCCACTAGGGGAGAAATTATCTGTTCTATGGCTTACTCCTGATATGCAACGCCTATTCAATGAGGGACCATCTAGCCGTCGGCGCTTTTTAGATCGCTTGGTGTTTGGGTTTGATCCTGCGCATGCCGGGCGGTTGAAATCTTTTGATAAGTCTTTGCGTGAAAGATCACTGTTAATTCAAAATGAAGCTGTTTTAGGGAAAAAAGCAGATCCCGACTGGCTTGATATACTAGAAAACACAATTGTCGAAAAGGGTGTGGCTATTTCAGCAGCGCGCGTCGCGTTAGTGGATCGTTTGAATCCAGCATGTGCAATGGGTATTGGACCATTTCCATCTGCGTCTCTTTCGGTTGTTGGAGTTTTAGAAAGTTGGTTAAGTGAAATGCCTGCCGTGGAGGCTGAGGACCTCTATCGTTCTTCTCTTAAAAAATCTCGGAAATTGGAATCTGCAAATGGGGGGAAGGGAATTGGTCCTAACTATAGTGAGTTTTTTGTTGAACATATTTCAAAAGAAATGCCCGCGAGCCAATGTTCGACAGGGGAACAGAAAGCTTTATTGATTAGTATAGTTCTTGCAAATGCTCGACTCCAGTCTCTTGAAAGAAATGCAATGCCAATTTTATTGCTGGATGAAATAGCGGCGCATGTTGATGAGGCACGACGTGCGGCACTATTTAGTGAACTTGGGAATCTTGGTGCGCAGGCATGGATGACAGGGGCGGATCCGTCTCTTTTTACACAGCTTTCAGGATTGGCGCATAATTTTTCTATAAATAATGCAAAGGTAACTGAAATTCCGTTCACCTAAATTCTTTATTTCTTTAATGTTTAATTGGTTGAAAAAATGAAACCTGAAGATCAAGAAGAGTCAAAAGAGAATAATTCTGAATATGGTGCGGAATCTATACAAGTTCTGCGCGGTTTAGATGCTGTTCGCAAAAGACCGGGAATGTATATAGGCGATACAGATGATGGCTCGGGTCTGCATCATATGGTCTATGAAGTCGTAGATAATGGCATAGATGAGGCGTTAGCGGGTATTTGCGATCGAGTTGAGGTTGTCCTTAATGGCGATGGCTCGGTCTCTATTCGTGATAATGGACGTGGAATACCCGTTCAAATCCATGAGGAAGAAGGTGTCTCAGCGGCTGAGGTGATCATGACTCATCTCCATGCCGGAGGAAAGTTTGATCAAAATTCATATAAGGTCTCGGGGGGGTTGCACGGTGTTGGAGTTTCCGTCGTAAATGCTCTTTCGTCATGGTTAGAGCTCAAAATTTGGCGTGATAATGCGGAATGGTTCATGCGGTTTGAAAACGGTGTGCCAACAAAGTCTCTTGAAAGATTATCTGATTGGACCGGCCCAACAGGTAGTCAGGTCACGTTTATGGCTTCGAAGGATACTTTTACGAATATAAATTATGATTTTTCTAAATTGGAACACCGATTACGGGAATTAGCATTTCTGAATTCGGGTGTTACATTAGTGGCTAATGATTCCCGAGGGGTTGAGCCCAACATTGTTGAAATGCATTACGAAGGCGGACTTGCTGCTTTTGTTAACTTTATTGATCGAGGTAAGACGCCATTACTTGAGGATCCTATAACCATTCAAGGTGAGCAAGATAATATAACTATGGAGGTAGCATTAGAGTGGGCAGATAGTTATCATGAAACTACACTATGTTTCACCAATACTATTCCACAAGGAGATGGAGGAACTCATCTCGCTGGATTTCGTGCTGCTCTCACGAGGACGATTAATTCCTATGCGAACACCCTCGGAATAATTAAGAAAGAAAAAGTATCTTTAACCGGCGAAGATATGCGTGAGGGGCTCACCTGTATTTTATCTGTAATGGTTCCCGATCCCAAATTTTCATCGCAAACAAAAGAAAAACTTGTTTCATCCGAGGTGCGTCCTGTGGTGGAGAGTATAGTAGGAGAAAAATTGGGACAGTGGTTTGAAGAACATCCTAATGAGGCCAAGAAAATAGTAGCAAAAATAGTGGATGCAGCGGCTGCTCGGGAGGCTGCGCGTAAGGCCCGTGATTTGACCCGACGTAAGGGCGCTTTGGATATCTCCAGTTTGCCTGGTAAACTGTCAGATTGCCAAGAACGGGATCCGGCACAATCTGAGATTTTTATTGTGGAGGGTGATTCTGCGGGAGGATCTGCTAAACAAGGCCGCAATCGCAGGACGCAGGCTATTTTACCTCTAAGAGGTAAAATATTGAATGTGGAAAGAGCAAGATTTGATAAAATGTTATCCTCAGCAGAAATAGGAACTTTAATCGCTGCTTTGGGGACAGGCATCGGACGGGAAGACTTTGATGTAGAAAAAGCCCGTTATCATAAAATAATTATTATGACCGACGCTGATGTTGATGGTAGTCATATTCGAACCTTACTTTTAACTTTCTTTTTTAGACAAATGCCTGAGTTAGTTGAACGCGGTTATTTGTATATCGCGCAACCACCACTTTATCGTGCAAAAAAAGGCTCCGAGGAGATTTACCTAAAAGACGATCCAAAGCTGGAGGAATACCTGATCGAAGCTGGTCTGAAAGACTGTCTACTTACAATACAGGACGATGCTGAAGTGGCTGGTGCAGATTTGCGCTCCATAGTTGAGACGGCTTTGCATGCTAAAACTACGATGCAACCTATTTTGCAGAAATTATCAAATCCAATGGTTGCCGAGCAGGCAGCGATTTTAGGTGCTTTTAATTCAGAACTTTTTGAATCTGAGACATTAGAGGCGCAAATTGCCGAAGCGATAGCTCGCCGCTTGGATGGGCTGAGCCCCGAAAATGAGAGGGGTTGGAGGGTAGAAATATTAGATGGTGGAGGTTTTGCTTTTGCGCGTACCTTGCGTGGAGTAACCGAAAGGCATGTTATAGATGGAGTGCTAGTTAAATCGGCTGAGGCTCGCCGCCTGGATGAGATGGTTCCGGATTTACAGAATATTTATGCAAAGCCAGCTTACTTAAAGGTGAAGGACAATAAAATAAGAATAGAGGGACCACTAGGTCTAGTTGACGCTGTTCTCGAGAATGGTCGGAAGGGCGTTTCAATCCAACGTTATAAAGGGCTAGGTGAGATGAATCCCGAACAACTATGGGAAACTACTTTAGATCCAGAGGTGAGAGCGCTTCTGCAAGTAAAAATTGATCACCGAGATGCAGCGGAAGAAGTATTTTCAACTCTTATGGGTGATGTTGTTGATCCGAGAAGAGAGTTTATTCAATCAAACGCTCTAAAAGTTGTTAATCTAGATGCATAGTTTTGTTGTTTGGGGTATTGCAGATATTTTGAAAATTGTTTCCTAAAATCGAAAATATGGAAACTTCACGAATTTCAGTAGATAGTTTTTTATAAAATTTTCGGGCGCCCTTATTTTTTTTATTCACAGCCCAAAACATCCATTCCCCACCGTCCTTTTTACACGCCATGGAGGTCGCCTGCATCAAAGCATACCCTACCCCTTTTCTTCTCCAAGGCTCATCTACATATAGGTCGGAAATATATAATCCTCTACTAGCACTGTTAGTATTATAACCTTCAAAATAAAGCGTATATCCTATTAACTCTTTGTTTATCTCAGCTATCAAGGTTTTAAATGCTGGGTTATTCCCAAAACCGTCTCTACAGAAACATTCCTCAGTGAGACATGAGGGTCGATGGCCGTCGGTCTTACTCAAAGATCTTGCTAATCGCACAATTTCGGCGGCGTCTTTTTTGTTTGCATGGCGAATGTGTAAGGAGGGGATATGTTTTTTTGAAGTTTTTATTTTAGAAAAAACCATCATGTTCTTATGAAACCTGTTGATTCAGAAAATTAAAGGTATGTTTAAACATTGAAATTTAATATTACAAAACTTTTAAAGTAGTTCGAGTTAAGTGTAAAAAAAATAAATGGTAAAAAAACCTTCTAATAAAGGGCCCGAGAGTATTACAAGCCAAGGGAAACAAAAGTCCCTTTGGATCAGGACTTTGCGTTTATTTTCTCTTTTAATGCTATGGCTGGCATTAGCATTGCTAGTTCTAACCGCTTATTATGCATGGGATTTGCCCGATTTAGATAATTATGAAAAACAAACTCGGCGACCCAGTATTACAATACTTGCTGCTGATAATACGGTGATTACTACTTACGGCGATGTGTATGATAATGCTGTGAAATTCAACGAGGTCCCCCCTTATTTAATTCAGTCAATTATAGCTACGGAAGATCGCCGTTTTTTTTCTCATATCGGTGTGGATGTTTCTGGGATCGTGAGAGCGACATTAGCTAATGTAAGGGCTAAAAGAATACGGCAAGGGGGAAGCACCCTGACCCAGCAGCTAGCTAAAAACTTATTTTTAACCCCAGAAAGGTCGATGCGCAGAAAAATACAGGAAATTATTCTCGCTTTTTGGCTGGAAGCGAGATTTTCTAAGAGACAAATTATTACACTTTATCTTAATCGTGTTTATTTTGGTGCGGGTACTTTCGGAGTGGCGGCAGCAGCAAGACGATATTTCGGTAAGTCTGTAAAGAATATTAGTTTGAAGGAGGCCGCCCTGCTATCGGGTTTACTAAAAGCGCCTTCACGTTATTCTCCTTTTCGTAATAAAAAACTCAGTTTGAAACGGGCAAACCAAGTTTTAACCAATATGTTTGTTGCTGGATTTTTATCAAAAAGCGATGCACAACGTGCAAAAGGGGAAGTAATTAAATTAGCAAATCAAAAAAGTGGATCTGGCGCACTTTATTTTGCAGATTGGTTGCTCCAGCGCGCATTCGGATTTGTAGGGAGGGGCAATCAGGATTTAATTATAAAAACTACGTTGTCGCCTTACTTGCAAAATATTGGTGAGCAACAAGTAAAAATTTCCCTTAAGAAAGATGGAAAAGCACTAAGAGTGGGGCAGGCCGCGTTAGTATCTCTTTCTCCTGACGGAGCTATTCGCGCCATGGTTGGAGGTCGACGCTACGCAGCTAGTCAATTTAACAGGGTCAATCAAGCATTGCGCCAACCTGGTTCTGCATTCAAGCTTTTCGTTTACGTTGCCGCTCTCGAATCGGGTTTAAAACCTGATGATATAGTTATTGACGAACCTGTTTCTATCGACGGCTGGAAACCTAAAAATTATACAGGGAAATTCTTGGGACCGGTGACTCTTCGCAGAGCGCTGTCAGAGTCAATTAATACTGTTGCTGTAAAAGTGTCAGAAAAAATTGGAAGGAAAAAAGTTATAAAAGTTGCACATAAACTCGGTATTACCGCAAAACTGAAAGGGCATCCATCTATTGCCTTGGGAGTTGATGGGGTGAACCTTCTGGATTTAACGTCTGCTTATGCCTTATTTGCTAATCGGGGATACCCGGCATGGCCTTATGGAATAATAGAGATAAGAAACAATAAGAATGAAATACTTTACAGGCGCTCTCGCGTGTTGGCTGGGCGGTTAGTACAAAAACAAATAGTGGAAAACATAAAATCGATGTTAACCGATGTTGTTAAATTTGGAACAGGTAAAAGAGCTCGTCTCTCGGAAGTAGTTGCTGGAAAGTCCGGCACGAGCCAAGGCTTCAGAGATGCGTGGTTTATCGGCTTTACAAAAAATCTTGTGACAGGAGTTTGGGTTGGGAATGATAATTTTCTTCCGATGATAGGGGTTACTGGTGGTTCTTTGCCGGCAGAACTTTGGAAAAAGTTTATGCTGAAAACGTTGAAACGTGTGCCTACCTCCAATAAACCAAAACTGTGATGCAACCTTTTTGAGACATTTGGTATGCTTAACACTTTATCACCTAAAAATTTATAAACTTAATGAAAATTTCACTGACTCCTAAGAAACTATTGCCGATTGCTCTTCTGACAATGATTGGTTGTCTATGGGGTTTCTTTTTTATTCTTATCAAAAATACTGTGACGGATGGTATTCACCCTACAGCTTATGTTTTTTGGTTTTGTCTAGGGTCTGGTTTGGTAGTTTTCTTGATAGGGTTGATTCGGGGGGTATATCCACCCATTACCTCCAATTATATAGCATACTATTTTCGTGCAGCCGCTTTGCGGTTCACCTTTGCAAATATGATTCTTTACGCCGCCCAGGGGAATCTACCAGTCGGAATTATGGCGGTTATAATGGCTTTTACACCTATTTTTACGCATTTAGTAAGTTTAGTTACAAAAGTTGAAAAATTTATTTGGTTGCGGTTGAGCGGTATATTACTCGGGTTCGGTGGTGTTCTTTTTATCCTAATACCTAAGGCATCTTTGCCCGATCCCTCGATGGCAATTTGGGTAATGATCGGGTTTGGTACACCTTTACTGCATGGTTTAGCTTATGTATTCCTCTCAAAAGCTAATCGTCCACCGAAAATAGATTCACTACAATTGGCTTGTGGAACCTTGTTTGCCGCTGCTGTTATGGCGTTGCCAATTTCTCTAGCTTTGGGGGAGTTCCATGTACTTGCCCCTCCATTTACTAATGGAGAAATTTCAATGATGTTACATTTTATTTTGGCGGGCTTTAACTTTTACGGGGTTTTTGAATTGATACGAATTGCGGGACCAACTTACATGAGTCAGTCAAGTTTCTTGTCAGTCGTTTTTGGTGTCTTTTTTGGGATTGTTTTACTGGAAGAAAAACACAGTCTTTTCGTTTGGTTCGCAATAACTTTGATCATATGCGGGGTTGCTCTGGTAAATGCTCGTCATGAAAAATATCTGAAAAAATAATTACCTGATCCAATCGATAATGTGTTTATTTGGATTTAGGTTATCATTTTCTAAAATAGTGCGCCCTCGAACAGAAATTCCAGCGATGTGGACTGTATCCGACCTACCCGAAACTAGTGGATGCCACCAAGGTAGTTCCTTTCCTTCCGCAATTAAACGATATGCACATGTTGAAGGCATCCAATTTAAATTTTTAATATTTTCGGCATTAAGTCCGATACAATCTGGTACCCGTCGTTGGCGATTTTGGTAATCTTTACATTTACAGGTTTCAGTATTTAAAAGCTTGCAGGCGATATTGGTATAGGCAATTTTTTTGGTATCAATATCCTCTAATTTTAACATGCAGCAGCGTGCACAACCGTCACACAATGACTCCCATTCTTCTTGGCTTAATTCAGTAAGGCTTTTCTCTTTCCAAAAAGATTTTTGGTTTTTTTTATGCATATTACATTAAAGCCTTTTAGCTAATACCTTTGCCATCGCGGTTGGATCAGTCTGATGGTTAAAATGGGTAATATAATCACCATTTTTACCCATCAAAAATACTATTGATGAATGGTCCATTAAATAGTTGTCTGGTTCTTTCTTGTCTTTATCTGGAGTTATTTTTGCAAAATAGACCCGGTATTTTTTTGCCACAGTCTTCAAAATTTCTTGACTACCCGTTAAACCTAAAAAGGTGGGGTGAAAATATTTAACATAGGTTTTAAGGTGAGACGGATTATCCCGCATGGGGTCGATAGATATAAATATGGGTTGAATTTTCTTCGAATTATCTCCCAATGCATTTAACGCTGATCCCATTATCTGAAGTGCTGTTGGACAGACGTCTGGACAATAGCTATAGCCAAAGTAGATCAGCATAAATTTTCCTTTAAATTCGGCACTTTTTCTAATTTTCCCATTGTGGTCGATTAATTCGAAGGGGCCTCCGATTTTAGCGAGTTTGCGTCCATCAGGTGATAGCAAACCGAACTGCCAAATAATCAGTATTGAAGCGAGGATTGCTATCGCCGCAAAAGCAGCTATCCTGAATGCGGATAGGTTCATTAGTAATTCCCATTTAAAGTTGCGGTAAAATGATATAACCGGTAAGTGCTATTTATACTAGTCACCAAAAATAGTGATATTCAGATAAATGAGAGCCTTTAGAACTATATTCTTAATTTTCTACTTTAGCATCTATCCTNTTGTTTCTTATGGAGATATAGAGCTATTCGGCGATAATCCCATTTTTGCAGCCATCAAAGCGAATGATTTGGAAGGGGTAAAAGCTGCTGTCAACCGAGGTGAAAAAGCAGATGTTGAGGACTTTGACGGACGTAATGCGGTTATTTATGCTGGTATTATTGGTAATGCAGATATAATTGATTTTTTGGCTGCATTAAGAGTTTCTCTTACACACCGAGATAAGCTTGGAAATTCCGCTTTATATTATGCGGTCAATCNAGGCCATGTTGATGCGGTCGAAGTATTAATAGAAAAGGGTTCTCTTATAAATTCAGAAAACCGTCGAGGTATTACACCTTTAATGATTGCTGCGAGCCNGGGCCGAGCAGAAATTGTTCAAATTTTACTTAAAAGCGGGGTAGATACATCTAAACGTGATTACACGGGCCGGACCGCTTTGATGTGGGCTAAGTGGAATAAGAAACAAATTATAGTTAATTTATTGCGTAGTGCTGGTGTCAGGGAATAATTAGGCAGTTCCCTCTATAATTAACTAATGAATGATAGTTGGCTCAATTTTATTAAAAACAGGCAAATGCGGTATGTTAGAAAAACAGCTTCTAATAATTGCTCATGCACCTTCTGATAACACTAAGTCATTATTAGATTCCGCCACTAGGGGTGCAAGATCTGTCGAAAGTGACTCCGTAAAAATATCAATCAGGACACCCTTCGAGGCTGAAGAAAATGATATATGCGGTTCTCAGGGTATAATTCTCATGACGACTGAAAACCTTGGGTATATGAGCGGGGCATTAAAAGATTTTTTTGATAGAATTTATTATCCTTGTTTGGAAAAAACCCAAGGGTTGCCTTATTCACTGATCATACGTGCAGGATATGATGGCACTGGTACTATACGCGCTGTAGAAACAATAACTAACGGATTGCGTTGGAGAAAAGTGCAAGAGCCACTGACTTGTCGAGGAAAATGGCAATCGGATTTCAATAATCAATGTAAAGAATATGGAGCAGCCATGGCCGCTGGTTTAGACTTAGGTATTTTTTAAATCAAAATTTATTCGCCCATAGTTATTAGAAGCCCTTTGATTCTCGCTATCCGAAAGACATATAAAAAAACACNCATACCGCCAAGCATGTATAATATATTCAAGAATAAAGCATTGAAGAATAAATCTGTCTGGAACACATTGTCGATTAGTAGTGCTCTCATTCCTTCGAAAACATGAGAAGAGGGCAGAAACCATGCGATGGTTTGTAACCAATCCGGTAGAATGGAGATGGGGTAATATATACCGCTTATTGGTGCGAGAAGAAAAATACCAACCCAGGCTAAACTCTCAGCTCCCATACCATATCGGAGCACAAGTGCAGAGACTAACAGCCCTATCGCACCACCAAAAATCATAAGGTTCATGAAAAATATAATAAGGGGTAAACCCATATCAAAGATTGAATATTGATAAAATGGNATGGCTAGTATAGCAGCAGGGATTATACCAATAATTGTTCGAATTAAACTAATGGACAAAAGAGATAAAGCCCACTCATGAGGTCTAAGCGGACTAACAAATAATTGAGCTAGATTGCGTGACCACATTTCTTCTAGAAAAGATACCGCAACCCCAATATTGCTCCGAAACATTACATCCCAAAGGAGGACTGCCGCAATCAACAAACCTGCGACCTTAATTATAGGAGACTCAGAAGACATTAAAAATTGATTTAAAAAGCCCCAAAGGATCATTTGCATGGTTGGCCAGTATGCTAATTCTAAGACCCTTATCCAAGAACTTTTCAATAAATAAAGGTATCTTAAAANCATTATAATTATGCGGTTGATGGTNGAACGAAGCAGTATTATTTGATGCATTTGGACTTTTAAAACCTGTCAGTTATGTCTTAATTTTATAATTCTTTGGATTCTGCTCGCGCAATTTGTATGAAAACATCTTCTAGCGTATTCCTCTCATATTTTTTAATTAAAGCTTTAGGTGCTCCTTGATCAACGACATTACCTTTTCTCATAATTATGACATCTGAGCACAGGCGGTTAACCTCCTGCATATTGTGCGAGGCTAATAAAATTGTGGCACCTGTTTTACTCGCATATTCTTCTAAATAAGACCTTATCCAGCTGGCAGTTTCTGGATCAAGTGAGGCCGTTGGTTCATCCAGAAGCAGTAACGAGGGTGAATTAATTAATGCTTTTGCCAAAGAAACACGACTACGTTGTCCTGATGATAATTGGCCTGCAGGAAGGTCTATAAAATTATTCAGAGAAAATGACTCCGCCAGAATTTCGATGTTTGCTTTGGAATTATCTATGCCATAAAGTCCCGCAAAAATACGTAGATTTTGCCGCACTGTTAGGCGCTTCGGTAATTCGACATATGGGGAGCTAAAGTTAATCCGACTTAAAACCCTATATCGGGAATTTATGATATCTTCTCCCAACACCCTAATTTTACCACTGGTAGGTAAAAGCAAGCCTAGGATCATAGCGATGGTTGTCGTTTTGCCAGCACCGTTTCCACCCAATAGACCTGTTATAGATCCCGCATTAATTTTAAAAGAAATTTTATTTACGGCGATTTTACATCCGAAAGTTTTAGTTAATGATTTAATATCAATTGCTATTTTTTGCATAACCTTTTTTGTATCACGTAAATTCATGACTAAATCCAGTTTTTTGTTAAATTAAAACGGTGGTTCTAACTGGCGATTTGGATTATCAGGAGAATATTATGGCTATCGTACCGTCGCACAACGAAACAAGTAGGGTACAGTTAAGGACATTAGTACTGATACGGTGGGTGGCCATAGTTGGTCAAATGGCTACTCTACTTGTGGTTTTTTACGGGCTAAGGTTTGATCTACCACTTTTTGCAACTATGATCACTGTTTTGGCGTCTGCGACTGTTAATTTAGTGGCACAGTTTGTCGGAGGGTCTGGGAGAGTTTCGGAGAAGGGTGCTGCGGGGTACCTGGCTTTTGATATTGGACAGCTTACTATTTTGCTCTATCTCACAGGAGGCCTTGGCAATCCCTTTGCTTTTCTTTTGTTAGCGCCGGTGGCTATCTCTGCAACCGTTTTATCACTTAGAAGCACTATCATCTTAAGTGCTATTGCCCTNATTTCAATTACAGTTTTATCAATGTACCATTTGCCTCTGCCCGGCCAAGGAATTTTGCCTCGCCTTCCCACAATTTATGTTTTGGGTGTGTGGACTGCGCTCGCAATTGGCATCTTATTTTTTGCATCTTATACTTGGCGGGTGGCGCAGGCAGCACGCGCACTTTCTGATGGTTTATTTGCTACACAACAGGCTCTTGGGCGTGAGCAGCGTCTATCTGACATGGGGGCGATTGCAGCTGCCGCAGCCCATGAACTTGGGAGCCCCCTTGGAACGATTGCTGTGATTAGCAGAGAGCTCTCTCGGGACCTTCCAGAAGATAGTCCAATTGCAGAGGATGTGGCATTGCTACTTACAGAAACAAATAGATGCAGGGAAATATTAGCGGCCCTTGCTCATAATCCGGAAGGAGACGGAGCACCATTTTCTGCAGTACCGGTGAGTGCAGTCGTGGAGATGGCTACAATTCGGCATCAGGCTGATCGGATTTCCCTAAAATTCAAATCAACGTCAATTGGTGAAGATGACAATGGCACTGAGCCTGTTATAGGTTATATCCCGGAAATAATTCACGGAATTGGATCTTTGGCTCAAAACGCTATACAATTCGCGACTTCTGAAGTGAAGTTGTTAACTACTTGGTCAAAAAATGTTGTTAGCGTTTCAATCATTGATGACGGACCAGGATTTCCTTCCTTTGTTTTAGATCGTATTGGTGAACCCTATATATCTTCTAGAATTAGTAAAGATGAGCATATGGGCTTGGGCATCTTTATCGCACAGACCTTATTAGCGAGGACGGGGGCAGAACTATCTTTTATAAATAAAAGGGAGGGAGGNGCGGTTGTTGAGATACAATGGCGCCGAGAAATGTTGGAAAGCGTTGAGGGTGAATTTGATGGATGAAATTGATACAAAGGTTGGGCCGGCATCCCATGTAAACCGAGAACCAAAAACATTATTAATTGTTGATGATGACAAACCTTTTAGAGAAAGACTGGCAAAAGCGATGGAGCGCAGAGGTTTTATAGTCACCGCTGTCGAGAGCGCCGCGGAGGGAATATCTATGGCTAAATTGGAACCACCTAATTATGCGGTTCTTGACTTACGCTTAGATGACGGCAGTGGGCTAGATGTCGTTTCTGTAATACGGGAAGCACAGCCCGAGTCACGTATAATCATATTGACTGGCTATGGAAACATCGCGACAGCCGTTGCTGCAGTTAAGGCAGGTGCAATTGACTATCTTGCAAAGCCTGCAGATGCCGATCAGGTTGCATCAGCCTTACTAACCCGGGGAGTTGACTTGCCACCACCACCTGAAAACCCAATGTCTGCTGACAGAGTAAGGTGGGAACATATTCAGCGCGTGTATGAACAGTGTGATAGAAATGTGTCTGAAACCGCTAGAAGATTAAACATGCATAGGAGAACACTACAAAGAATTCTAGCAAAACGCGCACCAAGAGAGACTAATATTCCAAGGTCTTAGGAGTGGGTTCAAAATAGTTATTAAAGTATATTAAATAAAAAAATTTAACATATTCGACGAAGAATTTTTCTAAATTTAGACAGATTTAAAATATGCTAAATGTGCAAGTCTAACAGTTAATTAAAAATATCAGGTGTCGTGGTAAGATATTATGCTTTCTAAAAAACGAGTATTAGTGACAGGGGGTGCAGGATTTATAGGTTCTCATCTTTGTGAAAAGTTGATTGGTTTGGGATACGATGTACTCTGTGTAGATAATTACTATACAGGTTTGAAAGATAATATATCTCAATTACTCTCTCATCCCCGATTTGAACTGATGCGCCACGATGTTACTTTTCCGCTATATGTTGAAGTTGATGAGATTTTTAACTTAGCCTGTCCAGCTTCGCCCATTCATTATCAATTAGACCCGGTCCAAACAACTAAGACTAGTGTCCATGGTGCAATCAATATGCTTGGTCTAGCGAAAAGAGTGGGAGCTAAAATTTTTCAAGCCTCCACTAGCGAGATTTATGGAGATCCTACTGTACATCCGCAAGTCGAGAGTTATTGGGGTAATTGCAACCCTATAGGATCTAGGGCCTGTTATGATGAAGGTAAAAGGTGTGCGGAAACATTATTTTTTGATTATCGCAGGCAACATAATCTCTCAATCAAAGTAGCTAGAATATTTAATACCTATGGTCCACGTATGCACCCTAATGATGGACGGGTAGTTTCGAATTTTATTGTTCAGGCGCTAAGGAATAACCCGGTTACAATCTATGGTGATGGGTCACAAACTAGATCTTTTTGCTATATTGATGATTTAATTGAGGCCTTCATACTTATAATGCAAACGAATGACGATTTTATCGGTCCAATAAATATTGGTAATCCCTATGAAGTCAAAATTAGTGAGCTTGCCGATATAGTTATCAAACTTACTGGGTCGAGTTCTAAGATAATAAGGAAAAAGCTGCCCGAGGATGATCCTATTCAACGTAAGCCAGATATTTCACTTGCCAATAAGACGATCTCATGGGATCCGCAAGTACCACTTTTAGAAGGGCTTAAAAGAACAATTGATTATTTTGAAACTAGGCTTTCTAAAGAATGAATATAGTCCTGAGTATAAATATAAGCTTTAAAGTAGTGAAAATATAAAAAATTCGTGAAAAAGACGGTAAATATGGATGACTGATCAAATTACCTCTATGAAATCGGGACAAAGAGAGATTTCGAGAAATACAGGGGTATTACCTTTCCAATCTCTCAATGCTCTAATTAGGGATGGTGAACTCCATGGTATCTCCCCCATTACCTCACAGCAAATACAACCTGCTAGTCTTGACTTGAGGCTTGGAAAAACCGCCTATCGTATGAGGGCGAGTTTTCTACCGGGGCCGAATAGAACTGTAAAAGAACAAGTTGATTTCTCAAGCCTCCATCAAATAGACCTAACTTCGGGGGCTCTTTTGGAAACGGGATGTGTATACCTAATACCTTTATTGGAATCACTATCTTTAAGCGATGGCATATCTGGGGTGGCTAATCCAAAAAGCTCTACTGGGCGCCTTGATATATTCACACGCCTCTTGACTGACCACTCCTCTGACTTCGATGTTGTAGCAAGGGGTTATCATGGTCCCCTTTACGCGGAAATTTTTCCGAGAACATTTAGTATTATAGCCCGCACTGGTAGCAAGTTAAATCA
Organism: Rhodospirillaceae bacterium; assembly: GCA_002712335.1. Next base: position 38,881 of record PATI01000008.1, on the reverse strand, counting down.
GCTTCGATTATGTCGAGGAACTGGAGATATTCGTGAAGCAGAGTTGAAACGCCTTCTTAAGGACCAGCCAGTACTTGACCGGGATCTTACAGAACAAGAGGAAAATACATTGTTCAGAGGGGTGCCTCTCTCCATTGATTTGGCAGGGGTTGGGGATACGGACCTCGTTGGTTTCAAAGCTAAACCCCATGCTCCTCTTATAGATGTAGATAAACAAGGGTACTATAATCCCATAAATTATTGGGACCCTATATACTGTGATAGTAGTCGCAGCATAATATTAAATCCTGATGACTTTTACATCTTAGCCTCCAAGGAGTCGGTTTCAGTGCCGGTAGATTACGCGGCTGAAATGGTTCCATATGATGCATTTACTGGAGAGTTTCGTGCTCATTATGCTGGGTTCTTTGACCCTGGATTTGGGCATCCTGTTGCTGATGCGGCTGGTACGCGCGCAGTGCTAGAGGTAAGGTCTTACGGGGTGCCGTTCACAATGGAGGATGCACAACTTGTTGGGCGGTTAAAGTATGAACATTTAACTGATACACCAGATAAACTCTACGGAGCTGAGTCAGGTTCATCTTATCAACGTCAGGGTTTAACCTTGAGCAAACATTTTCGTCCCTGGGTAACATAATTAAATATAATAGAAACTGTTTGCGTTTTCTGTTACCCATTTAATAAGAAATATTAAATTTCATGGATTGTCCCTTATGAATTTGAAGTCTTTCTTTGATAAGGAAATTACTGAACATGAAGCGGTAATGCAAATTACGCGTGAAACCTTAGCCGAACAATTTGAGGCTTTGTGTATTGTCGCTGAAAATACTTTAAAAACCGGTAAAAAAATTATTTTCGTTGGTAACGGCGGTAGTGCGGCGGATGCTCAACATTTAGCTGCCGAGTTGGTCGTGCGGTATAAAAGGGATAGGGAACCATTCTCTGCTATCGCTTTAACAACTGATACTTCTGCGCTTACTGCTGGCAGCAATGATTTTGGATTTGAGCGAGTTTTTGAGATTCAGCTTAGAGCCTTGGGCAATAAGGGGGACCTGCTAATAGCAATAACTACATCAGGCAGAAGCCCTAATGTTTTGAACGTGGTCAAAGCTGCAAAAGAAATGGGTATTACGGCTGCCGCACTGTCCGGGGAAAATGGGGGCGAATTAGTTGGGCTTGTAAAACCATTAATTTTAGTCCCATCGGATATTACGGCTAGAATTCAGGAGGCACATATAGTTTTGGGTCACATGATGTGTGATGTGTTAGAACAGCGGTGTGCAAAATGAATGATAGCACAAAACTTCTTCCATTGATTGATCGGCTCGATAAAGTGAATATTCTATGCTTGGGCGACGTTATGCTTGATAAGTTTGTTTATGGGGATGTATCGCGTATATCACCATAGGCACCAGTGCCAGTTTGCCGTGTAATTGATGAAGCGTCCATGTTGGGCGGGGCTGGCAATGTAGCCCGAAACTTGGCTGAGGTAGGAGTTTCGGTTGATTTTGTTAGTGTTGTCGGTAACGACGAGGCAGCAGACCAAGTGCTATCGTTGGTTCATGGTATCAATCAAATTAGGCCAAAACTAATAAGAGAGCCTGGGCGTCAAACTACAATCAAAGAAAGATATTTCGGGGGTTCTCAACAATTAATGAGATTAGATAGAGAGGATTGCAAAGATATCTCGAATGATACAAAAGAAGGTATTTTTGATTATGTAAGGAAAACCATTGCGACTGCGGATGCTCTTATACTTTCTGATTATGGTAAGGGTGTTCTAACACCAGATAGTTTGAATGAGTTAATTTCGATAGCAAAAAATTATAATTGTCCGGTAATTGTTGATCCAAAGGGAGGTGACTACCAGCGGTATAGAGGTGCTACTGTTATTACACCGAACCTGCGCGAGCTTTCTGAATCCAGTAAAAGAGGAATTATAGATAATACTAACCTTGTTGAAGCAGCACGATTTATTACAATGGAATATGGAATAGAGAATATTCTGGTGACCAGAAGCGCAGAAGGCATGACGCTTATTTCCGATAAAAGCATAGATCATTTGCCTGCAGAAGCACGTGCAATTTTTGATGTTTCAGGAGCAGGCGACACAGTAGTTGCAATATTAGCGGCTGTCTTAGCCGCTGGTGGAGATTTGTTAATGGCATCGCGTCTTTCCAATATTGCGGCAGGGATAGCAGTCGGCAAAACTGGGACTGCCGTTGTCTCGGCTACTGAGCTTGTTGAATCACTTCAAAGTCAGGACTCCCTGCATTTAAGTAAATTAAAGATTTTGTCTTTAGAGGATGCGAAGAAAAAAGTCGAGATCTGGCGAAGCCAGAGCAATAAAATAGGGTTTACGAATGGCTGTTTTGATCTAATCCATCCAGGCCACTTAGCTTTGTTAGCGGAATCTCGCCTTGTCTGTGACCGGTTAATTGTGGGTCTTAATTCTGATACTTCTGTGAAGCAGATAAAAGGGGAAAGCCGTCCAATCCAGAATGAAGAATCCCGTGCGTCTGTGCTTGCTTCCTTAGCAAGTGTGGATTTGGTTGTTGTATTTTCTGAAGAGACCCCCATTGAATTGATAAAAGCTCTTAGGCCAGATTTTTTGTCTAAGGGTGCCGATTATTCATTAGAAAATGTAATAGGCGCTGACTTGGTCCAGTCATATGGCGGTCAGGTTTTGCTAGTTGACATAGAAGAGGGACATAGTACAACTGGAACTATCGAGCGCTTCGAACGCTAATCAAAAGGTTTTAATTAGGGGCGCGGATCAGTAATATTTTGTAGCCGCTCGCTGGCAATCAATGCAAACCTTTTAAGTTGTTGGCGTCTGCGGGTCCCTTGTATTGATCTTTCTGATGTTTCTTTTTCAATGCTGGCAGAAAATTTATCGGCGATTATAATTCCGTGGTTTCTAGGAAGAATTTCCAATGGAAAATTCTCTGACACAGCGAAGTAAAAGCGATCACAATAAGGTAGATAAAACTGCCACTTAGAGTCAGATTTAAAGTCTTGAACGGAACTTTTTACTTCAATAATCGAGAATATTCCTTCAGTACTAAGAGTAATAATATCTACTCTTCGACTGTTGGGGAGCGGAAATTCTGTCAAACATCCGCAGCCAAGATCTTTGAAAAGCCTTGCGACACCGCGGGTTAGTATTGCGGCTTTGTGTGATTGCCTGGGAGGTTTTTTTGCGAGGTTTTCATGCTTCGGAGAAAATGGAAGTTCTAATGGCAGCATCTAAAATCGATCAATGGGTTTCAAAATATAATTTATCAATTTTTAAACTAATTTAACGGGTAAGAGTATAAAAAATTTATTATAGTGTGTTGTCCTATGGGTTCATATAAATTTTGTAAAATTTCATGAAATCGCATGTGCTAATTCTCAAAGTGGTTAAGAGGTAATAATTAGAATGTCTACAGATTCTTTTGTTTTTAGCTGGATTTCGCAGGCTGAAGAATTATTCAAAAAGGGTTCGCTAGAAAAGGCTGATAATATTTTTGCAAAAGTTCTAAAGCGAGATAAAAAATGTGTGGCCGCGCTAAATGGGAGAGGAAGAATTTCTGAAGCATTAGGTTTCAATGATCGCGCTACAGAGTTTTTTCAAAAAGCTAATGAACAAGAGGTTTCAAATTATTGTTTTGAAGCTGAAAAGGCATCTGAGGAAGCCTCTTATCAAGATGCTATTGAGTGTTATAAAAATGCTCTCAATATAATTGATGATAATTTAGATGCAATATGGGGTTTGGCTGAATGCTACGCATCCATTGAAGAAACAAAGACCGCGGCCAGGTGGTATCAGAGATACCTCGACTTAGAACCCGAAGAACCAGAAGCTATGCATATGTTGTCTGCGATGGGGGCGCTTCAGACGCCAGATCGTGCTAGTGAAGGCTATATAAAAATTTTATTTGATCGTTTCGCGCCAGACTTTGATGAATTATTGAAAAATGATTTAGATTACAGAGTACCCACTCTAATATATAATACAATCGAACACTATTTGAATTCGCAAAAAGCTAATCTGGAGATCCTTGACCTAGGTTGTGGAACTGGGCTCTGCGGTGAAGCTGTGAAACAATTTTCTAGCAGGATAGATGGTGTGGACTTATCCGTGCAGATGCTAAAAAAGGCCAAACAGAAATTAGTGTATAATAATTTAATAAATTCTGATGTTTTATCCTATTTGAAATCAGCCAACCGCACTTACGATATCGTTTTAGCAGCGGATGTTTTTGTTTATTTTGGTGCTTTAGAAGCTTTATTCTCTAGTTTAAAAAAAGTTGTTAAACCGCGCGGTTTAATTCTATTCTCTTTAGAGATACAAAGGAGTTCGGGTTTTAGTTTGACGTCCTCAGGACGCTATTCGCATAGTCGTCCTTATGTCAGAAAAGCTGCTGATCAAGTTGGTTTTACAGAAATTCTAGTTAAAAGTGAAACACTCCGGTTAGAATATGGTGAACCTGTGTGGGGTGATATTTGGCTCTATCAAAAGTAAATTAAATCAATATTATCTTCTTGGTTCCGGAGGCAGACTAAAATTGAAGTGGCGTTGTAAAACATCATTGATCAAGTCCAGACAACTACCGTAGCGAACGACACTAAAGTCATGGACATTTATCATAGTGGAAGATTTTTTGTAATTTGCCCAACGCATCAGCCCATAATCAATAACTATATCGGCAGCATCTAAAACCTCTGCCTCTATATCTGTGGCTCGAAATTTGGTTCCCTTTAGAGATAAGTTAGCAGATGAGCCAACAACCAATTGGCCTGCCTCAAAACTCAACTGTGCCATGGCATCCATCAGCGGACCGGCATTTAGAAGCATTGCTAGAGTGCCACCTAATGTTGTTCGGCTCAAAACATCCGGGTCTAAAGTTTTAAGCATTGGGTGATGAAGATATGCAGGAGCAACGGCCCCCAGCGGTAAATCGTAGTCTTTGGTTATTACCCTAACAATTTCGCGGTTTCGACCCTCTAATTCATGTAATGCGGCGTGCATTGAGGGGCAGCCTATAACAGCGTTTAATTTTGACGGCCCACGTTTTTTTATTTCAATTGTTCGATTAATTGCTTCTGTTGTTGCACCTAAAATTACATAACCCACAAAAGTGGGAATAATTGCAATGCCGCCATTTAAAACGACATCCATTGCACGATCAGCATCTTTCTTGATGTTAAAAGAAGACATTTCTTTTTCTCTTACTTTTTATTTTTTGTCTTTTCCCAGTGTGATAATAGAGCATCCAAACCGGCCTGTGATACCTCAATATCTTGTGCGGGAGTGCCGGAGCTAGACCCAATTCCACCTACAATTTCTGCTCCTGAAACAACTGGTAGCCCCCCTCCAATAATACTAAAATGGCCCTCGTTGGAGGTGTGAATACCAAAGGTTGGACTGCCTGGTCGACACATCTCATTATAAAATTCTGTAGGGTTTTTGGCGGCTGAAGCCGTAAAAGCTTTATCAATAGCAATCGATATGCTGGATACCTTGCCTCCGTCCATTCTAGAAAAAGCTATTAGGTTTCCTGATTCATCAGTAACCGCAATACACATTGGGATACCTAATTCGGACGATTTATTTTCCGCAGCGGCGATCATTAAATCGGCCTCGTCTTTTGATATTCGTTTGACAGTTAGCATTTAATTATCCCTAATCTTCCGCGCGACTTTGACAAAATGGCGCCTTTCGCACAAGACCTTCTTTGGTGTGTTTTAAAAATAGTTCGAAAGGTTGCGTAAAAAGAATTTTTGATGTGAAGTCTCTTTATGTTGAATGAATTATCATTTTATGAGGCTGCTAGGTCCATTAAGAGTGGAGAAATAACATCACAGCGTCTGACTCGTGATTGTCTTGATCGCATCGAAGCTCGTGAAAAGAAGGTAAAAGCGTGGTCATTTATTGATCCCGAACTCGCTCTCAGGCAGGCGCAAGCTTGTGATGAAGCGGATAGTATAAAAGGCACCTTGCATGGGGTCCCGTTCGGGGTAAAGGACATTATCGCAACTTTTGATATGCCTACCGGAATGGGATCACCAATTTATGAAGGAAAATATTTCGGATATGATGCCGCATGTGTAGCGCTTTTGCGTGCGTCCGGCGCTGTTATTCTCGGAAAGACAGTTACTGTAGAATTTGCTGGCATGGCCCCTCCACCAACTGCAAACCCGCATAACTTAGATTGTACACCGGGTGGTTCTAGCAGCGGTTCTGGCGCCGCTGTTGCCGATTTGATGGTACCCGCAGCATTTGGCACGCAAACAGCTGGTTCAATACATCGTCCGGCTGCTTATTGTGGTGTCATTGGATATAAACCAACTTTTGATACTTTTAATCTCCACGGTGTTTGGCCTGCAGCTCAGTCACTCGATACCTTAGGTTTAATTGTACGCTCAATAGATGATATTGAACTTATCAGTGCAGCGCTACTGGGCCGTCCTTTTAATCTTGACCGGCCAAAAATTTCGAAACCTCGAATTGCAATATGTAAAACCCCTCTTTGGGATATTGTTAAGCCCGAAACCGAAGAAGCTATAAATATTGCTAGCGAAACCCTCAAAGATAAAGGAGCTGAAATAACCGAGCTTACCTTACCCGGTAAGTTTGAAGAATTGGTGGCTGCAAGAGATATAATTTCAAGCTATGAGCGCGCACGCGCAACCTCTTATGAATGGTTTAATCACCGTGAACTTTTAAGTCCAAAGCTTCATAAAGGTATCGCTAAGGGTTTCGGCTGGGAGTATGAGGAATATGCTGATTCGCTAAAGGTAGGGGAAGATTGCCGTAAAATTCTATCCAACTTATTCAAAGAATTTGACGCAATTATTACACCTTGTACCGCCGGTGAAGCTCCTCCTGATAGAAATAGTACGGGCGATCATTCTCATATCGGTATGTGGAATTTGCTGCACGTTCCGAGTTATGCTTTACCAACATACAAAGGCCCTAATAGTATGCCGGTTTCAATCCAAATTATTGGGCGTCATGGAAAAGATAATCAGCTCTTTGATGTCGCTAAATGGGTTCTAGAACAGCTAGTATCCACTTAGATCAGTTGAGAAGGTCTCAATATGTCGAGAAAAGTTTTGCAGGAGGTTTTTTATGGCTAAAATCAAACATATAGCAATTGTAACGATGGATCCCCCAAAGTTAGCAAATTTTTATACTAAAGTTTTTGATATGAAAATTCTGCACCAATCAAAAGGTGGGGCAACTTATCTTACCGATGGCTACATTAATGTTGCCCTGTTGCCTAACAAGGCAGAGGGAAAACCAAATGGTTTGAACCATTTTGGCTTTGAAATAAAAGATCAAGAAGAAATAGCTCAACGTATAGTTAAGTTCGGAATTAATCCACCTGCCTCAAGACCTCGAAATCGACCTTATGCTGAAAAGAGAGGCTGCGATCCTGAGGGAAATAATTTTGACCTTTCTGTTCACGGTTTCCAGACAGTCGAGTATGAAGCCGATAGGGAGAGGGGCGTCAAGCGAGTTTAAATAACATTGGATGAACATTAGTCGGAGTTATACCTTGCGCAGGGAAAGCTGTGATATAGCCGTGGTAGGTGGAGGTAGTGCCGCTTTTGAAGCCGCAGTATCTGCTGTGCAGAATGGGGCTGAAAAAGTGATAATGCTTGAAAAAGCCCCTGAAGAAGATTTCGGTGGCAATGCTCGGTATTCTCATACTGGGTTCCGTTTTGTCTATAGTGGTCCTGAAGACATACGCTATATCGTACCAAATTTTGACCCTGACGAGTTCGCAAGATTTCATATTCCGCCCTATACCGAAAAAAATTTTTTGGCGGACCTGAACAGGGTTACCCAGCATAGAATAGACACTAAACTCGCTAATTTTATGGTATCCCAGTCTAATGCCGCAGTCAGGTGGATGTTTGAAACTGGTATTGAATTTGAGCCGGAAAAAAGGCGTGAAATAGATGGTAAATACTATTTTGAACCTGGTATCATCGTGCATACCATCGGTGGGGGATTAGGTCAGTTAATTCGTTGGCGGCAAATTGCTACACAACTTAACGTGGAAATTCGTTACAGGTCTCGGCTTGCCTCTTTCATCGGAGATTTCCGTGGTATTAAAGGTGTGCAAATTAGCTCAGATAGTGAAGACTACGAACTCGAGGCTGGTTCGGTAATTGTCTGTGCTGGTGGTTTCCAGGCTAATGCGGAAATGCGAGCGCGTTATTTGGGCGCTAATGCCGATTTGATGAAAGTTCGTGGGTCGAAACACAACACCGGTGAAGTTTTAAGAGAAATGCTGCAACTTGGTGCTAAGCCGGCTGGTCATTGGCAGGGAGCCCATGCAACACCTATTGATGCACAAGCCCCCGATGGGGGAACACCTTTGCGACAGGACGGGCACAGCAATACCTGTAATCGTTATGATTACACGCATGGCATTACAGTTAACAGTCTTGCAGAGCGTTTTTATGACGAGGGGGAGAGTAATCATTCCTATACCTATGCAAAAACCGGGAGAGCTGTATTATCTCAACCTGGGGGAATAGCTTACCAGATTTATGATCAAAAAGGGATTAATTTGTTTCGACTTGGTGCCGAATACACAGATGTCTATGAAGAAGCGGAATCAATATCTGAATTGGCAACGAAGATTGGTCTAGATCCCATAGCACTAGAAACTACTGTTATAGGTTTTAATCAATCGTGTTCTACGGAGATACCTTTTAGTCCCGGAACGCTAGATGGCCGTTCGACGAAAGGACTCAATATCCCTAAATCTAACTGGGCTAATCCTATTGATACACCTCCGTTTAGAGCCTATGCGGTGACTGGAGGGATTACGTTCTCTTTTGGAGGAGTCAGTATAAATACCAAATGTGAGGTATTAGATATTACAGAAAATCCAATACCAGGACTTTATGCCTCTGGTGATATTGTTGGCTTGTTTTTTCATAATTATCCCTCTTGTACAGGACAGACGCGTAATGCGGTGTTTAGTCGTGAGGCAGGTAGGAATGCGGCTTTCCATTCAAATACATAAATTACTAGAGAGATTCTAATGACTGAACTGAAACTTGCTACAGAAAAAATGCATGCTCTCAAGAAAAATGGCATTGGTTGGATGACCTTTAATAACCCCGCGAGGCGGAATGCCATTGGCTTTGCTATGCGGGAGGCTATATTGGAAATCATAGAGGATTTTGAAGCTGATCCTAAGGTTCGAGTTATAGTTATGCAGGGGGCGGGCGATAGATCTTTTGTTTCAGGTTCGGATATTTCAGAGTTTTCTGAGAGAAGAGCAACGCCAGAACAGCGGGAGATTTATGATGCTCTTTCTGCTAAAGTAAATGATGCTTATGCGAATATAAAAAAACCTCTCATAGCCATGATCAGAGGATTTTGTATAGGGGCAGGCATTGGAACAGCAATTCACGCGGATATTAGGATTGCGGCAGAAGGATCCCAGTTTGGAGTGCCAGCGGCTAAGCTGGGGTTGGGCTATGCATTTCGTAATATGAAAAAAATTATAGACATTGTTGGCCCCGCTAAAACGAAAGAGATACTTTTTACTGGTCGTCGATACTCTGGTGATGAAGCGTTAGCTATGGGGCTAATTAACCAGTTGGTGCCAGCTGATAAGTTAGAGGAAGTGGTAGATGATCTAGCCTTAACAATTGCTTCAAATGCCCCTTTAACCATTCATGCAACGAAGGTTATTGTTGCTGAAGCTGCCAAAGATCCTGATAAACGTGATATTGTCTTATGTGATCAACTCGTCGAAAACTGTATGCGGAGTGAGGATTACAAGGAAGGGCGAACTGCTTTCATGGAGAAAAGGACACCAAAATTTCGGGGCCGTTAAAGGGATGATGAGCAGAATGTAATCTTTCGCCATGGCCAACAACTGATTAATTTTATTATCAACTGTCGTATCCGGGGTTCACCCTATCCAGCATTTTCTTCAAAGAAACCCAACCGCTTGGACGCTCTTTTGTAACAGCTCGGTTTCGAGAAAACTGTTGTGCAGTATGTTGCAGAAGATTTTCCGAGATTTGGATTACCTTACCGCCGGTCTGCATAATGGCCAGCTGTGTTTTACAGGCCTTTTCCATCGCGAACATTTCCTTAAAGGCTTGTGCAATCGTTGGCCCACAGACCAACAAGCCATGATTGCGGAGTACTAAGTAATTTTTGTCACCTAGATCATTGACGAGCCTCTTGCGTTCATCGAGGTCGTCGGCAACACCTTCAAAGTCGTGATATGCAACTCCGTTGTAAAATCGCATAGCTTTCTGGAACATTGGTTTTAGGCCTTCTTCCAAAGAAGCAATAGCCATACCAGCTACGGTATGGGTGTGAAGTACACACTTGGCATCATGACGAGCTGAGTGAACTGCTGAATGGATTACAAACCCAGCAGGATTAATGACGTGTTCAGTATCCTGTACAATGTTGCCATCGAGGTCCACCTTAACAAGACTTGACGCTGTAATTTCACTGAAGTGAACCCCGTATGGGTTTAGCAAAAAATGGTCTGCTGCACCTGGAGCACGAACAGAAATATGTGTCGCGAAAAGATCATCCATGCCATAATGCTCGATTAGTCGATAGCACGCTGCAAGATCTACCCGGGTGCTCCACTCTGCGTCACTCATGCTGACATTAGCGGTTTTTAATTTTTGTATTACTGGGGATGGACACATCTCTACCTCCCATAAAATATTTCTGTTAATTCCGTAGTGTTTTAATCATATCACGTTAATCATCTATTCTAAACATGTAGGGTTAATAAATTTAATTCATAATTGAAACATATGCCTCTCTATGTGACCCTTTATACTAATTAAAAGGGAGTTTTTCGGGAAATGAAATTTAAACTATGTAGCTTTAAAACTTGTCCTTGGGTTCACCGTGCGGCCATCGTCCTCCAAGAAAAAAATATTAATTATGATATCGAGTATATAAATCGCGATGACCGACCAGATTGGTTTGTTTCTATCTCGCCTCATTCAAAGGTGCCTGTTCTTATTGTAAATAATGAAACTGCTTTGTTTGAGTCCAATGCCATTGCAGAATATTTGGATGAGGTAAGGGAACCTCGACTGCACCCTGTTGACCCATTAGATCGCGCTTATAATCGTGCTTGGAATGATTATGTCCCTACATTTAGTGCTATTACCCATTTAAATAATGCGGAGGACGAAGAGGATTTAAGACGCCGGTGTGTAGTCGCCGATGGATATTTTTCTAAATTAGAAGGTGCACTAATGAAACGAGGCGAAAGACGACCTTACTTCAATGGCCAGAACTTTTCCTTAACAGATGCTTCTTATGCTCCTGCCCTAATGCGGTTTACGTTTTTTGATCATCTACATCCACTTGGATTAATTGAAAAATATCCGGCTGTTAGGGATTGGAGAGATTCATTAATGGAAAGACCGTCGGTCATCGCGGCGGTTGTCCCGAATTTTGAGGAATATTGGCGCGATGTCTTGCGATCCAAGGGCGGCTGGGCTTCTAAGTTTTTGCCGCCGTCTGCGGCAGTTTGACAGAGTTTTCTAGCTTTTCCAGAGGTGGCTAAACTGAGTAGCAATTATCTCCTCAAATGCCACTGGGCCGCCCTTAAGAAGACCTGCATTAGTGGCAAACTGGTTCATGCCATCGATTAGGTCCTTGCTTATCTTGGCATCATAATAAGGTTGATCTCGCTCTATCAGCTTCGCAATTAGACTTGTTTCCTTTTCGGGAAATAAGCCTTGAGCGACCTTGGTTGCAAGTGAGGCGTCTTTTTTTAAAGCGTTGAGTGTCTTTACAATAGCGCGTACCGCCCCAGCGGCAATTTCTGGTTTTTCATCTACTAACTTTTTAGTCGTCACTAACGCTGGTTGCGTAAAATTAAAGGCAGCGGGCGGACCATCACCTCTTCGTACATCAATTATACATTTAGCAATACCGCTCGTGATAGCGACCTCAGCGCCCATGCCATTAGCCCAGAAACCGTCTATTTTCCCATCAATTAAAGCTTGTGCTGCTACTACTCCAAAGGATTTCCCTTCAGGTATGCCACCCGGCGGTAATCCAATTGTGATATTTTCCGCATTAGCATCGACTCCAGCGGCCACCAATAATTGACGAAGCCCAACATCTACCCCCGGAGCAGCGCCCAGTCTCAAACCTTTGAGGCCGTTGACGTCACCCTTTTTAACATCAATATCTTTTCGCATTACTAAAAACCAATACATACCCTGTGAAAGAGCACACAACACTTTGGATCCTTGCCATCTAGGGAATGCCCAAAGTGGAGCGTGTGTGGAGCCTGCAACAAAATCACAGTGGCCATCACGGAGCGCCGAAAAAGAATCTGGTACTGGGAATATTAGTTCGATTTCTGCATCGATACCCTCTTCTTCGAAAAACCCCAAGTATACGGCTGCTATGGCTGGGAAATATGAGTTGGAAACTAAGTCGGGTAAAGCTACTTTATAGGTCATATGAATATCTCTGTTAGTGATTTTATTTGGGTCTTTTATGCCCCAAATTCGCCGGTCTATACAACCACACACAAAGTATCACACTTGGGAAGGTATATTAAATCATCATTTACCAAGTTTTCAGATCTGTCTTTTTCTCGGATATCAATAAGGGATAATGCTTCCATCGTAGGCAAATATTTTACCGGAATCGCTAACCGTTAAGTCATTTAACACTGATAATAGATTGACGGCTGCTTGCTCAGGCGAGACGATTGATTCAGGCGATACATTATTGCTGAATGACTTTGATAATTTTGTACTGACGGTACCGGGGTGGAGACCCACGCAGACAGCACTTTTATTTTTTCGGTGAAGCTCTATTGAAAGATTTTTCAATACCATATTGAGGGCAGCTTTTGATGCTCGGTATGCGTACCACCCGCCTAAATTATTATCGGCTATGCTACCCACGCGAGCTGATAGACAGGCAAAAACTGACTTGCAATTATTATCTAGTAGGGGGAGAAAATACTTGGCCACAAGAGCTGGGCCAACCGTATTTACCCTGTAAACCCTCTCGATAGAATACGGGTCCAAAGAGTTCCATGATTTTTCGGGCTTAATCCCTGTATCGTCATGCAACAAACCGGTTGCTACGATTACAGCGCTGAGATTTCCCATTTTACACTTAATAAATTCCGCCGCTTCTTTAATAGAACTTTCATTCTCTAATTCAAGCGCCTTGAACAACCCTTTCCAACCGGACCTTCTAATATCACTTCGATTTAATGCTATAATGTTTGGTTTATTGTCATCTAACGATAGACAATCAACTAGAGCTTTACCAATACCCCCACCTGCCCCTATGACAGCAACATTGGCCCCACGAGAAAAAGAGGTTAGGGATGATTTACTGCCGAGGTCGGGAGAGAATGTATCCATTTATTTAATACAATTCTGTTGAGACTACCCTTTCGCGTAGCTGTGCAATGCGAATATTAATCTACAGAAGATCCTTCATTTTTATTGACTGAACGAAAAGTAAGACCGGTTAAAATCACTCCCAGGGCAACAGCTAGATGTCCAATGACCAATTCGCCCCAATAGGCCCAAGAACCTATGGCCACGCAAAATACAGTCGACCACATTAAAGAAAGAAAAACCATTGCCTGAAAGCGCTGGGGCTTTGGAAGGGCGTTCAAGGGGTTTTGATCATCATTCATAACAACTGAGTATAAAGACATTTGATACCTCCAAATTACATTGTGTAGGGGTTACGCTATAATGAAAATTATGGATCACCGGCGCTTAAAATTGATTGGATCGATCTAAAGTTTATTCATAAACGTAAAACAATTATATAACCTCGCTTAACAGTTGAAGTTATCTTATGCAGTGAATTTACTTGTCTCAAAAATAAAAAAAGGCATTAATTAAAAATGATAAACCAAAACACTAATCACGTTTATTATGATGGTTCATGTCCTTTATGCAGCTTAGAGATAAACTTTTACAAAAAGTTTGCCGAGTCGGACAAAATTGTTTGGGAAGACATTTCCCCCACCGGGAAAGGAAAACTGCACCCTGATTTAAATCCGAAAATAGCAATGAAGCGCTTTCATATATTTAATGATGAGACAGGATTACTATCAGGAGCGGCAGCCTTTGCTGCACTATGGACGCTGCTGCCGGCTTTCAGGGCATATGGGATTATTGCCCGAAAAAAACCAATCATTTATTTATTAGAATTTTTTTATCTAATGTTTCTTGTCTTTAGGCCTGTGCTGCAGCGCCTACTAAAGACTACTGCTTCTCACCATCAATCTAAAAAAGAACTCGGACCTGCAATTCATCAAAAAACTCACAAAATTGTTGTAAACAAAATACATGCGGAAAGGCCATACAATAAAGCTCAACATTTGCTCTTCTATCTCTAATGGACAATAAGTCGCTCATCCTCATCCTGTGGGACCAACTATCTTTAGACATATCTTCTCTTAAGAAGGCTAAAAAGGATCGTGATTTAGTGCTTTTAGTGGAGGCTTCTTCAGAAGCTTCCTTGATGCCGCATCATAAAAAAAAGTTGGTGTTTTTGTTCTCTGCAATGCGTCATTTTAAAAGCGAATTGTTGTCGGCTGGCTGGCAGGTAGTCTACCAAAAACTTGAAGACCTCCAAAATTCTGGTTCTTTGATTAAAGAACTTAAAGGTGTCTATAGAAAGTATGGCTGTGATCAGATCATTGTTACCAAACCAGGCGAATGGCAACTTTATGAAAAACTTAAAAAATTAGATAATCTATCCACATTTAATATAACCATTCCTGACGACACAAGATATATCTGTAGCTCTACTGAATTCGACGAGTGGGCAGCGGGGCGGCAGCAACTTCGCATGGAAAATTTCTATCGAAATATGCGGCGAAAAACAGGTTTGTTGTTAACTGATAAGGGTGAGCCGGAAGGCGGACAGTGGAATTTTGATAAGGACAATAGAAAGCCTGCCAACAAAGTTGAAAATTTTTATGGGCCTAAACGTTTCAAACCAGATTTAATAACGCAGGAGGTGATTAAACTTATTGCTGGCTACTTTCCCGATAACTACGGAGTTTTGGAGCCTTTTTGGTTTGCGGTAACGCGGACTGGAGCGGAAGAGGCTCTCCAAAGTTTTATTGAAAACTCTTTAGCTTCATTTGGTACCTATCAGGATGCTCTTTTAAAAGAAGAAGCTTTTCTTTTTCATTCTATAATATCTCTTTATTTAAATATTGGCTTCCTAGACCCATTAGTTGTTTGTGAGCGTGTTGAGGATCAATACCGCCAAGGCAGGATACCATTGAACTCTGCTGAGGGGTTTATTAGGCAAATTATAGGTTGGAGGGAATTTATCCGAGGTATCTATTGGCTCAAGATGCCACGATATCAGGAGCTTAATTTCTTCCAAAATTCAAGAAAATTGCCTGAGTTTTATTGGACAGGAAAAACAAATATGGCCTGTTTAAGTGCGAGCCTACAACAAACTATGGAGGAGGCATATGCTCATCATATCCAAAGGCTTATGATTACGGGGAATTTTGCAATGTTGGCTGGCATTGATCCTAAAGCTGTTCACGAGTGGTATCTTTCTGTTTACGCTGATGCTCATGAATGGGTAGAGCTGCCTAATACGCTCGGCATGAGTCAATTCGCTGATGGAGGAACCTTGGCAACTAAACCTTATGCGGCCAGTGGTAATTATATCAATAAAATGTCCAACTACTGTAGTTCCTGTTCTTATGATGTGAAAAAGAAAGTAGGAAAAGATGCTTGTCCATTTAATTATTTATATTGGGACTTTCTAGATCGTAATAAACACAAACTCGAAAAAAATCCCAGATTATCAATGCCTTACCGCATGTGGCAATCTAAGGATGAAAAACATAAAGAAATCGTACGCAGTCAATCAGCAGAATTTTTGAAAAGTCATTGCGGGAATTGTATTAAAATTCAAAATTAAAGACTTTTTTATGATCTGAGGGTCTAGACTGAACGTAAGATAATTATGTTACATATTCAGGATACCGGATTTAATACTTTAAACTGCAAGCCGACAGCATATTTTGTGCCAAGAACATTGACAAACATGGCGCAAAATGAGGGTATGAGCGGAAATTTTTTGTCCTTAAGAAATCAGCCCAAGGTAAAGCTTGAAGTGACACCCTCTGATAATGATCTGTTAATGAAAATAGGGTCTGCAAAAGATCGCGAAGCTTTTGCTACTTTGTTTAGAAAAATAGGTCCACGGGTTAAAGCCTACATGATGAAAATTGGAGGCGATCCGGTAGCATCTGAAGAAATTACACAGGAAACTTTCATACGTGTTTGGCGAAAGGCTGAGCAATTTAATCCTAAAAAATCGTCAGCCACGACTTGGATTTTTACTATTGCCAGAAATTTAAGAATAGACCGCTTGCGAAAAGAAAATAAGCCTCTTCTAGATCCAGATGATCCAATGTTTAAACCGGACGAAACGCCAACGCCATTGCAAAACGTTGAACAATCCGCATTAGTGGATCGTGTAAAACTTTCAATTAATCAATTGCCTGATGATCAAAGGGAGGTTGTAACACTCTCCTTTTTGGAGGGCTTGTCTCACCAAGAAATAGCAGACGCTATTAACATTCCACTTGGTACAGTTAAATCGCGTTTGCGTTTATCCTTCACCAAATTACGTCACGCGTTAGGAGATTTACAATGAATGTAAGCCACCACCCACATGACGATTTATTGATGAGCTATGCAGCTGGCGCCTTGTCAGAAAGTTGGAGTTTGGCGGTGGCTACTCACCTTTCATTCTGTCCAGAATGTCGAGCTAGTGTTCAGCTAGCTGAAACGGTAGGTGGAGTTTTGTTGGCAGATACCCCTGATCAAGAGTTGTCACCAAACATGTTAGACAAAGTATTTGAAAATATAGATTCAGAATCTCCAGAAACTGCAACACCTGGCCCATTTGCTACTGTGGAGGAGTATTACACTACAAAATCAATTATACCTCCTGTCTTACGTAAATATGTTAATCATGACGTTGATAATATTCCCTGGAAGTATATTGGCCCGGGCGTTTATCAGCACATGTTAGGTCTTTCTGATGATGGTGGCATTGCTCGTCTTCTTCGTATCAAGGCAGGAAAACCTGTCCCAGATCATGGTCACCGGGGTCGGGAAGTTACCGTAGTACTGTCCGGCTGTTACAGTGATCAAATTTCATCTTTTAATGCTGGTGATATGCAGGACGTAGACGAAGCAATAATACATAAACCAATTGTGGGAGAAGAAGAGGAATGTATATGTNTCGTAGTTACTGATGCGCCACTTGTCTTTCAAAATTGGCTTCCTAAAGTTTTTCAACCGATCATGAAAATCTGACTTTATTTTACATTTTACTACCTAAGAAAAATGCACACTACNNTTACTTCCTTTTTTTCCCNTTGCTNTTCTTTNTTAGGNTTTTTTAGCTCTTTGTAGGCTTTTTTAGAAGCTAACTCTCACTGTTTTCGTTTTACTTTTATNTNTTTGACAGTGNTTACGGTATAAGAATNTTAACATTTCCGAATTTAGTTTCTATNGATCTACCAACTCTTCACTATGTTAACTATTTTCGCTTGAGGAGCCCTTTCTAAGGATATTGGCAATATTGTTGCGAATGGCTGCAGCTTCGTTAAGCCTGCCTTCCGACTGTAACTTCTCATATTGATTTATCATTGATGGTAGTTCTACATAATCAAACATCATTGCTACATGCTTAAACATTTTAATCCTTTCTTATCATAATGACTAAACCTAACCTTAAGAGCTTTTACGCACCCCAAATATCGTCATAACGGACAGAGCCATCTTTGGCCTGATATAAATCACGGTGTGTTTGTTTTTGAACTTGTCTAAAGGTAATGCTAGTCATAATCGTGCCCAACACTATCGCGACATGTCCGACAACGAGGACACCCCACCAAAGCCAAGCTCCGATCGCAAAACAAAAAATTGTAGACCACATCACTGACAAGAAGGTCATAATCTGGAACCGCTGTGCTTTAGGAAGTTCCATTAAAGGGTTTTTACATTCATCCATTATTAATTTGTAAAATTTCATCAAAAAACCTTTTAAATGAATACGCTTTTATTTTTTAAATGGATCACCAATTCCTTTAAAAGCAACTTTTCTTTAATAATAAAAATTTATCTAAATAAAGATTTACCAAGGAAGAAAAAATTGAACCAATGGGCGTTCAATTTCGTANGTGTTCATACGAGGGCGATAAAAAANAACAGAAATTGAACTTATGAAAAGAGTTATTATCGGGATTACAGGAGCCACTGGTACCATTTACGGTTGGCGCCTTATGGAAATGCTTCGCCAGGAAGGTGAAACCGAAATTCATCTTGTAATGAGCAAATCAGCAAACCTTACGTTGAAAATGGAAAATGCTGTAGATCCGTCGTATATTAATTCTCTAGCTCACGAAGTTCATTCTCCCGGTAACATTGGAGCTTCCATATCTTCGGGCTCATTTTCGAGTGCTGGTATGATTATAGCACCTTGCTCTATAAAAACGATGTCCAATATCGCTATGGGAAATACCGGTGACCTTATCAGCAGGGCTGCCGATGTTATCTTGAAAGAAAGACGCCGTCTCGTAGTGGCAATTAGAGAAACCCCCCTTCATGCAGGTCATTTGGAAAATNTAATTAAATTAGCCAATCTTGGGTCAATAATATTCCCCCCTGTTCCAGCATTTTATAATCGTCCCAAAACATTAGAGGAAATTGTCGATCAAAGCTGCATGCGTATGCTGGATCAACTCGATATCAATTTAGAGACAGCTCCGCGTTGGGGGGAGGAGGGTGGAGTCCCGGCTGTCGGTCAAAAAGGAGCCAAGGTCCAATCTGTCTAGCTATTATTGAAGGTCAAGATCATAGATCATCATTTAAGTTCAGAATAGATTTTACACGCGGCATTAAAAAAGGACTAAACCATGCAACTGCGTGAAAAAGCTTCAAAAACCGGTGTTTGTAGAAACATTTATTCTAATGGTAGTAGNCCTGCTGAGGTTACAGANCTACCCACTAAAGAGGATGCTGAAGCAGCGGTCCGCACGCTCCTGCTATGGGCTGGCGACGACCCTGATCGTGAAGGTCTTTTGGATACTCCGAAGAGAGTTGTGAATGCATACGGAGAGTTCTTTAGTGGCTACGAAACAGATCCCACTGAAATGTTGTCGCGCACCTTTGAAGAAGTCAGTGGTTACAATGATATTGTTCTATTGCGCGATATAACCTTTCAGTCCCATTGCGAGCATCACATGGTGCCTATTATAGGGACTGCGGATGTGGCATACCTGCCCGCTAGAAAAGTTGTAGGTATTAGTAAATTAGCTCGCGTCGTGGATGCTTATGCTCGGCGATTGCAAACCCAGGAAACCATGACCGCTCAAATTGCCGAGTGCATTGAAAAGTCCCTTAAGCCTAGGGGTGTGGCTGTTATCATCAAAGCTCAACATCAATGTATGACAACGCGTGGTGTTAAAAAACCAAACGTCGAAATGATTACCAGAACTTTCACCGGATCGTTTTATGATGATGCCAATATGGAACGCCGCCTCATGGAGCTCATTAATTCGTAGGTGAGACTCTAAACATTTTGTATTGATAATTATGATATAAATATAAATGCCTTTTGATTCCAATNGTCCTATTGTTGTTTGGTTTAGAAGCGATCTTCGTATTAATGATCATCCTGCGCTTCATGCTGCTTTCAAAACAAATGCACCGGTCATTCCCGTATATATCTTAAACCAAGAGCCAAAAATGGGGCGTGCAAGCCTTTGGTGGCTCGAGGGTAGTTTAGTTGCGTTAAAAAAATCCCTTGAAGCAATTAATAGCAGACTCATTTTGCGTCGCGGTGAACCNTTGGAGATACTGCACAATATAATTAAGTTTAGCGGTGCAAAAGCGATATATTTTTCACGCTGTTATGAGCCAGCTTCCGTTAAACAAGAAAAAAATCTTGCGAGTTTTTTAAACAAAAAAAANATAGAGTGTCGCCGTTTTTCTGGTTCTCTTTTAATTGAACCAGAAATGGTTAAATCAAAATCTGGAAATGCCTTCAAGGTATTTACACCTTTTTATAACGCCTGTCTCAATATGGGAATTATTAAAGAGCCCATTCCAGCGCCCAGAATTCTTGTTGCACCTGATGAATGGCCTAAAAGTGATAAACTAGAAAGTTGGAGGCTGAGGCCCTCGGAACCCAACTGGGCTGCAGAATTTAGCCGGTATTGGTCTCCGGGGTCGATAGGAGCACAATCACGTTTAAAAGATTTTATTTCTAGTAAGATTTACGATTACGATAAATATCGTGACCGTCCAGATAGAAACGGAACTTCCGCGTTATCACCTTATCTTCATTTTGGTGAATTAAGTCCACGTGAGGTCTATAATATTGTCTGCTCAGCAAATAAATTAGATGACAATTCCTTCTTGGGCGGCAAGGCTTACCTGCGCGAGCTTTTTTGGCGAGAGTTTTCTTATCATCTTTTATATCACTGGCCAAAAATAGTAGAATCCAATTTTAAAAATTTCTTTGACAGTTTCCCTTGGAGAGATGATGAAGAATGTTTCCATGCTTGGAAGGTTGGTATGACTGGTTATCCTATTGTTGATGCGGGAATGCGTCAGTTATGGAAAACAGGGTGGATGCATAATCGGGTAAGAATGATTGTTGCTTCGTTTCTAACCAAACATTTGCTTATATCATGGGAGAAAGGTGCGAGCTGGTTTTGGGATACTTTGGTAGATGCAGATCTCGCCAATAACTCAGCTAGTTGGCAATGGGTAGCGGGTTGTGGCGCTGATGCCGCACCGTATTTTCGTATTTTCAATCCAATAATTCAGGGAGAGAAATTTGATCCCGAGGGCGATTACGTCAGAGAATGGGTGCCAGAAATTTGTAGGTTATCCAATAAATTTATACATAAGCCATGGGAAAATCCCACAAATGTTGCGAATTATCCCGAACCAATAGTTGATCACCGTGTAGCGAGACAGAGGGCGCTAAACGCTTATCAATCAATAAGGCGGTAGGCAAAAATTTTTGTCCTAGCGCCTTGTTAGGCTCTAGGGCAGAGATTTTGTAATGAAAAACCCAATGACACTGGAGAGACATGTTAAGCAGGATCCCCAGAACATATCTACTAAACTAATATTTAGCGGCCAGTTTTTTAATGTAGCAAAATTCGTTAGATCATAGGTACCGTAAGCAATCAATCCGAGGATTGCTCCATTGACGGCAGCTCTGATCCAGCTTGATTCTGCTAGGGCGGGTTCAACAGCGAAGAATATTATACCACCTACATAAATAATATAAAAAATTATAGCAGCGGCATAATTGATATTCACACGCATAAAATTGCCTAACTGTGAACCATAAAAATCCTTTGCGATAAATCCCAGCCAAATAAAATCAAGGCATAGAAAAACAATAAGGGTTACAACGTAGGCCTTTGCAAATATCATATATTTTGTTCCATCAATTTTTCTTTAGCTCTTTCAATGCCATTTTTAATAATCGATTTATCGTTTTGATTTTTGGGTTAATTCGCCAATTCATCTCTGTTCCCATAAAGGTTAACACCAGAAATTTTCCACCAAATATTATTATTATCATGGATTGCATCAATACGAGTTAAGGAAATAGGTTTTAGTTGGAATAACAGACCAGCATGGCCGTTCCCTCCGATTGCATGTGTAAGCGCCGCTCTGATTGTTCCCATGTGTGCGACGGCAATGATGTCCTTTCCAGTATATTGATTGTTCAGCTCCTCAATAGTTTTCGAGACGCGTCTCACCAAATCGTTAAAGCTTTCACCATTTGGGATACAATTTTTTACGGGGTTTTCCCAAAAAGTTTGGCTTATGTTCTCGTCAATTTCATCCCATCTTTTTCCTTCCCAATCTCCAAAGGCTTGCTCCTTTAATTGATCATATTCCTTAATTTTACCATCTTGGATGGCCAGGTTGGCCAGAAGACTGGCGGTTTTTTTTGCTCGTGCTAAAGGCGAACTTATCCACGTGGCATTTTTTGGCAGGGAGTTGGCGACAAATTCAAATTTTTGATGGTCACTAAGGTCAACGTTTAGATCGAGCTGACCATATAATTTTTGGTCAGGGTTAATAACAGGTGCATGTCTTATCCACCACCAACGAGTTTTTGTTTGTTTGCTTTTCATGAATTTTACTGAAAAATATTATAGAAGTCTCAATATCAAAAAATGTTATGCCACATTTGGCGGCAAAACCATAATACGGTAAAGGATTGTTATTGGATCAAAAAAACTTTGAGTTTGGGAGGGCTAAATATTTTAAACTGTTTAAACCTTTAATTTAGGTTCTGTCGCCCATAATTCATAATGAAATGGGCCAAGTTTTTTTTGAGCTACAATTAAATTTCCTTGCTCGACTGCGTAGCGAACCCTTTCGAGAGGATAACGATTGTCTAAATAAGGGCAATCTTCTGTTGGAATCCAGAAATTTCTAGGGTCTTTCTTAATAGCGATGACTTTCCAAAATTGTTTTTCTCCACCAACATTATTTTCCACTTTGGAACCTTGTTTTTGGTATTCTCTTAAGTGTTGATAGCTTGATGATTTGGACATGGTTTTATGTGATCAATTGAAGTATAAAAAGTACCAAATTATTGAGGAACAAAGTAAATAAATAAG
The DNA here is from genome assembly GCA_002712335.1 of Rhodospirillaceae bacterium. The sequence goes on along the minus strand of PATI01000008.1, from coordinate 16,163 downwards.
CAAAAATATTACTATCCTAGTGCGTTTCATATGAGGAAGGTTTAGGTACTGGCCCAGATTTTCTCAAAAATTAAAAAAGCGCCTGAAACGCTATATTTTGCCAACTAAATCTATTCCAGGTTTCAATGTTTTATCTCCCGGCTCCCAAGCGGCGGGGCACACCTCCCCATCGCTATTTGCAACATACTGAGCGGCCTTTACTTTCCTTAAAAAATCTTTAGCACTGCGACCAATATTATCCGCATGTATTTCGGCAACTTTTATAAGTCCTTCGGGGTCGACAAGAAAAGTTGCTCTATGGGCCTCTCCAGACTCCTCAATCATGACTTGAAAACCGCGGGTTATCGCTCCGGTTGGATCGCCTATCATAGGAAACTTTGTTTTTCCGACGGCTTCACTGTTGTCGTGCCAGGCTTTGTGCACGTGATGGCTGTCAGTAGAAACCGCGTAAATTTCGACACCCAATTGCTTAAATTCGTCGTAGTATTTACTCATGTCTTGAAGTTCTGTGGGGCAAATAAAGGTAAAATCCCTAGGATAAAATAGAAAAATGGCCCAACTTCCCTTTATAGTCTCATCAGAAATTTCTTCGAATTTGTTTTGGTGATAGGCCGTGGCACCAAATGGAGGAATGGATTGATTTATCATTATTTGCACACTTTCTTTTTGGAAAATTATCTACCTAATTAATACTTCCTAAATATTTCAGGGAATGGTCCATAGAAGGGGACTCTAATTGAAATAGGTCCTGGTATTCTGGCCGAAGTTGGAGTTTGAGGTTACTTTTAAGATAAATTTCGGAAATCAAATCGATGTAATTTTTTGTATCCTCCGAATAATTGATACCCAATATATGGCCCAATAAATTTTTGGTTAGATGATCATCATCATTTTGTTGGAAACTTACCAAAGCCATAAAATTCAGCTCAAAAGAACCTAGTTTTTTGCAATGTTGACATCCCAGGGTAAGAGGGTAACTCGAGACATTGAAAAAAAGGTAAAATATATAATTAATATATTGGACAAATTCCTCCTGATTCTCTTTATCCAATATTTCCTCTATACTTTTCCGAATTAATGGTAGTGGATCAATCCGCTGTATCGTTGAACGGACCCAATATTGAGTCATCCAAACTAAAAAATTCTCGGCAGAATTTAATCCTTCTAATTGGAGGTGATACGTCTTTTTGTAGGATCTTTGATCTGCAGTTCTATCCCTGTGTTCGAACTTTATAATTTTTTGTTCCATCTTATATTCCCTGTTGCGAATGAGAATCAATATCATCTATATAGTGCAACTAATAATCAGTCGCAATAGATAATCGAAAATATATTACAAAATTCTAATATTTTTGATTACACTCATAAATTGCGGCGACTAACAGATATGATATGTCTCAGGGTTGTAATGCTTTTCGGTGATAAATAGGTGATGTAGCGAATCCACCTATAGAGAATGATGTATAACAATTAGAAATTTCTATATATCACCCCTTTGAACAAGGGAATATGTGCTTACTTAAATGATAGGATAAACTAGGTTATACCCCCATGTTAGAAAAGCAAAAGAATGTGCTTGGTACAGAATTGGAGCCTTGCGGAACGAATCCAATTACAGGGTTTTTTCGAGATGGGTGTTGTAATACCGGTGTTAGTGATCGGGGAACTCATACCGTTTGTGCTATTGTGGATGATCGGTTTCTAGAGTTCTCCATTAGCAAAGGGAATGATTTGGTTACACCTCGACAAGAATATGGATTCAAAGGTCTGAAGAACGGAGATAGCTGGTGCCTCTGTGCCATTCGTTGGGAAGAGGCACGGCGGGCAGGTTGTGCCCCCATGGTTAAAATTAAATCAACAAATATAAAGACGTTGGAATTTGTCCGATTAGAACATTTGAAGGAACATCAAGTTGATCTCCACTAATTTTTAGCATGAAATCTTTCCTTACTAATCGTGCGATACTTTCTATTTGCTGAATTGTTGAAGAAAATTCTGCAACTGATAACTATCTGAACTTGTTGAAAGAAAAGTGGCGCACCCGAGAGGATTCGAACCTCTGACCTCTGCCTTCGGAGGGCAGCGCTCTATCCAGCTGAGCTACGGGTGCGTTGGCTGGAATTTACGCTAGGTATCCAAAACCTTCTAGTGTTTTCAGGTACCACACGTACCTTTTCTCCAACTCATTTTAAAGGGCAGGTAAGCTGATAAGTGAATCCTTGTGCAAAAGGGTACCCATATTCGTGATTTTGTGGCGTCGGATTGGTGCGAGAACCTATCCCGCCCAAATAACTACCTCCTTTCTCTGATTTTTTGAAAAAACAGTCGGGTTAGTGATCTATTCAATTCACCCGTTAAGATTGGTCAATCTTATAAAAACATCCTCAAGATCAGAGTCCAAAGTTTGTAGATCCACTATGGTGAGCATTTGTTTTTGAACAGCTGTGATTATTTCCCCTGTGCTCGTTTTGCTTGGAGAAAATTCGAATGTTAACTTTATGGGTGTTGTGAGAGTAACAGAAAAGTCATTTAAATTATCCGGCAGCTTATGGAGTTTTTCCTTAATGGTAATGATGAGGGTCCGTTGATCTAGGCGCTCTATTAATGCTGGTGTGGCGTCACAGGCAACCATTTGGCCTTGATCAATAATAGCAATTGTATCACACATTTTCTCGGCTTCTTTAAGGTAGTGTGTGGTAAGTAAAATGGTGGTCCCTGCTTTGTTTAAATCCCTTACATAATCCCAAAGTTGTCGGCGAAGTTCTACGTCTACGCCGGCCGTTGGTTCGTCCAAAACCACGACGGGGGGTGCATGAACTAATGCCTTTCCAATTAGTAAACGCCGTTTCATTCCGCCAGAGAGCGACCTTGCGTCAGCGTTGGCTTTTTCTGTTAAACCAATTGCTTCCAAAATTTCATCAGTACGGCGTTCTTTTTTCGGTACACCATATAAACCTGCTTGGAGTTCCAATGCTTCTCTCGGGCTAAAAAATGCATCTAGACTAACTTCTTGAGGTACCACACCAATTGCTGCTCTTGCACGCCTTGTCTCTCGTTCTATATCAAAATTCCAAATTTTGGCGATACCCGAAGTTTTCACAACTAATCCTGCTAAGATATTGATGAGTGTTGATTTTCCGGCGCCGTTGGGTCCTAGTATTCCAAAGATGGAACCCTGCGGGACTTTCATATTTATATTATTCAGGGCCTCAACAGTTTTACCTTTTGAAGGGTTGTAAATCTTGGTGAGATTCTGGATGTCAACTGCAAGAAGTGGCATATCATCATTGCGATGTGATTTTTCTATATTCATAGATTAATTAGTTGGTTAAAAGTGAGCCAGAATTTTAATTTAAGAAACTTTTCATGAAGGTTGCCATTGGTTATCATTGTCTTACATCGGTGGTCAATAAACCGAGTGTAAAAATATGAGGATTAAACTATGGCTGTTACTGCTCTAGAACCACCAGAAACTATTGAAGTTGAAGCGCTGACGGTAGCTTGTGATGGGGGGGGAGGAGCCCTCGGGCATCCGAGAGTCTTTCTAACCCTGATTGATGGTAAAGCTGAATGCGGTTATTGCGGGAGAATGTATCTCTTAAAGCCCGGGTCAAAGATTGCTGGGGGGCATTAAAGACCCTTTGGTTAGTATTAATTTACCTTGCAAACTAACTAATTAAATCATTCCTTTGCGTCCTTGCGATAGTTTTGACAGATAGAATACGGGGATATCAATGGCAGAAAATAAGAAGGCCAAACATTTATTGCTTATAGATGGATCTGGTTATATTTTTCGCGCCTATCATGCTCTGCCACCTATGAACCGGCCTGACGGGACCCCGGTAAATGCGGTCTACGGCTTTACTTCCATGCTTACAAAGCTGGTGGAGGATTCGGACGCGGACTACCTTGCAGTAATTTTTGATACAGCCAGGCGGACATTTCGGTCTGAGATTTATCCAGATTATAAAGCAAATAGGCCGCCTCCACCTGAAGATTTGATACCACAATTTGCGTTAATTCGTGCTTCCGTAGAAGCATTTGGCCTGCCTCAAGCAGAAATGGAAGGGTACGAGGCCGATGACCTAATTGCTACATATGCAAAAGAGGCCGCCGCCAATGGACATAAGGTAACCATTGTCTCCTCCGACAAGGATTTAATGCAGCTCGTTGACGAGAATATTTCAATGCAAGACCCGATGAAGGGAACGGCAATTAGCTATGAGGAGGTAAAGAAAAAATTTGGTGTAAAACCTGAAAAGGTTATTGACGTTCAAGCGCTCGCCGGTGATTCAACTGACAATGTGCCTGGCGTACCGGGTGTTGGGGTAAAAACCGCGGCACAGTTGATTGATGAATTCGGCGACCTTGATACATTGTTATCTAGGGCCAATGAGATCAAACAGCCAAAGCGACGTGAGAACCTCGTCGAGTATGCTGAGCAAGCCCGTATTTCAAGGGATCTTGTTACCCTCAAGCAAGACGTGCCCGTCAAACAAAAATATGAGGACTTTGTTATTAGGGAACCGGAACCTGAGAAGTTATTGGGATTTCTTGAAGAACAAGGGTTTAAATCAACGCTAGCGAAGGTTGTTGCTCGTCTTGGAGCCGCTGGTCAGGATGTTTCTGTTACTGACAATGTAATGCAGGACGCTCCAGCTGGCGATGATGGGGGCTACACTTTAATTCAAGAAGAGATTCCCTTAAAAACGTGGGTTAAAGCAGCTTATGAGCAAGGTATCGTTGCAGTCGATACGGAAACGAACTCCCTTGATTCGTTAAATGCAGAACTCATTGGTATTTCTCTAGCCCTTCCAAAACCGGTTGAGGGTGCACGGGCCTGTTATATTCCTGTGGGGCATATCCGTCGGGTCAGCCAAGCAACACTCGATCTAGGAGAAGAGAATCCGCTCTCTCAAACTAGAGATGCCCCAAAACAACTTACTATCGATAAATTATTGGAGATTCTTAAACCATTGTTGGAGGATCCCGGTACGTTGAAGGTTGCGCATAACGCAAAATATGATAGCGAGGTTTTTGCAAACTATAATGTTAGGATGGGGCCATTAGATGATACGATGTTGTTATCGTATGTACTCGATGGTGGCTCGCATGGCCACGGACTAGATGACCTTACACGGATTCATCTTGGCCGAACCAATATTAAATATAAAGAAGTAACCGGTTCCGGGAAAAAACAAATAGGGTTTGCGGAGGTAGAACTCGATGCTGCTCTAGACTATGCCGCAGAAGATGCAGATGTGACACTTCGCTTGTATCAACTTCTTAAACCTCGTCTAGTGTCAGAGCATATGGCGACGGTTTATGAGCGAATAGAGAGGCCCCTTATAAGTGTACTCGAGGCTATGGAGAGAGCGGGTATTAGGGTCGACATCAAAGTTTTGAAAAGTTTGTCTGCTGATTTCGAAAAACGTATTGCGTTGCTCGGAGAAGAAATCCACAGATTAGCTGAGCGTTCTTTCAATATTGGTTCGCCTAAACAGTTGGGCGAGGTTTTGTTTGATGAAATGGGCTTTCCTGGTGGTAAAAAGGGGAAGACAGGGGCCTATGCTACCGGTGCAAATATTCTCGAAGGCCTTGCGGCCCAGGGTCATGAATTACCTAAGAAAGTCCTTGAATGGCGACAGTTAAGCAAACTTAAAAGTACCTATACGGATGCATTAATTGGTCAGATTGATAGTCGAACCGGACGGGTGCATACCTCCTTTGCGCAAGCGATAGCTTCGACTGGGCGTTTGTCTTCTAATGATCCTAACCTGCAGAACATTCCCATACGCACTGAAGATGGTCGTAAAATTAGAACAGCCTTTGTTGCGGATGATAAAAATGTCCTGCTTTCAGCAGATTATTCTCAAATTGAGTTGCGCTTGCTCGCACATGTGGCTGATATTGGCACCCTAAAGAAGGCCTTTAAAGATGGTGTTGATATTCATGCCCTGACAGCTAGTGAGGTATTTGGAATTCCTATTAGCCAACTCGATAGCCCGACTCGTAATCGCGCTAAAGCAATAAATTTTGGCATTATTTATGGTATCAGCCCATTTGGATTGGCGCGTCAGCTGGACATTGCGCAAGGCGATGCAAAGTCTTTTATCGAGGCTTATTTTGCACGATATCCCGGTGTTAAGGGCTATATGGATAATGCAAAAGAGTTCGCGCAAAAGACTGGGTATGTTGAAACAATTTTTGGCCGTCGAGTTCACGTGCCGGGAATTAAGGACAAAAACCTAGCGCGACGAAATTTTATGGAACGTGCGGCAATTAATGCCCCGTTACAGGGATCGGCTGCTGATATCATTAAACGTGCAATGATCCTGATGCCCGATGTTTTGAAGTCGGCGGATCTCAAAGCACAAATGTTGTTGCAGGTGCACGATGAATTAATATTTGAGGTGCCAAGAAGTGAGCTTGAGAAGACCGAGAAACTGGTCAAAAACGTCATGGAGTCTGCGGCAAGCCTATCTGTCCCCTTAATCTGTGATACCGGTTATGGTTTGAGCTGGGACGAGGCACATTAAAAATACCCGCGGGATGATGTAAAACTCGGGAGAAGCTAACGCATGGTTGGCAGTAAAAAGGAAATGAAGCTCGGTATGTTCTATTGGCCGTGTGGCCACCATATTGCCGCGTGGAGACATCCTGATAGTGTTCCAAATTCCGGATCAAACATGAGCCATATTATTGATATTGCTCAAATGTCTGAGCGCGGCCTTTTTGATATGTTCTTTATGGCAGATTCGGTCTCTTTCTGGAGAGGCGAACTAGATGCGATGGCTCACGATTCCTATGGTACATGGATTGAACCCTTTACCCTTATGGGTGCGATAGCCCAACATACCAAACAACTTGGTGTAGTTTGCACAGCAACAACAACTTATGATCAACCCTTTTCCCTGGCAAGGAGATTTGCTTCACTGGATCTCGTAAGCGGCGGCCGTGCTGGCTGGAACTTGGTTACTTCGGGGAATAGGTCTGAAGCGGCAAGTTTTGGTAAAGAACAGCATATGGAAAAATCACAGCGTTATAAAAGAGCAAAAGAGTTTGCACACGTTGTCCGGGGCTTATGGAATAGCTGGGGGGAGGACGTCTTTATCAGGGATCGAGCATCTGGTGTTTATTTTGACAAGAAAAAGCTGCAAATTCTTGAACATGATGGTGAGTTTTTCAAAATTAAGGGACCTTTGAACGTTCCGCCATCACCCCAAGGAGAACCTGTTATGGTGCAGGCGGGAGCTTCTGATGACGGTCGGGAACTTGCGGCTGAGACCGCAGAAGTAATTTTTGGCGCACAACAAACGATTTTGGGAGCCAAAGATTTTTACACTGATGTAAAGAAACGTATGTATGGATATGGTCGCAGTCCTGATGATCTTAAGGTAATGCCGGGATTGTTGGTGTGCGTTGCAGAAACTCGCGAAGAAGCAGTTCGTAAGTATGACTACCTTCAGGACTTAATAGATCCAATTACCGGACTGCAACTTCTTTCCAAACGGCTTGATTACGATGTTTCAGGGTTTCCGATTGATAGCCCCTTGCCGGAAATTCCACGTAACGAAACGAGTTCTACCCGTGTAGATCTATTTGTTGATATTGCGCGCCGAGAAAATTTAACAATCAAAGAACTCTATAGAAGGGTTGCTGGTGCTCGCGGTCATTATGAAATCATTGGATCGACGAGTGAAGTTGCCGATTTGATGGAAGAGTGGTTTGTTGACGGAGCATGCGATGGATTTAATATTATGCCCCCGTTGTTTCCATCTAGTTTAAAAGATTTCATAGATCTTGTTATTCCAGAATTACAGCGGAGAGGTCTTTATCGTAAAGCATATAACGGAACGACCCTAAGGCAAAACTTAGGCCTGTCGCGTCCAGCATGGCCAACTAGACGGGTTGATTAATATGAATACTTCCGATTTGCCTCCTTATCATATCGATACTTGTATACCAGATAGACGCGAACCCGGGATGATGGTTTTTAACGTAAGGCCCGGCGGCAATGACAGAGGACGCAATAAAGTTGGATGGATTATTGGGGTCAACGCAGAGGGGGAAATGCCGTTAAATCTGCAATTTGATACCGCAGCACAAGATAGTTGTGCCCACCCCAACGGTAATCTGATTTTTTCTCTGACAGCTGCGGGTCAAATAATGGAGGTATCACCGACTGGAACGCTCATTCGACAGTGGCATGTTACTGGCAAGTGGCAAGATAAGCAGCCGCCCCCCGGTTCAATCGCAATAGATATACCTCTAACTCACCATCGAGTGAATGTTTTGCCCAATGGAAACTTTTTGCTCCTAAGCGCTGAAATGCGGGTCCTCCCTGACTGGCCGGTAAACGATAGTGAACCTGACGCTTCCCGAGGCCCCGCCAAGGTCATTGGTGATATTGTCCTTGAGGTTTCTGCAAATGGGGACATCATCGATAAATGGCATTTATTTGATATGATTGATCCATATCGGCTCTGCTATGGAAGTTGTTCTAATTACTGGAATAAATTGGGTTTTATGGATAGCAATGACTGGTGTCATACCAATGCTGTTTTTTATGACCAGCGTGACGATACAATAATGGTTTCTCTTAGGACCCAGGACTGCATCTTTAAGTTTTCTCGTCTCACCGGAGATATAAAATGGATTCTCGGCGATCCTGGAAACTGGCGGCGACCATGGTCAAAATATTTACTAGAGCCTCTAGGAGAATTAGACTGGCAATACCATCAACATGATTGCTCTGTAACACCTTCTGGTTCAATCCTATGTTTTGATAATGGAAATCACCGAGCATTGCCGTTTTCTGATAAATTACCGGCCGAAAAAAATTACAGTAGAGTCGCTGAATTCCTTGTTGATGAGGAAATGATGACAGTAAAACAAGTGTGGTCGTTTGGCGCTGGTCCGGAGGAGCAATTTTATGCCTGTTATCAGGGTGGAGCCTACCGTCTTCCGAAAACCGGCAATACCTTTATGACTTTTGGCGGAATCTGTACAATTAATGGGATCGCCACAAATGATAATCGTGGAGACATGTGCCGTGCGCGCCTACTCGAGGTAACACCAGAAAAAGACATTGTTTTCGACATGTGGATAGATGGTATTAATGAAGATCCACCTCTGCCACTGTCAAGCTTTCGAGCTGAACATTTTCCAGTCTTATAAAGGTAAATATGATCGTGTTCGACCAGCTTACCAGGCAAATTGCAAATTTTGCGACCGATTTAACTTTCGACCATCTTGGGACTAAAATTTCTCATTTAGCCTGTCAGCACCTTATTGATACTTTGGGTTGTGCTATAGGGTCACATGATTGCAAAGCCGCGGAAATAGGGAAGCGTTTGGCTCTTGGGCAGACGCCCGGCAGGTTTCCGGGGCGCACTCTTATGCAAGAAAAAGTACTACCTGTCGAAATTGCCGGCTTTATCAATACCTGTATGATTCGTAATTATGATTTTAATGACCGTTATCCGGGAGGGCATCCCAGTGATGGAATTGGGCCGCATCTTGCTATGGCGGGAGCGATGCCTATAAGCGGCCGCCAGCTGCTGGCATCAGTGTTAGTCACTTACGAAGTATTCATCAGACTTAGCGAATTTTCCAATATGCGCCACCTGGGTTGGGACCAAGGATTTGCTGTTGGAATTTCGACTGCTGCAGGAATCTGTAATCTGCTCAAACTTTCTAGTGAACAAACAGCTCACGCAATCGGAATGACAGCGACTTCTACGGTGCCGTTACGTGTCACGAGATCCGGTGAGCTGACGCCATGGAAAAATGTTGCGACCGCATTTGCAGGGCGGAATGGAGTTTTTGCGGCGACATTATCGGCTGAAGGTATGGTTGGGCCAGGGAATGCCTTCGAAGGTCGTTGTGGTTTATTTGATAATGTGACGGGGCCTTTTGAGATTTCGAACTTCCCTACAGAAGGCGGTAGTTTTGATTTTCCAAAAGTCCTTATCAAATACTGGCCTTTAGAAACCAACGGACAGTCTGTAGTGTGGGCAGCTCTCGATATGCGGAAAAAGATTTTCCCAGATAAAATAGAGTCAATAAAAGAAATAGAAATTTTTTGTGATAAATTTACTAAACATGAAATTGCTAGTGAACCAGAAAAGTGGGATCCCCAAACGCGTGAGACCGCTGATCATAGTTTGCCTTATATTTTCGTCCGGGCCCTAATTGATGGTCCGGTATCGGTAAACACATTCGATAAAACTTTAGTCCGTGATCCGGTAATTCGTCCCCTCCTCAGTAAAGTAAAAGTGACTGTGGATTCGGCCATCGAAGAACTTATGCCTGATACGATGATGGTCCGGGCTGTGGTTAAATTAGAAGATGGCTCAATTTATGCGGTTGAAAACGTTAATCCTCCAGGGCACCCGGCTAATCCTATGTCCGACTCAGATATAGAGAATAAATTTCGTTCACAAAGTGCCTCCGTTATTGGGAATCAAAGGTGTGATAAAGTTTTGGCGGCGTGGTGTGAGCTTGAAAATGTATCCGATATGCGGCCACTTATTAAGCTTATGGATATCCTTTAAATTTTTAAAAAATAATATACCACTGTTGGAATACTAAACGACTACATTTGTCATAATTCCTTTTGGAAATATATCCTCAGGTGTTACGTGTTTGTGTGCAATTCCCTGCTGATATGTATAGAGTAGCATCTGTTCCCAAGTGGCCCGATTTTCCTCTATACCGAAAGGGTAGGGGTCTTTCCCGAATGTAGCTTGCATTTTTCGGGCATATGTTGGGAGCCATGCAAGGGGATAACGCGACACAGCCGGGTCAAGTAGTCTCGCAATGCTGCGCTCTTTGGACTCGTCGAAGGCGTTCAACAAGTTTCGTGCTACCCAAGGATTGTCCTCGAGAATATGGTTTTGCATAACCATTATGTGCATTATTGGCCAGACTTTGGTTTCTTCATAATATTGTTCCTCCATCGCAAGGTAGTCGGGATATAGCCGTACGACATCTGGATGACCTTCTAGAAAACAGGTTGGGGGCCTCGCTATTATTGCACAATCGATTTCACCGGCGGCAATTAGGTCGGATAAAGACTTGTCTGAAATTCGTGTGATCTCTACACCTTCAGGAAGATTGAGTTCAACCTTCTCCACCCGGCCGGGCGCGTTGGCGCCCGCCTGATACCAGTGTACATCCTGTAATTTTACCCCACACTCATTATGCATCCAGCCACGCATATACACGGCGGCAGAATGGGCCCATTCGGGTGAACCAATCCTTTTTCCTTTGAGATCTTCGACGGTTTTGATGCCAGAATTTTTATTGATATAGAAAGACGAAAACCGAAATAAGCGAGAACATACCACAGGTAAAGCGATGATATCAGCATTGTCACGAGTTACCTGTGCGACGAACTTTGCAAAGCTTAACTCTGCAACATCCCATTCCCTATTTGCAGTAAAACGCGCAAATACTTCGTGGTGCCGCAACGTGGACCAGTTGTGGTCTATCCCCTCGGCGCGGACATCTCCTGTTCGGAAGTCACGAAAATGATCGTAATCAGTAGAAGCGATGCTGAGTCTAAGTGGTGTCATGATATCTCCAATATATGCCTTTATCTGCTAGCCGATTAAATATTTAGCCGTCTCTTGTTTTATGAGTATTTTATAAAAACTAATTAGCACTACCTAATTTTAGTTGGTGTGCCAAGGTTTATAGAAGTTGTTAAAAGGCAATAAAATTAGGTATCAGGGGCCTTATTTTTCTCTTGATCCTCTTTTAATTTCTCATGGTGGGTAAGATAAAGAGCTGCACAGGCGATTACCCCACTGCCCACCCAAATCCAAACCTCAGGAACCTCATTAAACATAAGAAAACCGGCAAGGGCTGCCAGAGGAAGTCTGGTATAATGAAGAGCCAGAACTATGACAGTTTCCCCTTGTATGTAGGCCCGTGCCAATACTCGCTGGTTTAGCATTTCAAGAAGTCCAATTAATGCCATCCAACCTAGAAGTTCCCATGTTGGCATTGTCCAGACCAAAAATGTTGGTATCAATGCCAGTGGCAAAACTACCAGCTGTGTCCAAACAGCGATGCTATCCGGGTGCTCACTTTTTGATAATAGGCGCCGATTTATGGGGTTCCAAGTTTGCACTACAACCACACCAAGTACAAAGAAAATACCGACATTAAAATCAACTAGCCCTGGGCGTATTATGATTGCTGCGCCAATGAAGCCGCCAATAATTGCTATAGCTCTGGGCCCTTTTATGACTTCTTTCAAGACGATAGCTGCAAGAATGGCTGCAAATATCGGGCGAGAAAAATGGATTGCCGTAATATCTGCGAGAGGCATATATTTTGCGGCAAAATAAAAACAAACTCCGGCTACAAATGCCAAGACGCCGCATAGTCCCATAATGACGGGGCGGTTTACTTTCAGCACAGTTGGGTTGCTTGTAATTATTGGAAGAATAAAAAGGCAGCTGAATAAAGCACGGAAGAAAACAATTTCAAATACATCTATATCATTTGCGATCAACCTGACTACACCCAGTTGTATGACCATCAAGGATCCGGAGATTAATATCCAAAAGGTGCACTGGATCACCGCCGGCCAAGATGAAATGAGCTTTGCAATTTTATTCATTTTTCCGTCGTCCATTGGTCTGGGCGAGGACTGACTCGCGGTGAGCAATGTAGGTTGAGGAGGCGCATATGATAATAGCGCCAATCCACACCCATATGACAGGAACCTCGCCAAAAATTGCAAATCCCATAATCGCAGCAATCGGCAATCTGAGATAGCTGAGGGCCAATACAAATGAAGCGTCTGCGACGACGAATGCCCTGGTCATACAACTTTGTGTTAAAATCCCTGCAGCGCCGATAATAGCGAACCAACCCCATTGTTCTATAGTTGGTGTTTCCCAAATGTAGATTGCTGGAACGATTGAGAGAGGCAAAATGAATAATGTATGATATAACACTATGGCATCGGGTTCCTCAGTTTTTGTGAGTTTTTTAACTATAATAGTGTTACATGTTTGAAATAGGACTCCGCAAAGTACGAGTAAAACACCTACATTAATTTCTACCAACCCGGGCCGGACTATCACCAGCATGCCGATAAACCCGACAGCAATAGCTGACCACCTTCGACGGCCGGCAACCTCTTTCAAAAAAATTATAGCGGCAACAGTACCTAATATTGGTCGAGTAAAAGTTATTGAAGTCAGGTCAGCTAATGGGATGAGTGATGCTGCAAAGAAATAAAAACAGGTCACAAAATATGCGAGTGTCCCCCGGATTGCCAACAACCCTATTCTCTTAGTTTTAAGGGCAGAGATGCCCCGGCGCATTAACCACGGGAGCATAAACGCGATACCAAATAAACTGCGAAACATCACCGATTCAAGGACGTGCATGTCCACTGAAACTTTTCTGACGGATACCATTGCAATTGTAAAAAAAAAGCCCGCCAATGTAATCCAGAAAGTGGCCATAGCGGGTGCCGGTACTTCCTTAAACTTTGAATAAAGACCGGATATGAAAGCCATAAAAAATTTTTGCCTCTTGATGCACCGTAATCACCTGAAAGGCTCAGGTGATTTTTTTGTGTACTAAACGATGAAGGGACTAAAGTTTAAAGGGTTAGTTTAGTTATTGTTCAAAGTTTTAGGAAATATAAAGGTTTGCGCTGGGTCAATACTGAGACGTATTTTATCACCAATGGAAGCATTCAGTATACCTTGATGATGAGCCTGCACATGTTTGGATGGCTCCGGATCAATACCAATTCCAAGTCGGATATGACTAAATGGCCCGGCGTAGTCAACCGTGCAAACTCTGAAATCTTGCAAATAGTCGGTATCCAACTCATTGGATCCAAATTCAAAGGCTTCTGGACGTATAAGTACATCAACTTCCGTACCATCTGTATAATTTTCATTTGGTACTCTGCCTGCATCAGTTTTAATCCAATCTCCTTCGACAACTCCAGTTAACCAGTTTACGTCCCCAAAGAATCCGGCGGTAAAGGGGTCGGTGGGTTTAGAATACAGTTCCTCCGGTGTACCCGTTTGCACAACATTGCCATTTCGCATCAGCACAATTCGGTCTGCCATAAGCATGGCCTCTTCCGGATCGTGCGTAACAATTATAGCTGTGACCCCCTGGGATTTTAATATCTCCCGTGTTTCAAGACGGAGCTGGGCGCGAAGAGACGTATCAAGGCCGGAAAAAGGTTCGTCCAAGAGAAGAAGGTTCGGCTCTGGTGCCCGAGCACGTGCGAGCGCGACCCGTTGCTGTTCGCCGCCAGATAATTCGTGCGGGTATTTATCGGCATGGTCTAGTAAACGAATTTGGTTGAGCATCTCCCACGTTTGTTCTTTGATCTGCTTTTTATTTTGTCCTGACAATCCGTAGGAAATATTTTCAGCGACCGTAAGATGGGGGAAGAGAGCATAGTCCTGAAATAAAAATCCTACATTTCTTTTTTGTGGGCTGAGGATCTTATTTTTATTTGAAACCGTTTCGCCGTTCAGTTGAATTAAACCATTCTCTGGTTTTTCAAAACCAGCGATTAATCTCAAAGTTGTGGTTTTTCCGCTGCCACTCGGACCTAGCAAACACAGGAGTTCGCCTTCAGAGACTTCGAAAGAGATGTTATGGATAACCTGACTTTCATCAAATTTTAAACTTAAGTTTTTGAGCCTGAGCATTCAAATTATCCAATATTAAAAGTTGTGATCGTTTTTAGACCAAATACGAATTAGCAATTCAAAAAATCATTCTATGGTGTGATATTGCAAATCATTCGCATCTTATTTTGTGATTATCACGTTGTAAATATCTCATGATTAATCAGTGGGAAGCTTTTTTCGTCTGAAATAAGATATGTGGCAAAGTAATTGAGAATAAGAATCATTCCTATCTTAGTTGACAATAATTCTTAATCGCATTAAAAACACCCTCCTCACTAAGACTGAGGGAAACGGAATTCGGAGAAAATTGATGATGATTAGAAATAAGGTGGTTGGTACTGTAGCCGTTGCTGCGTTAGTTATTGGCTGTACCGTCTCGGAGACATCAGGCCCTGCCCTCGCAGGTCCAGACGTTTACGGTAAATTCCCTGTTACGTTAAAGAGCTATAAGGGCTCTAAAACTAATACAGTTGCTTATACAGGTCAGATGGCACGTCAGGTGCTCCATGACTCCATAAAGAAATTGGCTGGCAAAGGAGATGGAAACCCAAATCCGGCGCTCAAAGCTAAGATGATGTCTTACTTTTCCAGTAAGGAAAAAGGCCGGGCAATTATTGCGCCGAAGTCTAAGGGCAAATTTATTATAAAGCAGACACATGTTGATCAAATCAGCAAAAAGAAGAATTTATCGGGTAAAACCTATAAGGGTACAATCTCTGGTATGCCCAACAATATGACCGGTCCAGAGCTGATTAAGTTTTGGATTGATAAAGCGTCTTCGGCGAAAAAGGGGGTGGATGCAGCAAACGGATACAATTATCCGCAGTTAATTTCCAAGTTTATGTTGGGAGCAATCTTCTACAACCAAGCGGTCGATAATTACCTTGACGAAAAAATGAGCGCAAAGAAGAAACCAAATAACAAACCATATAAAAAAGGAAAGCATTACACCGGTAAAGAGCACAGCTGGGACGAGGCATTTGGATATTTTGGTATGCCTGCGCACGGCCTGACACTCTCTCCCAAACAACTGTATGATATTGCGAAAAGAAAAGATAAGGCGTTGAAGTATGCTGACCGAAATGGTGATGGCAAAGTTGATTTGTATAGAGAAATGGTATTTGGCCCCGCATACTATGCAGCTGGTGCTGATAAAAAAGGTAAAACAACTTATGCAAAAACAATCACTAAGGCTTTTCTGGATGGTCGTAAGTTAATCACTTCAGCTAAAGGGAAAAAACTTAGTGATGCCCAGCGTGCATCATTGCTTAAATATGCAGCAGTTATTGAAAAAAATTGGGAACAAACTCTGGCTGAAGCTACTTTCAAATACGCGGGTTCATGCTTCAATGATTTAAAGAAACTCAAAAAGTCACAGAGTTCTAAAAATCTTAAAAAATATATCAAGCATTGGGGTGAATTAAAGGGCTTTAGCCTTGCACTTCAGACTGGCCGCAAGAAATTAGGTGA
>PATI01000007.1 GCA_002712335.1 Rhodospirillaceae bacterium | reverse complement strand
AAGTGGATTGCCACCAAAAGTACTGCCATGTGTTCCCGGCGTAATCCCCACAGCTGCTTTCTCCGTTGCAAGACAAGCCGCAACGGGGATTCCACCCCCTAAACCTTTTGCAAGCGACATTACATCAGGTTTGACACCAAAATTTTCATAGGCAAAAAGTTTACCTGTTCGACCAACACCTGTCTGAACCTCATCAAAAAATAGCAATAAGTCGTGCTCGTCACAAAGTTTACGTAAGCCCTCTAGAAATTCTTGGGTGGAGGGTCGGATACCACCCTCACCCTGAATGGGCTCGACAATAATACCAGCGGTCTGATCTGTTATTTTATCACGCAGTGTTTGAATATTTCCAAAAGAAGCTTGGTCAAACCCATCCGGCATAGGACCAAAACCAGATACATGTGCTTTGTTTTTTGCAGCCGCAATGGTTGATAGTGTTCGTCCATGAAAACTGCCGTCAAATGATATGATCCTATATCTCTCGGAGTGCCCGATATGCGAGTGATATTTTCTTATAAGTTTTATTCCTGCTTCAACAGACTCAGCACCAGAATTGCAAAAGAAAACTGTATCGGCGAAGCTCGCAGCCACCAATTTTCGGGCCAGTTCCTCTTGTTCAGGTATTTTGTAAAGATTAGAAACGTGCCATAGTTTATTGCTTTGATTAGCTAATGCCTTGACTAACCTTGGGTGCTTATGTCCCAACGCGTTAACAGCTATCCCAGAAGCAAAATCTAAATAACGGTCTCCATTGGTAGAAAATAGATATACTCCTTCTCCGTATTCGAAAGCGATATCTGTTCGACCATAACTAGGCATTACAACTGGTGTCAAAATTATACTCCTAAAACTTTGGGACAATATTAAATTTACAAAAACCCCGGTAGGAACTATGTCGCAGTAGAATCATTGTCAATAATCAACTCAGCGCCGGACACGCACCCAACTTAACTAACTATCCTAATTAGCTCTTTAGTTTATAGCCCGTAGCTACCATTCGAAGGCATATAATCCACAGTAGGATATTTATCACTAAAAGCAACGAAATACCCAGAATTAACGTGGCATCTGATTGGCCTAAAAATCCGAAACGGAACCCATCTATCATAAAAAAAAATGGATTAAACATTACCACATCTCTCCAAAATTCGGGCAGACGTTCAATCGAATAAAACGTACCCGACAAAAATGACAGGGGTGTAATAATAAAATTACTAATAGACGCTTGATGATCAAACTTTTCGGCAACTATTCCGGTCATTAATCCAACCATCGAGAGAATTGAAGCAGATGACACAAGATAAAAAATTATCACCCAAATATTATATATCTTTAATGGAACAAAGATCCATAAAGCAATGCCAACACACAAAGCCACCAATATACCACGAACGATACCCCCCAAAACAAACCCAATTATAAATTCACTTGGCGACAGCGGCGGCATTAACATATCCACTATATTACCTTGAATTTTTGATATCATTACAGAACTGACTGTGTTTGCGAATGCATTTTGTATTACCGCCATCATTATTAAGCCAGGAGCCAAAAACTGTACAAAAGGAATACCACCAATTGATTGAACCGCCCGACCCAGAGCCAGACTAAAAATAGCTAGAAACAATAAAGTGGTAATCGTTGGAGCTAACAGGGTTTGTAGCCCCACTTTCAAAAATCTTTGGATTTCTTTCCCAATGTGGGTTCTGAGCCCAATCCAGTTTATAGGGTTTAAATTACGTGGCGATAATAATTGCATAGTTATTTTGATATATTTTTAATCACCGTCAGTGAGATCAGATCCATCTGAGTCAGGGGTGGGAGCAGCAGTTGATTTTATTCGTGAAGTTTTTTCTTCCTCTTTTATTTTAGGTAAACTATTTGAACCCTCAACCTGCATAACTCGCGCAGGAGGAGCAGTACCCGACAAGTCTTCACCAAAATAAATTGTACGATGGGGAAACGGCATCTCAATACCAAGTTCGTCGAAACGCTTCTTAATCCGTCGGTTAAATTCCCGACCAACTATCCATTGTTTTGCTGGTTTTGTTGTAATCCGAGCCTTGATAACCACCGCATTATCGCCAAAACTATCAACTCCAAGAACTTCCAATGGCTCCAATATTAATTCGCTGTAATGCGCATCTTTAAGGAGCTCCTCCCCTAATTCATGGAGCACTTCAACGACATGATCCGTATTTTCCCGATAGGCAATACCTATATCGAAAATATATCGTGAAAAATCTTTTGTTAGATTTTCCAAGGTTGTTACCTCACTGAAGGGAATGACGTGCACGGTTCCCCCTAAATCCCGAAGCTGGATAGTTCGTAATGTTAATTTTTCAACAATCCCAGAATGGCCACCCACCTTCACCAAGTGGCCGACAGATATATGATCTTCAATGAGCATAAATAGCCCGGTGATTATATCCTTAACCAGTGTTTGTGCTCCAAAACCTACAGCTAGACCGATAACGCCTGCGCCTGCCAACAGTGGACCGATATTTAATCCTAGTTCTGAAAGGGTAACTAACGTAACGAGTGTAACTAGTGCAACTAAAATAGCTGTGCGCAGCAGGGGTAATAAAGTTTTGGCACGCGCCGAAGTGTCTCCATCCATCCGAGACAAATATCGTTCGACCGTAGCACTAGTGAGTTCCCAGATTGCAACTGAAATTCCCAATAAAAGAATAACAGTAGCACAACTAGCAGTTACTTGTTGCCCAAAAGGTGTACGCAGCATATCAAAAGCGTTGAGACCCCAAGATTCAAAGATGGCGATAATTGCTATTATTCCAACAATAATTGTACAAATCTTCATAAGAATTGGTTGGTATCTGTTGGCTCGGGCTTCTAAACCAGGGTAGCGTGTTTTCACCTCTGGTTTAAGATAAAAAACCCTCCGGACTGTCCGTTTGATTCCTAACAAAAATAATTGGCCAGCTATAACGATGACAACTGTCAAGATTGTCGATTCAAGTAATTTTGCAAAACCATCTTCAACTGAAAGAGCCCAAACTAGGTACATCGCGACGACATAAATGACAGCGGGCACGTGCCAAACTTCGGCTACACGATCCCAAAAATACCTTTTTTCTTTGGTGTTTGCTTTTTTATTTTGGAATAAATTTGTAAATAAATTCCGATTTTGCAGAATAAAGACGATTAGCATCAAAGCTACGATGAAACCGATAATTTTTAGGAAAGCGTCCACACCCTCTTGAGGTAATCCCAAGATCTGTGAAATTTGGACAAACGCAATTCCATAAACTGTCAATTCTGAAATACGCCTTATCCAAATAAATAGATAATTTGCATCAACGTCCTTAATAGGAATCAATCGAAGAGAACCCGCTGAAGGAACAAGAAGCATTCTTGCAAATGCCATAATAAGACGGACTATTACGTTTGCTATAATTAATGCTGTGATAACTTGTTTAGTAAGAATTCCCGGGTCAGAAAGTATCAGTATTAAATAGCTACCTCCTATAAAACCAAATATGGGTATCACATCTAAAGCCGTTCGACCTACAAGAGAAGAAACTTGAACCCACCAGCCATCAATTTCCTTTGTTTCTAACTGCTTTCGAGGATTTTCTATGATGGTTCTAAATAATTTCTCTATTAAGAATCCGATTGTAATGGATAAAAGAACTTTCCAAATAATATTGATCCAACTAGAGCGTTTTATGGGATTTGAAATCTGTTGTTTAAACCAATTGAATATGTTTGGCAGGTCTAGGATCGCCTTAGCCCCTGACACAATCTCGTTTGTAAGGGATTCGATGCGTTGTGTTAGAAAATTAATTCCTCCAACTCCGATACCGACTGGTGTATCACGAGTTGCTTCAACTTTGGAATTTACGGCCAATAAAGTTTCCAAGGTACTGATTAATTTTTGCCGTTCTTTATCATTTTTTAAAGTATCTACTATTGCCGTTAATCTGGTTTTTTCAGCAGTAGATAGATTTTTTTGTGCGAGGTTTGTGCTGGGTTGTGCGAACGCTAAACTGCTAAGTTCCAAAGTGACAAAAAATAATACGCAAAGAAAATATTTAAAATTTGAGCGTCTCATAAAACAGCCATAAATGTTCAATAGCTTAACTTTCCAAGTAATCCACATTACGCAGTATAATCTTTATATAGCAGCAACACCATTGGTTACAGAACTTATAAGATAGATGCCATACCGTTGTTGTGAACTAAACGTTCCGATATGATGATTAACAATATTTCGTCGTCTTGAAAGGAAAGAAACGATGGGAGAGTTTGCAGTCGGGCAATCCGTAGCGAGACAAGAAGATCCGCGTCTACTGACTGGAAGGGGCGAATTCCTAGATGACATAAATTTACGGGACCAAGTATGGGGTTATGTCCTGCGTTCCCCCTACGCAATGGCTGATATTATTTCAATTAGCGCGTCAAAAGCAGAAAAAGCTCCAGGTGTATTAAGGATTTTAACCGGAAAAGAATGGGCAGCGGAAGGCTTTGGGAGTCTGCCGTGTGAAGACGCTAATAAAACGAAAAAAGATGGCTCCCCTATGTATCATCCGCACTGGCCAGCACTTGTCGAAGACCGAGTTCGTCTAGTTGGTGATTGCGTTGCATTTATAGTTGCAGAAACAAAAAGTCAGGCACGCGACGCAGCAGAATTAATTGAGGTTGAGTATAGACCTATAACCTCAGTCACAGATGTAGAACACGCTATATCTGATAGTGCCCCCGCAATTTGGCCTGATTGCCCGGATAATATATCCTTTTTCCAAGAAATGGGGGATGCATTAGCAGTTAGTAAAGCATTCAAAGAAGCGGAACATATCATCCAAGAAAAAATGATCGTAAACCGTATAACTGCTGTAGCCATGGAGCCTCGTGGCTGTCTTGGCTATTATGATAAACGTCAAGATCGATATACACTTCATACTGGTCTACAAAATCCACATCCGCTTAGGTTTCAGTTAGCGCAGCAAATTTTTAATATTCCTGAAACTAGCATTCGGATAATACCGGGCGACGTGGGAGGAAGTTTTGGGATGCGCGGTGGCACGTATAACGAGTTGCCNCTTGTTCTTTGGGCCTCTCGCTTNGTAGGGCGTCCCGTAAAGTGGATTTCTGAGCGGTCAGAAGGTTTTATGTCTGATACCCATGGCCGGGATAATGTTACCGAAATAGCTTTAGCTATTGATAAGCGCGGACATTTTTTAGCATTACAGGTTAAAACATTAGCTAGTATGGGTGCTTACCTCGCTATTCGTGGGCCACGCCCACCAACCAATAATTTGGGAACCCTNGCCGGAATATATAGGACACCAGCGGTGCATGTTGCAGTGACGGGTGTATTTACCAATAACTGTTCTACTAACCCNTATAGAGGTGCTGGGGCCCCTGAAGCTGCTTATGTAGGTGAAAGATTAATTGACTTAGCAGCGCTTAAATTGGACATGGACCCTGCAGAAATTCGACAAATCAATACTGTCAAGCCAGATCAAATGCCTTGGACCAATGCACTTGGATTTAAATATGATTGTGGTAATTTTCCCGGAAACATGGAAAAAGCTCTCGCAGCAATCGACTACGGAAACTTTGAGTCGCGACGCGAGATAGCTTCTAAAAGAGGGATGTATAGAGGCATTGGAATTTCTAACACCGTAAAAAAAACCTCTACGCCTAACCTGGAATCTAGCAGTATCCGATTTGATCCATCTGGAACAGTCACACTAATTATGGGTACAATTAGCCACGGGCAAGGACACGAAACTGTATTTAAGCAAATCGTTTGCGACCGCCTTGGGTTAGACCCCTCTCAAATTCGATATGTTCAAGGTGATACCGATATTGTCACCTACGGGAGAGGTACATTTAATTCTCGATCGATGTCAATCGGTGGATCCGCGGTATCTCTCGCTTGTGAAAAAACAATCGAAAAGGGAAAAAAAATTGCAGCGTACCTTTTGGAGGCAGCGGACACGGATATCGATTTTAGGGAAGGGGCCTTTGCCGTCACTGGAACCGATAGAACTATCGGCCTTTTAGATGTAGCAAAGGCCTCATTTAATCCATCAGTGCTGCCCGCTGAAATAGAACCTGGCTTGAATGAGATTGGTACCTTTACTCCCCAGTACTGGAACTGGCCCACTGGCGTTCAGATATGTGAATTAGAGATTGATCCAGATACAGGGTCAACTGAAATAGTCGCATTTGTTTGTGTGGACGATGTCGGAACAGTCATCAACCCTTTACTTCTTAAAGCTCAAATGCATGGCGGGATCATACAGGGTATTGGACAGGCTTTGATGGAGGATATTGTTTATGATAATGACGGACAGCTTATTTCCGGGTCGCTAATGGATTATTGCTTACCACGCGCAGATGGTATGTGTTTTATGAAAATTATAAGTGCTCCTGTACCTACTTCTTCTAATTTGATCGGCGCCAAGGGTGGAGGGGAATCGGGCCCCACGGGTGCGTTACCCGCGACAATCAATGCTGTAGTAAACGCACTCTACCCGCTTGGTATTACACACATCGATATGCCGGCAACACCCCACCGAATTTGGCAAACAATCCAGAATGCAAAGTCAGAAAAAAATTAAAACATCTTTAACTCACTAGAAAAAGGGAGAAAAAATTGGTGAACCCATCGATAGCAGGTAAAGTTTGCATTGTGACCGGGGGCAGCCGAGGTCTGGGAAGAGCGATGACCCTTGCACTTACTAATGCTGGAGCCAAAGTCGTTGCTCCAAGCCATATCCCGGATGATATTCCTATAATCGAAACCGAGGTTGCAAAAATAAAGGGTAATAGTGGTGGTGAAGTACACGCTATGGCTACCGACCTCCGTAGTGCGGATCAATGTGCAAATGCAATAGAAGTTGCTTTGATGAAGTTTGGAACGATCGATATGATTGTAAATAATGCTGGGCTGGGGATGAGACCTTTCAGCGAGAATTTTATGACCAAACGCACAAAGTTTTGGGAAGCCGATATTAGTCAAGTTCAGACTACTTTTGATACCAATATAATGGGCCCATTTCATATGGCAACTCTTGCTGTGCCCCACATGATTAAAAAAAAGTGGGGTCGAATTGTAAATGTAACCACTAGTATTGGGACGATGCAGCGCAATGGTTTCTTTCCCTATGGGCCATCCAAAGCGGCACTAGAAGCAGCTTCTAACATTTGGGCAGAGGACCTCGCAGATACCGGCGTTACCTGTAATGTACTTATACCAGGTCGAGCGGCTGATACGGCAATCATGCCTGAAAAATGGCGTAAATTTGGGAGTCACCATTCAGGAAAAGAACCAGCTGATCCGGCAATAATGGGACCGCCGATCTTGTGGCTCGCATCATCGGACTCGAACAAAATAACCGGTCAGCGTTTTGAAGCTGACAAATGGGACAACTCAATTGATCCGACAGCCGCCGCAACCGGACAAATGCAACCGGCGGGGTTTGAATTACGTAGTCCCGAGTAAAATTAGGAAATTTAAAACCATTAATAATACTTAGGGGATTTAAAATGGGGGAATTTGGAATAGGCCAACCGGTCCCGCGAACGGAAGACCCGAGACTGCTCCAAGGTCGCGGCCAATATGGTGATGACTTTAAATTTGTTGATGAATGTTTTGGGTATATTCTGCGATCTCCGCATTCAAATGCCAAAGTTATTTCCATCAATACCGAGGTTGCGCTGAACGCTCCCGGAATATTGCTTGTCTTAACTGGCGACGACTGGAAAACCGCAAGTTTTGCTCCTTTCCCAATTGCGGTGCAAAGGGAACAAAGAGATGGTTCCGCTATGTTCACCGCCCCAAGATCTGCATTATCTTCAGATAGAGTGCGTATGGTTGGAGATGAAATAGCATTTATAGTTGGAGAAACCTACGCTCAAGCAAAAGAGGCAGCTGAGCTTATTGCTGTAAAATACGAAATTTTACCAAGCATAACTTCGGCTGCTGCAGCCATCGAGCCAGATGCTCCAGCTATTTGGGAGGAATGTCCCAATAATGAATGTTTTTTCTTTGAACTCGGCAACAAAGAAAAGGTTAAAGAAGCTGCAGAAAAGGCACATCACGTAACCAAAATAGACTATTATATAAACCGTATTTCCGCCAATCCTATGGAGCCAAGGGTATCCATTGGAATTTACGCTGAAAAATTTGACCGATACACCCTTTATACAAGTACGCAGAGTGTGCATGGCATTCGCGACCACGTCTCATCTGTCCTGCAAATCCCCCCATCCAAGATTCGCGTCATCGCCGGGGATGTTGGAGGAGCTTTTGGCATGAAAGGTGATATTTATCATGATCAGATCCTAGTCCTTTGGGCATCAAAGCTTTTAGGAAGACCAGTCAGGTGGGTAGCAGACCGGACCGAGTCACTTATGTCGGACAATCACGCTCGCGACAATCACGTCACAGCTGAATTAGCTCTGGACAAAAATGCAAAATTTTTAGCTTTCAAAGTACATACTATAGCTAATCTTGGAGCATACCTCGGGTCAATGACACCTCACTCCATGACAAATAACCTCGGTGGCTTGGCCGGGGTATACACTACCCCCCACATTTATACATCAGTTTCAGGGGTTTTCACTAATACTAATTGGGTGGGACCATATCGGGGTGCTGGCCGACCCGAAGCTAGCTTAGCCATTGAAAAAGCAATTGATCGGGCTGCAAATGAGTTAGGGATTGACCGAGTGGAAATAAGGAAACGTAACTTGATCCCAGTTAAATCAATGCCTTATCAAACCGGATTGATTTTTAATTATGATTCTGGAGATTTTCCAAACCTTCTTAACAAGGCAGCAGAGTTTGCAAATTACGCTAGTTTTGAAACACGACGAAATCAAGCTCGCCAGAGGGGAAAATTACGAGGAATCGGCATCGCATTTGCAATTGAACAATCTGCAGCCCCGATTGAAGAGTTCGCCGAGATACGTTTCGATCCATCTGGTCACTGCACTATAGTGATGGGAACCTTGGCCCAAGGTCAAGGACATGAAATTACTTTTAAGCAACTTATCAATGAGATGCTTGGTATCGAGCTAAAAAATATTACCCTTTTACAAGGGGATACGGATATTGTAGCCCACGGCCGAGGTACATTTGGCTCAAGGTCTGCTGGTAATGGAGGTGGAGCGTTAAGGCTAGCAAGTGACAGAATTATCGAACGTGGGAAAAAAATTGCCGGACATCTATTGGAAGCGGCTGAGGCCGACATCAAGTTTCAAAATGGTAGATTTTTGATCGATGGAACCGACCAATCTGTCAGTATTGAAGATGTTGCTAAAACCGCCTATTTACCATTGACATTACCTTTAGAAATTGAGCCTACTCTTGTTGCTTCGGCTGCTTTTAAACCCAGTGCGCCTACTTTTCCCAACGGCTGTCATTTTTGTGAGGTGGAAGTCGACCCAGAGACCGGTGTAACGGACATCAAAACATATATTGTAATCGACGATGTAGGGACCGTAATTAACCCCATGCTGTTAGAAGGACAAATCCACGGAGGCATTAGTCAGGGGTTAGGGCAAGCAATTTGTGAAGACCTAAATTATGATCCAGAAAATGGACAATTAATCTCCGCATCATTTTTAGATTACTGCATGCCTCGAGCGGATAATATGTGTTCAATCAAGGTTATCCCGGCGAGCGTTCCTTCACCCACTAATCCTCTAGGAATAAAAGGCGCCGGCGAAGCCGGTTGTGTAGGGGCTCTACCTTGTATTCAAAGTGCTCTAATTGACGCTTTGAGACATTTGGGCATAAACGACATTCCTATGCCGGCTACGCCATTTAAACTTTGGAATCTAATTTCACAGAACCATAAAAACTAATTTTTTAAATTTCTAGAGCACAAGTCCTAAAACCAGCTATAACATCTCGGCGATCACAAGTATAAAAATTACGGAATGTATTCCAAATAATTCTATCGCGAGTAGCCCAAGATCCCCCCCGCAAAACCGCATGTTTGTTATCAAACCAGGGCCTAGAATAATCTTCATATGGATCGGGGACGAAACCCTCGAAAGGAGAAAAAACCGATTGCGTCCATTCCCAGACATTTCCTAACATTTGCCGACAACCATAGGCACTATCACCCTGAGGGAATGCTGCAACATCTACTGGTCCACCAAATCTCCCATCAAGGTTGGCCTGTTCTGGTTTAGCTGGTTTATTTCCCCAGGGATATCGGTTTTTGGAGCCACCAAGGTTATCAGAGTTACTTTGAGGAATACGTGAAGCCGCGACTTCCCATTCTCCTTCCCAAGGCAAACGTCTAGCAGCCCACTTACACCATGCCTGAGCTTCATACCAGCAGACGTGCACCACAGGTTGGTTTTCGGGAAGTAATTTCAGCTGATCATAGGTTTTAACAAACCAATCACCATCAACTTTTCTCCAGTAAACTGGTTTCTCAGCATTCACATGATTTCGCCACTGCCAACCGGCTTTTGTCCAGAACTCTTCACGTTGATAACCATCGGCATCCACAAATTCTCTAAACTCTGCATTAGTTACCGGTGCTTTTGAAATTGAGAATGGCTTAACTTCATAGCCTTGTCCCCATTTTTCGTTGTCCATAAAATATGGAGCCTTCGGCGAAGTTCCAAGCATATGGATGCCCCCAGGAATTTGAACATCACCGAGGTAGGATCCCGACTCCAAAATATCTGAAGGGATTTCCTCAGCAAAGATCGGTGCCGGATACCCTAATGTTTGGCGGGTATAAGTAAATGCTTCGTCATGCATATCTTCATGAAAAACAACAAGTTGCGTAAAATAAGAATTCTCAGCAGACGTGCATTCTGCGGGGCCCAGTCGTGCTATAATTAATTCTCTTACATTTTCTCGATATTTTATTGTCGCCTCACGGCTAGGCAGGGCAAGGTCCCAACGTGTGTTATGAGCCACGGCCATTGAATCATACAAATCATCTATATTTTTAATAATTGGATTGCGATGATCCCTATCACGTAAAATAAATTTTTCACAGAACCAACCAATATGTCCAATTTCCCATAGCATAGGATTAATAATACTCATCCGAGGGCCTACTAATTGTTGATCATCAAGGTCCATAATGAGATCCATGGTTCTTGCATCAGCGTCGCGGACGATCTCTTCTAGATAGCGGCTTGAAACAGTTTGTACTTTAGGAAACTTTGACATAACTCTATGAGGATAATGCATACACAACAAAAAAAACAATTTACTTAATTAAAATAGGAATTTTTATTACTCATAGTTGACTGAGCGGATGGACGATACTGCCAACCTATGGGATAAGGGTTGCTGAAAAGAAAATCTGAACATGATAAAAGAAAGGACAATGTTGTGGAATTCGAAAATACATTCGAAGTTCCTGTGCCATTGAATGAGGCATGGGACATTTTGATGGATATCGAGAGAATTGCGCCCTGCGTTCCGGGTGCAGAACTTACAGAAATAATTGATGAAAAAACCTATAAAGGTAAAATTTCTGTCAAATTAGGGCCCGTTGCCCTGATATTCAACGGGCAGACTACTTTTGAGGAATTGGATAAAGAAAATCACAGCGCGAAGTTAAAAGCGCAGGGAACAGACTCTAAAGGTCGCGGCGGAGCCCATGCTAATGTCACATTTTACATGGAACCCTCCGACCAAAATACTAAAATTATCATCAGCACAAATTTGCAGCTTTCCGGAGCAGTCGCGCAATATGGGCGCGGTGTTGGGATGATACAGGATTTATCCCAGCAAATTATTGGTCAATTTGCAAATAACTTAGCGAAGGATGTTATTAACCCAACTAAAGGGATAGATGGGGATTCATCTTCTGCATCAAAATCGAAAGACCCAAATACAAATCAAGAACCTAAGGCTAATGCCCCTGTTCAAATGGGAAGTTTAGGGCTTCGCGTTCTTTGGAACGCTATTAAGAAGTTGTTTGGTATCAAGTAATTTAAATTAATACTCAATGCATTGAAGCTTTAACAACCTTATTTTCACCTTTACGAGGTTTCATCACCGTCGGTCCCGCTTGATGATGAATTATTTTCCATAAGCTACCTTCACGACAAAATAAGTTAGTGGCAACCAGAGTTCCTTCTTGCATTTCTTCTAGACAGATTACACTAGCGGTATCACCAAAAATATTTACTTTTTCATCACTACATTTAATTTGGGGTGCCCCCGGACTTGATAAAATAACGGTCCAGCTTTTTATGATTTCATCACGATCAAAAACTGGCTCCCATCCAGGGTGGATGCATGAAACAGGAACTTGTTGGGACCAAAGGTCATTCATAGCTTCCACATCACGGTCCGCAAACGCTCTGTAAAAGGCCTCATTTGCAAATAATATTGCGTCTTGTTCTAACAAATTTTTCACCCACTAATTTTAAACTAGCTTTTAATACTTAAATAAAAGTAACCTGTTTTATTTATGAAAACAGTAAAATTATGCTGCAAATAACTACAAAAGGTGTTGCGCACAATGTCTAATCCAAAGATGATCAAAACAACTTGTGGAATCGACAAATATCACCAATTACGAAGAAACAACTCTTTGTGGGGAAAATTAAGACTTTTCTGGTTCATCGCGATTGCTACTCTGAGAGATTTTAATAAATAATTACGAACATTAGCATGCCAATATTTTCCTTTTTTACGCACACTACCAATCGAGTGGAACTTTTCCTGTGTCAATTTTCTGCCAAATCTGTATTTTTCTGAGTAAAGTTAGACACATTTATACAGTAGTTAACTGAATATATTTTCAAAACATTGGCGCGCCCGGGAAGATTCGAACTCCCGACCCCTAGATTCGTAGTCTAGTGCTCTATCCAGCTGAGCTACGGGCGCATTTAATATACCAGTCGAGACTGTTTAGTGCTCTAAACTTTTATTTTCAAGCCTTATCGATACTTAGAGGATGTATTACCGCCATCAGATTGAAACATAGATTAAATCAAATGTGAATCCCTTACCCAAAGTCGGGCCCCATCTTGGACATTCCACTGAAACATGAGTAGCGCTATTAACCACCCTACCTAAAGAAATACTCCCTTCTTCTCGCATATAAAAATACTCATCAGTAATGATGGTGGTATTTATTTATTTTGGTAAGTTATAACGAAGAAATTTAAAAATAATATTATGTAAATTTTTTAACTTAGACCAAGTGGTCGCAATTATGATGGATGTAATTAACAAAACACGTAGCAAAAACCAGAACAATTCCCAAAAATGTTATTGGCCCATTTATTCTTTTTATAATTATATAAACGGAGAAAATTAACACCACTTTGGGCCCATCCCCGCTTCTTAAAGAGCGAGATAGACCCAATCAATCGTCAAGCACCTTATTTATAGAATAAGTATTTCTTGCAATTCATCTTGTTTAGCTTTGGGCGATTGAGTAATATTATCAAGTTGTATTATCTTATAACTATTTATAAAAGTTAGTTGTAAGTGTTTTATGACGCTTTAAGAATATTTATTAACCACAATGGGTGAGACCCGTTTCATGGCCCGAGCATTACCACACGTAACAGTATTTTGTTCCGCAGTCGCACTTTCGGCTTGTTCTTTATCGATGGAATCAATGGATTCTATCTGGCCATCATCATGGTTTGGCGATAGCACAAGCTCTTCTCCTGCAACACGGCAAATACCAAAAACCATCTCAATCGCTCCATCGAGAGGTGAAAAACGAAATCAACCTCTCGTGAGTTCAGGAGCACCACCAACTCTGGGGCAAACAAATTTTGTGCCCCCAAAAGTAACGCCCGGCAAATCCACCGGAACATTTGTGGGGCAAAAAGTGGTTATGTTGCGCAGTGAGTTGAAACGGATGCGACAACAGATCGGCACACAAAATAAACAATTACAGAAAATTCGCCGGTTAGCAGGCGGATACTCGGTTGCATATCATAGAGCAATTGCAGCTATTAATTCCCGGCTACAAGTCGGAAGCACACCGGGCAACCCTTATTTGGTTAGCCAATGGAATTTAGCCCAACAAGAATTATCAAAAATTGATGGAAATATCTCTGGGATGAATTCTCTTGCCAATAAGGTGGCAAGCACGAGCACCATGTCAGCTTACTTATTAGAAACTACTCGTGCCGCATATGGTATTAGTGGTGCTGTGGAATCCGACCATAGTCAATTGGCTGTTTTGGAAGATGAAGTTAATCGCACGGTAGTTTTAATTGATAGGCTTCTGAACGAATTAAGTGAAGATATAAATCGTCAAACAACTTATGTTGCTTCAGAACGCAGCAACCTTACCGCTTTATCCCTTGCCGTCAAAAATGGTGAGGCCCTAGGCAATAGCCTTTCCAATAGAGCCTATGCTAGCCAAAATTCTATTGTTCGCAATAATTCTTCCAATATTGGAAGCGCAAGCACACGACCGCTAGTTGTTATTCGTTTTGATAGACCTAACGTAAAATATCAACAAGCATTATATTCTGCCATTAATCGTGTACTGCAAAGACGACCAAATGCTGGTTTTAATCTAGTTGCAGTCGCCTCAGGTCAAGGAAGTGCTGGGCAAGTCACTGTCGCAGGCAATAAATCAAAGAGAAATGCTGAAAAAGTACTACGGTCTCTTGCAGATATGGGCTTACCCTTACAGAGGGTCAGGCTATCAGCCATAACAAGTAAGGATGCTAGAACGAATGAAGTTCGTTTGTACGTCCGTTAGTAAGATAAATTAAAGAATTGGTATATTATCTATCAACCTTGCAGTGCCTAGTCTTGCCGCCCCGAGAACACGTGCATTGCCTTTAAAAGTCGATAGCGGGTTTAGGGTCTTATTATCGCATATGGTGATGTAGTCTACTGCCTCAAACCCTCTCTCTAAAAGTTTAGTTCTTGCAAGTCTGCAAATACTTTCACACTCGCTCGGTCTCTCTTTAACTCTTTCAACAACTAGTTTTAATATCAAATATAACTCAGCGGCTATCTGTCGCTCGTGTTGAGACAGATATTGATTCCGAGTAGACATGGCTAACCCATCATTTTCACGAATAATTGGCGCGCCAATTATGGTTACAGGAATATTCAAATCTTTCACTAGCTGCCGAATTACTAATAACTGTTGATAGTCCTTTTCCCCAAATATTGCGATATCTGGTAGAGCCTGTAAAAGTAACTTAGTGACCACCGTCGCTACACCCTCAAAATGTCCAGGTCTAAAGGGGCCACAGAGCCCAGCCGCAAGACGCGACACTGTAACCGCAGTCGTAAAACCCTTTGGATAGACTTCACTGCTGCTAGGAGAAAAGATTATGTCTGTACCAGCAGCATTAAGGGATATGACGTCCTGCTCTTCATCAACAGGATAGTCTGCAAGGTCTTCATTTTCTCCAAACTGCGCCGGGTTCACAAAGATACTCGCTATAACTTTATCACAGCGCGATTTTGCAGCAGTTACCAAACTTTGATGTCCCGAATGAATTGCCCCCATCGTCGGCACTAAGCCAATAGTAAACTGTTCTTTTCTCCAATCAGATACTAATCGACGTAAATCCGCCACACCGCGAACTATTTCAATATTTTTTGATTTTAAACTTCCAATTTTACACATTAAATTTTGTTTACATCGACTCCGGGTCTAAAGAAGATTTGCCAATCTCCGGCATTCAATCTTTTCTGAACTTTGAGCTAAAACAGTATTCAGGTGTTGGAAAGCGCCGCGCCTTTACCTCTTTGCTATAGGCTTCTGCCGCTTTAGCCACCACTGAACCAAGGTCTGCGTAACGCTTTACAAAGCTGGGCTTGAATTCATTGAACAGACCCAACATATCCTCGGTAACTAAAACTTGCCCATCACATTGGTCGGAAGCACCAATACCTATTGTAGGTGTAGTTATAGCATTTGTAATTTCTCTAGCTAATGGTTCCACAACCCCTTCTACAACAAGGGAAAATACACCTGCATCGGATATCGTACGAGCATCAGCGAGTATTTTTTTAGCTTCCAATTTATTATTCCCACGCGCCCGATAACCTCCGAGACTATTAACACTTTGCGGCATTAATCCAACATGACCCATTACCGGAACTCCACGTGATGTCAGGAAATTGATTGTCTCCGCCATCTCTTCTCCACCCTCAAGTTTTACAGCATCACAACCAGTTTTTTTCATAAGCTTTGCAGCATTCCGGAATGCCTGCGATTTATTTTCTTGGTAACTACCAAACGGCATATCTACCACCACACAGGCCCTTTCGGAACCGCGAACAACTGCTGCGCCATGTCCGATCATCATTTCAAGAGAAACACCTAAAGTAGAGTCCATTCCATACAGAACCATACCAACCGAATCTCCGACAATGAACACTTCAACATACGGATCTAGAAGTGATGCCATAGGGGCGCTATAGGCTGTCAACGCCACTATTGGTTCACAACCTTTACGCTTTTGTAATCTAGGCACTGTTATATGCCTTATCTTTTTGTCCACCGTGCTCATTTTTCTCCTCAGGGCGTTAATTTTAGGTGGAAACTAAATCCAGTAAACCAAAACTCGGCACGCTTGTAACCGGAAAATGACCAAGGTGAAAGGATTTCCTTGGCGCCAAGACATTAATAGACCATAAATAAGCCCAATACCCCCTAATTTTTATTATTACCAAATATTTTTAACATGAAAAACTTATTAGCTTCTTATATTACAATTTTCTGTACAACTTTGACGTTTACGTTTTCAGAGGTATCAGCTGCAGGGAAGCGCAATACCGCAAAAAAATATATGATTTCGGCCGCAAATCCATATGCCGTCAATTCAGGACTAGAAATTCTTAGAGAAGGCGGTAGTGCTGCGGATGCTGCTATTGCGGCCCAAATGATATTAACTCTTGTTGAACCTCAGAGCTCCGGCATTGGCGGAGGAGCATTTCTTTTGCATTATCAACCCCAAAAGCTGGGAACAGACAAAAACCTAGCCGTGCACGCTTACGATGGCCGTGAAACAGCCCCCATATCGGTTAAACCAAATCTCTTCATAGATAAAGATGGTAAAAAGATTCCATGGCAGCGCCGCAAGGCCGGGGGTAAAGGGGTAGGAGTTCCCGGTCTTTTAAGGATGTTGGAATTGGTGCATATGAAACATGGAAAATTACCTTGGAAAAGACTATTCCTGCCGGCAATTAGGTTAGCCAATAAAGGCTTTCCAGTAAGCTCTCGTCTGCATACTTTGATCAAACGTGATAAACATTTAAAGAATTTTCCTAAATCCCGTTCTTACTTTTATTTGGAAGAAGGAACACCGCTGCCTGTAGGCCATAAATTAAAAAATAAAATTTTATCTGATACGCTGCATCTAATTGCTGAAAAAGGAGCTAAAGCATTCTACTCAGGACCAATAGCACGAGACATTGTGAGTGCAATTAAAAATACCCATCACCTGCCAGCAGAAATGGCTGTTAATGATTTAACCAATTACAAAGCAAAATTGCGGAAAGTCATCCGATCAACTTATCGACAATGGCAAATATATGGTATGCCTCCGCCATCCTCCGGTGGCGTTGCAGTTGCACAAATTTTAACCATGCTTGAACGTTTTGATTTGAGCCGCATACCCGCAAGGTCAGTTCGATCAGTGCATCTAATTTCTGAAGCAAGCAAGATAGCTTTCGCCGATCGCAATTTCTACCTTGCCGATCCAGACTTTACAAATGTTCCCGTTGATGGACTTCTTGACCGGACATATCTTTCTAATCGATCAAAATTGATATCGCCTTTAAAGGCTCTAGGAAAGGTTAAGCCGGGAATACCACCTAGTGATGTAGCACCAAACCAAAGCGCGGATCTAGGAGATAACCGCCCCGTCTCCACAACCCATATAAGCGTAGTAGACGGTGAAGGGAACGCGGTATCCATGACATCATCAATCGGGACGGCCTTTGGCTCCCGTCTAATGGTAAGGGGTTTCATGCTAAACGACGAATTGACTGATTTTGCTGCTATTCCCAGCGTAAACGGTAATCGGAAGGCTAATCGAGCTTATGCAGGTAAACGCCCACGCAGTTCAATGGCCCCTACTATCATAACTAACAAACAAGGAAGACTAGTTATGGTAATAGGTTCGCCTGGTGGTTCAAGTATTATAGGCTATGTTGTTAAAACGATCATCGCTGCACTCGACTGGAGAATGAATTTACAAGATTCTATAGCACTCCCCAACTTTGTTAATAAAAATCGTAAAACGGAGCTAGAAAAAGGAACCTACTTGGAAAATTTTGCTCTGGAATTGCAGCGCCTAGGTCACAAAATTAAAATAAAAACAAAAAATAGCGGGCTTCATGGTATCAGGGGGCATATCAGAGGATATGAAGGCGGCGCTGACCCACGTCGGGAAGGCTTAGCTATCGGTGACTGACAACATAAATTTAAAACAATAACATGAATTCCTTACAAGACGCATTTAATAAACTCCCAGCGACAGTTCGCGGAGCTATTTGGATGGTTTTGGGAGGTTTATCTCTGATTTTTCTAGCAATAGTAATAAGAGATATTCAAGAAAAGTTTAACGTCCTTCAAATGATTTTTCTTCGCAGTGTCGTAAGCTTTATAATCATTTTACCATGGGCTTTACGTCAAAACTCAAGGGATATCAAAACTAGAAGACTGCCTCTTCATATTTTTCGTAATACAATTCATTACTTGGGCAATGTTGGCTGGTTTATAGGGGTCACGCTCGTTACTTTAGCTGACTTACAGGCATTACAATTTACTGTTCCTCTGTTTACTATTCTCATGGCAATGATTTTTTTAGGGGAAAAGGTGGGTGTGCATCGTTGGACCGCTACCTGTATCGGATTTATTGGGGCACTTATAATTATTAGACCTGGATTTATTGAACTCAGCACTGGAACAATCGCTGTCGTTTTGTCAGCAATATTTTATGCGGCGTCACAAACTTCGACTAAATCACTCTCTAACACCGACTCTCCGAACGCCATTCTTTTTTATATGTCAATTATTTTTGTACCGCTCTCTGCGATTCCAGCATTTTATGTGTGGGTAACACCTGGCTTGGAAGATCTAATCCCCATAATTTTACTCGGCATATTTGGATATGCAGCTCACGCCTGCATAATTCGAGCATTTGCAGCAGCAGATGCTAGCTATGTAATGCCCTTTGATTTCTTTCGCCTTCCCATGGCTGCGATATTTGGCTTTATTCTCTATCAGGAATGGCCTGACATTTGGGTATGGGCTGGCGGCGCTACAATTTTTGCTGCTACCTATTATATAACTTGGCGCGAAGGTATAATTCAAAAGACAAAAACTTAGTCTATTACATAAATTTATAATAAATCGTGCTACACTTTGATATTTTTTGTTAAATTTTTGGTGAATGCAATATGAATCCCATACAAATTAAAAAGTTAGACCACGTCGTATTGCTTGTTAAAAACATAAAAAAATCAATCCATTTCTATCGTGATGTCTTAGGTTGTATAGAAACTCGGATTTCAAAAAATCTTTACCAGTATCAAGCTGGAGTCTCCATGATAGATCTAGTTCCTAAGGAACAAGCGGAAGGGTTCTCAAACCCAACTTCTAAAAATAATTCTGCTAATATGGACCACTTCGCACTCACCCTTGAGAATTTTGATGAAACAGCCATAGTAGCCTATCTAGAGGATAATGATATTAAAGTAGAGCTTAGTGGACGCCGATTCGGCGCAGAAGGGTATGGCCCTTCCATCTATTGTAGAGATCCCGATGGAAATTTGGTTGAACTCAAAGGCCCCTCAGAACTGCTATCTCATGGAAATTAAAATTAGGAAAAAATAAATGCTGAAAATTATTGGACGTGACACCTCTTCAAATGTTCAAAAAGTATTGTGGGTTTGCGGAGAAATGGGGCTTTCATTTGAAAGAGAAGATTTAGGTGGTCCATTTGGTGGAAATGATACCCCAAAATATCGTTCACTGAATCCTAACGGCAAAGTCCCCACTATTGTCGATGATAAGTTTGTCCTATGGGAGTCCAATTCATGTACACGGTATCTTGCCGCAAAATATTCCCACGGCGAGCTTTACCCGGATGATTTATTGGTTCGTGCAGATGCGGAACGATGGATGGACTGGCAAATCGCAACAGTAAGTCCAACATTGGTGCCCGTATTTTGGGGTATGGTGCGTACGGCACCGAATGATCGAGACATAGAAGCCATCGAAGCGGCTAGAGAAAAACTCTCAGCGAACATAGCCATTATGGATAATCAACTATCCAAGTCTATTTATCTGGCTGGCGATAATTTTACCGTTGGGGATATACCACTTGGAATAACCGCATATCGTTGGTTCAACATGGAAATTAAACGCGAAACATTTCAAAACGTTCAAAGATGGTATGATCTTCTATGCGAGCGACCAGCATTTCAGAAATTTGTAATGAATCCGATGGAATAACTGCATGAAAATAATGGGGCGAAAAAGTTCTTCCAATGTTCAAAAGGTCCTCTGGTGTTGTGCAGAATTAGGAGTCAAATATGAACATGAAAATGCCGGGCGGGAGTTTGGCATCATCGATACAGATGAATTTTTAGAATTAAATCCCAATGGTAAGGTGCCGGTTTTAATATATAAGGGCATAAATTTGTGGGAGTCGAATACCATTGTGCGCATGGTTGCTGCTAGATTTGGATCAGGAACGATGTTTCCTAAGGAAATTAAGTCTCAAGCGATTGCAACTCAATGGATGGATTGGCAATTATCAACACTCGGACCAGATTTCACAGCCATGTTTCACGGATTGGTAAGAGATAAACCTGAGGACCGAAATTGGAAATCCATAGATAGCTCGATAAGAAAGACACAAGCCAATTTAGAGATTTTAGATCGCTATTTATCAGAAACACAATTTATTGCGGGAGACACCCTAACAATGGGCGATATACCCGTTGGAATCTACGTCTATCGCTGGTATGAGTTTAAAACAATTAAACGGAAGACATTACCAAACTTAGAACGCTGGTATAGTGACTTACGGAAACGTCCTGCATTTCAGGAATTTGTAATGGTTGGTTTAGGATAAAATAGGAACGCGTTCATCAATTTATCACTTGCTACCTGCATATTTTTGTTCCGCTTTATAATATGATTCGAAACCAACAACCTCCCTTAGATGAGAAAAGTCTGCTAAAACTGCAGGGTTCTGTCCTAACTTAAGCGCCTCCAATGCAGTTTCCATCGCAGCCAATGCGGATTTTATCATCGTCAGAGGATAAAGTACTATTTTAAAGCCCATTTCATGAAGGACATCTGGTGGTAGTAAAGGCGTATCACCCTGTTCTACTAAGTTTGCCATTTTATATCCAGAAACACCTTCACAGAATCTACGCATTTCCTCCTCATCCTTAGGTGCTTCGAGAAAAAGTATATCAGCACCCTCTTCCGAAAATGCCTTAATTCTCGACATTGCTTCATCAAAACCATCGGTGGCTCGTGCATCAGTGCGCGCCATTATTAGAATATTTGCTCCCTCTTCGCGAGCATCAACAGCTGCTCGGATACGACTAATGGCTTCTTCACGATCAACTACCTGTTTACCTCTAGTATGACCACATCGTTTTGGAGCAACCTGATCCTCTATCATAATACAACCGAAGCCTGCCTGCGCGTAGCCCAATACTGTTCGTTTGACGTTAAGAGCATTACCGTACCCTGTATCACCATCCCCTATCACGGGTATTGAAACGGCATTACAAATATTCCGCCCCTGCTCAAGCATTTCTCCATAGGAGATAAGTCCCGTATCCGGCAAACCAAGACGAGCGGCAGAAACGGCAAAACCACTCATAAAGCTTAAATTGAAACCTGCCCGCTCTATAAGGCGCGCAGAAAGTGCATCATAGCATGCTGGAGCAACTAAAATTTCTGGGGTCTCTAAGAGGTTTCGAAGTTTATCTGCGCTGTTTTGCATTGAACTCAAATACAAGTTTCGATTTTGAAATTTTATCCGTTATGACCCGAACTGACGCGGATTAGATGAAATACAAATAATACGGCAAACACAAAAAATAATAGTCCACCATAATAACTCACTCCGTGACCTGCATTTGCTGCCACAAACAGCCCTCCAACAGCCATAATAGCAGTTGCCGCACCCATTATCCAATTTCCTACTTGCTTCATTATCGGACCTCAAAAAAATCTATATATGCAAAATGTAGTTATTAGCCTAGATAAGTTAATTATCACAAACCAGATCTATCTAGAAAGGTTTTTTATAGTGCGAATGATACTACCCTCATTAGCCAAAAAGCGGGTTGATTAGCCAAATAGTGTGATGGAACACTATAAAATTTTTACAAATCAGATTGAGCTTTAATCTTTTTATACATTACGGGCAGCAAAATTATGATTGCTAACCCAACAATGGGAGCAAAAATTCTCGGTTCAAATATTAGTCTGAGATTTACCTCCCGACCTGTTTCCATCAGCATAATAAAGCTATCCCCTAATGAGGCATATATTAAGGTCGCCGGTATAATTCCTATCATGGTAGCAAAGAAATAATGTTTAATTGAAACATTTAAAAATGCAGGAGCAAGATTAACAAACCAAAAAGGGAAGATAGGCATTAGGCGTAAAAACAGAAGATAAGTGAAGGCATTCTTATTAAATCCATTTTTAATCTTATCCGGAATACTTCCCACCCTTAAATAAAAAGCATCATAGAAGACATATCTCGCCATCAAAAATAGCGTTAATGAGCCTGCTGTCGCGCCCATTATGGCTAATAAACCACCTATCACTGGACCAAAAACAGAACCTCCCAGAATCGTCATAACTGTTGCCCCGGGAATAGAGAATGTGACTAATAATACATAAATAATGAAAAAGATTAACCAAGCGGCGACACCTAATTGAGCATACCAAGAAATCAATGCGGCATGATGCTCATTTAGTATTTTAATATTAAAATATTGATGTAGGCCGAAAATAAAAAAAAGAATAAAACCGAAAATTAAGAACAAAATTATAATTGATTTTTTGAGTTGCCTAATTTTCAAGTTATTACCAATTAAATTATGTCTGTTAGACACCTAAGTTAAAGAATATTTCTTAAGTTAAAGAATATTTCTTAATTTTCCAATATTCTCATAAAATTTGAGGTAAAGTTAAGTGATTTATTTAATTTGATGCTTAAGTAAGAACTAAATTCAAAATGCTTTGAACAAAAATTCTTAAAATAGATTGCCTCTATGAATTGACTTAATAGCCCCAAAACTTTATACAGCGACCTCGTTTTAAACAGTCGCCTATTTGCGGAGATATAACGTGAAGCGTACATATCAACCAAGCGTGCTCGTACGCAAACGTCGTCACGGGTTCCGTGCTCGAAAGGCCACCGTGGGCGGTCAACGGGTGTTAGCCACTCGTCGTGCTCGGGGCCGCAAACGTTTGTCTGCTTGAGTGATGAGTGAGGCGCCACAGCGCCTGAGATACCGACATGAATTTCTTCGGGTGGCCCGTGGAGGTAAAAAATGTGCGACGCCAGGACTTGTGCTTCAAGTTCGTAAGCAGCAAATACTTGAGAATAAACAAAACCTAAAAAATATCCGAATAGGGTTTACCGTAAGCAAAAAGATAGGTAATTCGGTTACGCGCAACCGGGCGCGAAGGAGACTTCGCTCTGTTGCTGATATTGTGATGCAAAAGTCTGCAGCTAGCGGCAACGATTATGTGATTATAGGACGAAAGTCGACAACGAAACGTGAATTTTGTGCCTTGGTTAAAGATTTGGAGAATGCGTTGAAGATGCTAGGTAAAGCAAGATTAGATGGTTTCTCAAAAAATGAGGGGCATGCGAAATAATGAAATTTTTATCGCGTTTAATTAGAAACTTGTTCCGCCTTTCTATTCGTTTATACCAACTCGTAATTTCGCCAATGTTTCCACACTCTTGTCGTTATTTACCTACCTGTTCTCAATATGCCAACGATGCGATATACCAATATGGACTATTGCGTGGTGGTTGGTTGGCAATCAAGCGTCTTAGCCGCTGTCACCCTTGGGGTGGGTCAGGTTATGACCCAGTTAACTATTCAAAAAATTCTTCTCAAATGAAAGTAAAGTAGAAGTAATGGAACAACGCAATCTCATCATGGCAGTAGTAGCCTCAATTACGATTTTATTGGGATGGCAATTTTTATACGAGCAGCCGCGCCTTGATAAGGAATTAGCAGCACGAAAAGCAATCGAAAATCAGAAAACTAATAGCAACCCGCCAATTATTCAAAAACAATTAACACAGCAATCAAGTAAAGAAGCAACATTACCCACCCCGAACAGTCAAACCAATTCACCCGCTGTTTCGGGAAGTGGAGCTCTTCTGCCGACTGCTCCAATTGTTGGGGTGCCAATAAAACCAAAAGGGCCCTCTCGATCCACAATATTAAAAAGAACGCAACGCGTCCAAATCAACTCTAAACGTCTGATAGGTTCCATTAAAATGAAAGGTGGTCACATTGACGATCTAGTATTTAAGAACTATCACGAAACTATAGATACTAATAGCTCAAAAATTACATTGCTTTCCCCAACGGGAACTAAAAATCCATACTATGCCCAGTTTGGCTGGGTAGCGAGCAACTCCAGCATTAAACTCCCGACATCAGAAACTCACTGGCGTACGGATCAATCCACTCTTTCCCCTAATAAGCCAATCAGACTTTACTGGGAAAATGGTCAAGGGCTAAAGTTTATTCGTACCATTTCTCTAGATGAGAACTACATGTTCTCTATTACTCAATCGGTTGAAAATAACAGCAACAAGGCGATAACTCTATATCCATACGGATTAGTATCAAGAACTGGTACCCCCGATGTTCTCGGTTTTTTTATTCTTCATGAAGGACTCCTAGGAGTGTTTGATGGTCAGCTTAAAGAAATCGACTACGATGACTTACAGGAAGCTAAAACCATCAGCCAACGCAGTAAAGGCGGGTGGATTGGTATTACAGATAAATATTGGCTGACCGCTTTAATTCCCAACCAGAAGTCCGACGTCCAATC
The DNA here is from genome assembly GCA_002712335.1 of Rhodospirillaceae bacterium. The sequence goes on along the minus strand of PATI01000007.1, from coordinate 32,740 downwards.
TAACTTCAGGCATAACTTTCAGGGAAAAGCAGATAAATACCAAGTAGACTACCTTGGTGAAGCCAAATCAGTTATGCCCGGACATTCTATCTCGGTAAATAATCTGCTTTTTGCTGGAGCAAAGGAAGTAAAAGTTCTGGATTCCTATGAGGAAAAACTGAATATTTCACGTTTCGATCTCGCCATTGATTTTGGTTGGTTTTATTTTTTAACCAAACCAATATTTTATGTTTTGATGTGGTTTGCCGACCACATTGGAAATTATGGGCTCGCAATTCTTTTGCTCACAGTTTTAATAAAGTTATTCTTTTTCCCATTGGCTAATAAATCCTATCGAGCCATGAGTAAATTGAAACAACTACAACCAAAAATGACCAAACTTAGGGACCGCCATAAAGATAATCGTGCGAAGATGAATGAAGCGATGATGCAGTTATATAAGACTGAAAAGGTTAACCCAGCTGCGGGTTGTTTTCCTATGCTCATCCAGATCCCTGTATTTTTTGCGCTTTATAAGGTTTTATTTGTTTCCATAGAAATGAGACATGCCCCCTTTTATGGTTGGATACATGATCTCTCGGCACCAGATCCCACCTCAATCTTCAGTTTATTTGGTTTAATTCCATGGACACCGCCAGAGTTCCTTTTAATCGGAATTTGGCCAATCTTAATGGGTATAACTATGTATCTTCAGCAGAAACTTAATCCTGCCCCTGCCGATCCAATGCAAGCAAAAATTTTCATGTTTCTACCCATAATATTCACTATCATGCTTGCGCGTTTTCCGGCAGGTCTCGTAATTTATTGGGCTTGGAATAATATTCTGTCTATTGCCCAACAATGGGTCATCATGCGACGAATGGGAGTTAAGGTTAACCCATAGCTCCTATAACGTCTCAAATTAGAGCTGGCGTATGAATAATAATATCAACAATTACTCTGAAGACCAGACACAAGAATTTAGTCGCAAGCTCTTTGCTGGTGAATGCCAGTTCTTTGCTGCGTCAACAAACCTAGAAAATTTACCGCTTCCCGGTTTACCCGAAATCGGTTTCGCTGGGCGATCAAATGTCGGCAAATCAAGTCTAATTAATGCCCTGACGGGTCGTAAAACATTAGCCAGAACTTCCCGAACTCCGGGGAGAACACAACAGCTCAATTTTTTTAACCTTAGTGGTTATTTGGTACTAGTAGATATGCCTGGTTATGGTTTTGCTCGTGTTTCCAAAACACGCGTTAGATCCTGGACAAATCTTATGCATGACTATTTGAAAGGCCGGTCCACGTTGCAGCGATTATGCTTGTTGATTGACTCAAGGCACGGTATCAAGGCTTCTGACAAGGAACTAATGAATGAACTGGATGAGGCAGCTGTAGTTTATCAATTAATATTGACTAAAGCTGATAAGGTTTCAGTAAAAGATATAAAAGAATTCTCAAGGGATTTTGAGTTAATGAGGAAGAAACATCCCGCTAGTCATCCCGAGATTATTGCTACAAGTGTCCGAAAAGATAAAGGTATTGCGGAATTAAGAAGTTCGCTCTCTTTACTAGTAGCCCCATATCATTTCAGATAAAGTAGACTGTATTTAGAGTAATAAATCGATGAATTTAACAAAATCAAAGAAAAAGGTCGCGCTTGGGCCGTTGCATAACCAACTTGAAAAGGCCGAGACTCTGTCAGAAGCCTTACCATACATGCGTGCATATTCAGGTAAAACCTTCGTGGTCAAGTACGGTGGGCACGCAATGGGCGACCCTGAACTTTCCGTTAAATTTGCTAGGGACATCGTTTTATTAAAACAAGTAGGTATTAACCCGATAGTTGTTCATGGCGGGGGGCCCCAAATCGGAGCAATGCTCAAAAAACTAAAAATTAAAAGTTCTTTTGTTGACGGACTTCGAGTTACAGACGCTGCCGCAGTTGAAGTTGTTGAGATGGTGCTCTCAGGAAGTATTAATAAACAGGTTGTTCGCTTGGTTAATCAAGCCGGTGGAACGGCCATAGGTTTGTCCGGCAAGGATGGTAGCCTTATTAAGGCAAAAAAACTTCAGCGCAGAAAGCGGGATCCAGACTCTAACATAGAAAAGGTTTTGGATTTAGGGTTTGTGGGTGAACCATCCATCATTAATGCCAAAGTATTAGAGGAGCTCGCTTCCTCTGATATCATACCAGTCATTGCACCTTTGGGAATTGGGTCAAAAGGTGAAACATTAAATATTAATGCAGACACCGCGGCTGGGGCAATTGCAGCTGCTGTCGGAGCCTCCCGGTTGTTAATGCTTACAGATGTAAAGGGTGTTATAAATAAACGGGGTGCTCTTATACAAGAAATGTCCGCTAAGGAGGTACAGTCAAATATCCGAAATGGAACAATAACTGGCGGCATGATCCCTAAGACAGAGACATGTCTCAGCGCGGTAAAAAAGGGTGTGGATGCTGCAGTAATATTAGATGGACGCGTACCTCATGCTTTGATTTTAGAAATTTTTACAGCACATGGTGTAGGAACTCTTATTCGTAAAACGGTAAAATAACAAATTTTTTGCAAAATTCTAAGCGAAATGGCAGATAAAATCTCCTCAACTCTTGAACAAACGGTCATTTTTGATCTTGATGGCACACTAGTCGATACTTTACCCGACCTCCAACATGCCCTTAACAGGGTCTTAAAAGAAGAAGGGCTAGAATTACTTCAAACAGCGGAAACACGTTTAATGATCGGTGGGGGAGCTCGAAATCTTATACAGCTTGCTTTTCAAAGGAGACAGTTTAAGGCAAACCAAGAGTTAATTGAAGATAGTTTTGATCGCTTTGTCGAATATTACCGCTCCGAAACGACTGAAAGATCTAATGTTTTCCCTGGAGTTATTGAATTCCTGCTTACGCTAAAAAACAAAGGCGTAGGTATGGGTATTTGCACTAATAAACCCCAAGATTTAGCAGAAAAGGTCTTGGCAGAGCTCGAAATCCGTCATTTTTTTGGTGAAGCCGTTATCGGTGGGGACGCTTTAACTAACAAAAAGCCTGATCCTGCACATCTGCTTGCCGTAATAGATAAAGCCGGAGGAATTCAAGAAAATTCTTTTATGATTGGTGATAGCGAGACCGACGTTGGGGCTGCACGAAACGCAAATATCCCTATTGTGGTTGTTAATTTTGGTTATACAAAGCTAAAACCGGAGGAGTTAGATGCAGATAAAATTATTTCAAGCTTCTTTGAAGCTTTAGCGGCCCTGAAATCTCTGGGTTTTAGATTTTCTCCTTAACAACGAAATCCCTAAAAAAAATATTATAAATGATATATCCTGATTTAATCCGACCACAAGAAGTTGAAACGTGGATTTTTGACCTAGATAATACCCTATATCCCGTTACAAAAAGGCTACTAGCCCTCATAGACCAGCAAATGGGAAGTTTCGTCGCTAATTATCTTCAAATTAGTAGAGAGGAAGCACACAAGGTACAAAAATCCTATTTCAAGAAATATGGTTTAACACTTAGGGGGTTAATGCTTAACGATGGCCTAGATCCTGCAAAATATTTTGAAGAAATGACCCCTATGGACCTTAAAGAGGTATCACCCAATCCAATTCTTGTGGATACAATCACAAAACTAAGGGGCCGCAAAATTATATTTACTAACGCATCCGCGGAGCACGCTAAACTTGTCTTACAGAGAATAGGTTTCAATCCAAATGACTTTGAAGCAATTTTTGATATTGAGGCCGCTAACTATATTCCAAAACCTGCCATGGAAAGCTACCAACTACTATGCAAACAAAATTCAATAGAACCAAAAAAAGCCGCGATGGTTGATGATATTGTGCAAAATTTATTGCCAGCCTCAAAAATGGGTATGTTGACTCTCTGGAAAAAAAGCAGTGCCGAGTGGGCTAAAAATATTAAGGCGGAGAACTATATTAATTATGTTGTAGAAGATATAGAGGAATGGTTTCAATGTCTTCAAAAGTCTCTGCTGGAGTGAAAAAGCTGTTTGGAGTTGACAGAAACATAGGTCTAAATAAGGTGCTCAAGCTGAAACTTTGGATGGAATTGGCTTGGATCAGGTAAAGTAGATATGAATGACACTGAACTGAAAAAAATAATCGATGAAGCATGGGAGAATCGAGATTTAGTTTCTCCAGAAACAAACGGTGATATTCGTAGAGGAATTGAATTAGCCTTAGATGGTCTTGACTCAGGGCAATTTCGTGTTGCCCATAATTGTGATGGTGCGTGGAAAGTTGAACAATGGTTAAAGAAGGCAGTTTTATTATCATTTCGATTGTTTGATAATACACCAATGCCGGGGGGACCTACTGATCCTGACCGAGGCCAATCGCCTTGGTTTGACAAGGTAGCACCAAAATTCGCAGGTTGGGATGATGCTCGATTTCGTCAAGCTGGTTTTAGAGCCGTGCCTAACTGTACTGTTCGCCGGGGCTCGTACATCGCACCCGGCGTAGTACTAATGCCTAGCTTTATAAATATCGGAGCTTATGTAGACTCCGGAACTATGGTCGACACTTGGGCGACGATTGGCTCCTGCGCACAAGTGGGCAAAAATTGCCATATTTCGGGCGGCGTTGGCATTGGCGGTGTTCTGGAACCATTACAAGCTGAACCCGTTATTATAGGCGATAACTGTTTTATTGGTGCGCGCTCTGAAGTCGCAGAAGGAGTTATTATTGAGGATGGTGCTGTATTATCGATGGGAGTGTTTCTAGGGGCCTCTACGAAAATAATAGATCGAAACACTGGCGAGGTACATATAGGCACTGTTCCTTCATACTCTGTTGTGGTGCCTGGTACAATAAGTGGACGTGCTTTGCCAGATGGAACTGCAGGTCCAAGTTTGTACTGTGCCGTTATTGTGAAAAGGGTTGACGAAAAAACCCGTTCACGCACATCAATTAACGAATTGTTACGAGATTGAGTAATATCATTAACGCCTTAGAACTGGCAAAAGAACTCATTCGCTGCCCAAGTGTAACACCAGCTGACGAAGGCGCTTTAGACGTATTACAATCAGCCCTTGAACCTTTAGGGTTCACCTGTAACCGGATGACATTCACCGAAGAGGGAACCCCAGATGTAAACAATCTCTATGCTCGCCTCGGGTCAGAAGAACCAAATTTCTGCTATGCCGGCCATACTGACGTTGTTCCTGTGGGAAATGAAGATAGCTGGTCCGTTGACCCATTTGGCAGTGAGGTCATTGACAATGTTCTTTACGGGCGTGGTGCGACAGATATGAAGGGAGGAATCGCTTGCTTCATTGCTGGTATGTCACAGTTTTTATACAGAAGAGGAGATGATTTCAAAGGTTCTATCAGTCTTCTAATCACCGGAGATGAGGAAGGTCCCTCGATTAATGGAACACGAAAAGTTCTAGAATGGATGACCGACCAAGGTGAAACCATTGACGCCTGTATTGTAGGTGAACCAACAAATCCTACAAAATTGGGTGAAATGGTTAAGATAGGTCGTCGCGGATCAATTTCTGGCTGGCTTACAGTATATGGAATGCAGGGGCATACTGCTTACCCTCACCTCGCAGATAATCCACTACCCCGTCTCATCTCGATGCTAGATAAAATTACAACTGAACCGCTCGATAACGGCACGGATCATTTCCAGGCCTCAAACCTTCAACTTACCACCATCGATGTGGGTAATTCAGCTACAAACATTATTCCAGGAGAAGCTCGCGCAACATTTAATATTAGATTCAACGACCTTCATACCAGTGACACACTCATCGCTTGGTTAAAAGAAAAATTCAACGCTGTTGGCGGCGAGTATGATGTCAAGTTTCATGTTACCGGGGAAGCATTTCTAACACCGCCGGGTAGACTTAGTGATATACTTTCCAACTCAATAGAAAAAGAAACAGGTATTAAACCGGAACTTAGTACAACGGGAGGAACTTCTGATGCTCGATTTATAAAGGATTTTTGTCCGATAGCAGAATTTGGACTCATAAGCCAAACGATGCATAAAGTCGACGAGCGCGTTCAAATAGAGGATATTGAGAAACTAACAGATATATATGATCGAGTGTTAGATAGCTTCTTTGACCAATGATAAGTTTCAGGGAACTGAAACACTCTTTTTTCGGCATTTTGTTATTAGTCCGTTTCAGCGCACAGGGACTAAATTATTTCGAAAACAACCTACCCGCTTTTTGGCGATCTTATTGGGCGGCGATCTTTTCCTTTCCACTTTATATCGGAATTATAATACTTCAAACGCCAAATTCTATGATCTTGGTTGGTCCTTTAAGTATCGTAATAATTTATATAGCAGCATATTTGTTAGGATGGTTCTCTATGCCATTTATTATGTTTTATGTCTGTCGTGGCATAAATCGCGAAGATAACTTTTACCAATATTTTATAGTATATAACTGGGCCACATTGTTTCAAATAACTTTTATGGCCGCAATTACCATTTGCACTAAATTAAACATTTTCCATCCAGGTATTGCAGGAATTTTTATTTTCATAGCGATCGCTATGATTTTAATCTATCAAGCCTATATCGCACATTTAGCCCTAGAAGTAAGTCGGTTGGGAGCGTTAGCTATTGTCATATTAGACCTGACAATCGGTCTTTTAATTGAAGGTTGGGCTACAAAGCTATTACTTGGTCAGGGGGTATTTGGCGGATAAGTTATTTGAGTAAGAAACAAGCCGCCGGGTGGCGCCGTCGGACCACCTTTTTGACGATCACAGGCCTCAAGTGCCTTGCTAACATCATCTGCATCCCATTTTCCTTCTCCGACTAACTTTAAGGTTCCTACAAAATTTCTGACTTGATGGTATAAAAATGATGGGGCACTTATCACGATTTCTATTCTTTCACCTACTTGACGTACGTCAATAGAGGTTAATGTTTTTATTGGCGATTTGGCCTGACAATGGCTTGCACGAAAGGTCGAGAAATCATGTTTTCCAATTAACCTTTGTGCTGCTTCATGCATTGAAGCTGATTTTAGAGGTCTAGAAATATGCCACGCTCGATGCCTTTGAATTGCTATTGGGGCACGTCTATTTATAATAACGTAGACATAGGAACGTGCTTGTGCTGAGAACCGTGCATGAAAGTCGTTGGGAACAACTTCCGCCTTCAATATCGAAATGGGTTGAGGCCAAAGGTGTGCATTTAATGCATTTCTTACAGTATTACCGTCGGTTTTACGTTTTATGTCAACGTGAGCTACTTGGCCCAGTGCATGAACGCCAGCATCAGTGCGGCCCGCTCCCTGAACTAAAGAGTTTTCTCCGCAAAACGCTTTAACAGCATCCTCTAATTCCTGCTGGATAGAGGATCCCGTAATTTGGCGTTGCCATCCGACGTAATTGGTGCCGTCGTACTCGATGGTTAACCGATAGCGGACCATTAGGTATTAACCTTTGGTGTGCTCAGTAATTGTCCCACCGGAAGTTTATAACCACGAAGGAAAGATTTTGCATCGGTAGTTGATTTTCCGGGCCTCTGCATTTCTAAAGGCCGAAGAGAGCCTTTACCGCACGCAATCAACGGAGTTTCATCTAAAACCGTTCCCGGCTTGCCAGATCTTCCTCCCTCCTCCGCTGATAAAATTCTGATGCGTTCGCCTCCATATTCGAACCAAGTTCCGGGCCAAGGATTTAATGCACGGATCCGTCGTACTAAATCAGCAGACGAATGTTGCCAATTAATTAAACCCTCTTCCCGCATTATTTTTTTTGCGTAGGAAACTCCTTCTGAGGATTGAGGAATTGATTGAAATTGTCCTTCATCCGATTCTTTTAGGGTTGTACAAATCGCAAGGGCCGCTAACTGCGCAAGTTCATCGTGCAAACTATTTGCTGTAGTATCGGCATTAATCGATGTACGATATTTTTTGATGATAGGTCCTGTATCTAAACCCTCATCCATTTGCATGATGCTTACGCCTGTTTCGGTATCACCCGCCATAATGGCTCGCTGGATAGGAGCCGCCCCGCGCCAACGAGGGAGTAATGACAGGTGAATATTAATACAACCAAGCCTCGGGGAGTTTATTATTTCTCTTGGCAAAATAATGCCGTAAGCCATCACAATAGCAAGGTCCGGATTAAGATCATGGAAAGACATTTTTGATTCCATGGAATCAAAATTTTTAGGTGTTAGAACATCAATGTCATTCTTTGATGCAAAGAGATGTATAGATGACTTTTTCAGACGGTGACCTCGGCCAGCGCGTCTAGGGGGCTGACTATATACACGGATGATCTGATGACCAGCTTCGATGATTGCTCCAAGCGAAGGGATTGCTATTTCGGGAGTACCCATAAAAACAATACGTTTAGAAGTCATCGGTTTACCTTCAATGTTCCGATTTTTTGAGTTTTTTCATTTTTCGGATAATAATATTTCGTTTTAGGAGAGAAATTCGATCAACAAATAGTTTACCATTGAGGTGATCAATCTCATGCTGAATACAGGTAGACAACAAACCATCTGCATCAAGTTCCTTGATTTCATTATTGTAATCAAGATATCGGACCTTAACCGTTTTGGATCGCTCTACTTCTGCATATTGGTCTGGAAATGAGAGACAACCTTCGTTAAACGTTGTTAGCTCATTGGACGTCTGAATTAATTCAGGATTTGCCAAAAAAAGCGGTTCTCTCTCAGCATTCTTTTCAGATCCATCAACTACTATAATTCGTTTGTGAATCGCAACCTGTGGTGCAGCAAGACCGATACCAGGAGCATCATACATTGTCTCAAGCATATCATCCATCAATCGCCTAATCGTATCATCAACCTCATCAATAGGTAAGCATTGCTTTTTGAGGATTGGGTCCGGTGCCTTTATAATTTTTAGAATCGCCATCAGGCCAACTATATCTCTATTTAGAAAATGTTAAGTTTAGGTATGACGAACCAGTTAAGAGGTCAAGAACAGAACAAAATATTCCTTAATCCGTTGATTCGTACCTTCTATGGTACCATTAGCCGCTTAGATATCTTTATACCAACTAAAAGTGGTAAATTTTAATATGGACTTAATATTGCTATTTTCTTTTGTTTTGATTTGTTTTCTTTTGTTTTGTCTAATATTTCTGATATTTCGCAGGCCTCAGAATATGCATAACCATCAAGTGGAATTAATGGGCCGCCTTGCTCAAATGGCGGAGTCTAATGCAGCGCAACAGACCCAGTTATCTGAAAGACTGCAAGCGCAAGAACGTTCTTTAAGTAAAACTCTGGAGGAACGTCTAACAGCTCTAACAAAACGTGTTAATGATAATCTACAGGAAAGTTCGACTAAAACCGGCGAGACAATGACAAAATTGCAAGAACGTTTAGCCGTAATTGATGCTGCACAGAAAAATATTACCGAGTTATCAAGTCAGGTCGTTGGTCTGCATGATATTTTATCAAACAAACAGGCTCGCGGTGCCTTTGGTGAAATACAACTGCAGGACTTGGTAAAAAGCGCTCTGCCTCCTTCATCATTTGAATTTCAATTTACACTCAGTAACAGCAGACGTGCGGATTGCCTAATTCATCTGCCAAACCCTCCAGGTTCCATTGTGATAGATGCAAAATTTCCATTGGAAAGCTATCGTGCACTTATCGAGGCAAGAGAAGAAACGAGCAGAACTATTGCGGGTCGAAAGTTTATTTTAGATGTTGGCAAACATGTAAACGATATAGCAGATCGCTATATACTTCCCGGGGAAACCGCGGAGTCTGCCCTTATGTTTTTACCATCTGAAGCTGTATATGCTGAGCTACATGCGAACTTTACCAAGACAGTAGAAATGTCATATTCAAAGAAAGTTTGGATTGTCTCTCCAACAACTCTAATGGCGACACTAAATACCGTTCGAGCAATCTTAAAAGATGCAAAAATGCAGGAGCAAGCTGGTCTTATCCAACAAGAAGTCACAAAAATGCTTAAGGACGTAGCCCGGCTGGATCAACGCGTAGACAACTTAGAAAAACATTTTGGTCAAGCTGAGAAAGACTTAAAGGCTATTCGCACTTCAGCAGAAAAGGTCTCTAAAGGCGGAGAACGCATAACTGAGTTAGAATTTGGAGAAAATAGATCCTTAACCGAAGACCATGAACGAAGAAAAGGGGGCAGCATTCCCCTCGTGCATGAATTACAGGAGTGATATTATTTCTTGGTTCAATCGAAAACTAATATGACTAAATAACTCTTCGAGCCTTCAAAGCTGCGGAAATTGTGCCATCGTCAAGATAATCTAATTCCCCTCCAACTGGCACACCATGCGCAAGCCCAGAGACTTTAACGTCACTATTATTTAAGCGCTCTGCTATATAATGGGCAGTGGTCTGCCCATCAACGGTCGCAGATGTGGCAAGAATAACTTCTTTCACCTCTGCAGAACTTGCACGATTAACCAATCCTGAAATTGATAAATCTTCAGGGCCAACCCCGTCTAATGCTGATAATGTTCCACCCAATACATGATATAGACCCCGATATGAAGATGTTCTCTCAAGTGCCCAAAGGTCGGAAACATCTTCCACCACACAAATAATGGAAACATCCCGCCTAGTATCTCTACAAATATAACAAGGGTCGAGAACGTCAATATTTGAACATATAGTGCAGGTTTTAATCCCTTCGGCAGTACTCCTTAGTGAGTTAGCCAAAGGAACCATTAAACTTTCTCTGCGCTTAATGAGAAATAGAACAGCCCTCCTTGCCGATCTCGGACCTAAACCCGGAAGACGTGAAATTAACTTAACAAGATCATCAATACCGCCAACCGCCATTATAGTGTATCCTGATAAAGCAACTGATTAATAATTTAAATCGGCAAATTGAAACCCGGAGGCAAGTTAAGCCCCCCTGTAATTTGGGACATCTCCTTTGACACCCGCTCCTCAACCTTTGCTTTAGCATCAGAAAAAGCAGCGACGATAAGATCTTCAACAATCTCCGCATCACTGGAATTGAATAAGGAGGGGTCTATATGCAAGCTAATCATCTCAGCTTTTCCATTAAGTGTTACAGTCACCATACCTGCACCTGAAGAGCCTGTAATTTTTATTTCCACCAGCTTTTCTTGCATTTCCTGCATTTTGGTTTGGACTTCTTGAGCCTGTTTCATCATTTGGCCAAGGTTTTTCATGGTGTTACCTTCATAGTTTTTTAATTTTCTGATTCTTTAATATTATCGTCTAAAAGTTCACTTGTCGGGTGTTTGACCACAGCCTCGACTTTTGCACCTGGAAACGTCTCAATTACGGCCTGAACGAGAGGATGTTTCCTCGCTTTGTCTAATGCCGCCTCCTTTATTCTCAAATTCTGTTCATGCAGGGTCAGCTCTCCTTCTTCATCTGACAAACTCACAAGCCACTGCTTACCCGTCCATTCTGTAAGAAGTCCGCTCAACCGAGGTGCAAGGTCAGGGGGAGCCTCCTCCTCTGTCCTGATAGCTATATGGCCAGCTTCAAAACGAACCAAGTGAACTTGATTTAATAAAACCGAGTGCAAAACCGCTTCTTTTTTCTCTTCAAACATGGACACAACACTTTTGAAGCTATCATCTGCCATCGGCATAGATGGGGCTCCAACTTGAAACTCTGATCCTGGCGCTTCATCCGGTTTAACCAGTTTTGGTTCTTCAATGTGTTCCGCAATCAAACCATTGGGCCTGATGTTTGTCATTTTCAAAGCACCTGTTTCACTAATCAAATCAATATTTTGCGAAGAATTACCATCCAATCCTCGCTTCTCTATTATTTGTTTTTGTGCATTATCAGTGGATGTTAGTCCTACATTATCTTCTAGCTTTCGAATAACATCGCTAGGAGTGGGTAAATCAGCCAAATAAGCAAGNCTGATTAGAATCATTTCTACAGCTTNAGACGAATTGGATAGGCCCTTGACTTCATCAAGGCCCTTTAAAAGAAATTGCCAAATNCGACCCAGTNTAGGGATTGTCATGCGCCCGGCCAGTTCGACCCCCCTCTCACGATCTAACTGAGAAACAACTAATTCATTAGCAATTTTTGAAGACAGTTTAATCCGAGTAAGCCAGTGCGTAAGCTTCAATAAATCTCTCAGAACTACGATTGGATCAGCACCGGCGTTATATAAGTTATTATAGATATCTAATGCCTCTTCTATTGCTCCCCCTACAACCGCCTTGAAGAGATCATAAATCATTCCCACATCGGCAAGACCCAACATTTCTTGGACTGCCTCTTCTGCAACGCTACCCTGTTCGCCTGCGTAGGCAATCGCTTGATCCAACAATGACAAACCATCTCTTACAGAACCATCCGCTGCATTAGCGATTAACTCAATTGCTCTCCGCGAAATCTTGACGTCTTCTTTCTGTGCAACCGAATTGAAATGATCAGTTAACGTTTTAACTTCTACCCGTCTCAAATCAAATCTTTGACAACGTGACAAAACGGTCACAGGTACCTTTCTTGTCTCCGTCGTAGCGAATATGAACTTAACATGCTCTGGAGGCTCTTCTAATGTCTTCAAAAGGGCATTAAAAGCACTAGAAGACAACATGTGTACCTCGTCTATGATATAGATCTTAAATCGCGCATCAATTGGCCGATACCTGACACCCTCTATCAGTTCTCTAATATCATTTACCCCGGTGCGGCTAGCGGCGTCCATTTCAACGACATCCACATGTCGATCATTTGTAATTGCTTTACAATGCGGACAAATCCCACAAGGGTCAGATGTAGGACCACTATTTCCATCTGGGCCAACACAATTTAACGCTCTTGCAATAATTCGTGCAGTGCTTGTTTTTCCTACGCCACGAACACCGGTTAAAATAAAAGCGTGGGGAAGCCTATCTGATTGAATAGCATTTGTGACAGTCCTCACCATCGCATCTTGACCAACCAGTTGCGAGAAAGTTTTAGGGCGGTATTTACGAGCGAGCACCCTGTATGGTTTAAACGGCGTATCTTCTTCAGCTGCCAATATTACTAGCCCCCAATTAACGTACGTCCAAATGTAAGAACTCAAACTCTTACGCAATAGTGGGAGGCTGGACTAATGACCCAAGAAACACTCGTTACGGCTGCTTCCTTCCGGACCTGACCGGGTTGGCGAGGATCCTGTCCATTGCCAACCTCCCATATGTATTATATCAGGATTTTTACATTCTTCCCAAGTTCCTAAACAATTTTGATACCACATTGCGTCAATACGTCCGCTGTGCAAGGTTACATTCATGAAATCACCAAATTTTTACGCAGAAACAGGCCTGAATCGCATGGCGGAGCGACGTAGCGATTCGGTATGGCTTTCAGAACAAGAAGAAAAGCAGAATGCTATCGTATTGCCTGTTTGGCGAACGCAAAATCTCATAAGCCATAAATCCGCAAAGCCTCAGNTCGGGCAACTTACAATCAATGAAATTACCAAAATTTTGGAACAAAAACCGCATCTAGTCTTTCTGGGCTACCGCAATGGAACTCCATATTTTTCTGTAGATATTTCATTTATAGATGACCCTCAAGCAATACCCGAACTTCAAGCAATTGGTGATTTCACTGATATAAGGGATATAAGTCTTGACCTACCCCGAAAAGATGGTGGCCTTCTCGCATATTCTAGGGCTATAGCTCAATGGCATAAAACTCATCAATTTTGTAACCGTTGTGGCAGTCCAACCGTCCCGAAGGATGGTGGTCATATGCGTCAATGCACCAATATAGATTGCAATGCCCAACATTTCCCGCGAACAGATATGGCCGTAATTATGTTGGTTAGTTCAGGTGATAAAATAATTTTAGGGCGCAAAAAAGATTGGCCAAATGACCGCTTTTCCATNCTTGCCGGTTTTGTAGAACCAGGGGAGACAATAGAGGGGGCCGTAGAAAGGGAAGTGATGGAAGAGGTTGGCATACCAATCAAAAATATCAGGTATCACTCCTCTCAGCCTTGGCCATATCCNTCCAATCTGATGTTGGGNTTTTTTGCAGAAGCACTTAGTGATGAGATACATATAACCGATGATGAACTTGCGGAGGCAAGATGGTTTACGCGGGACGAACTTATTGATGAAGCTATAGCCTATAGAAAAAAACCCCATTCGGTTTCAATTGCAAGGCGCTTAATTTCTGAATGGGCCCTGGAAACCGAAGGCTAATTAATCAACCTAGCCTTGTTGTCGATAGGTCGCAGCCGGATAAGTGCCCAAAATTCGTATCTCATCTGAGAAAAATTTCAACTCTTCTAGGGCTAGTCTCAGGTNTGTATCCTCTGGATGCCCTTCAACATCAGCAAAAAATTGTGTCGCATTAAAGGTCCCATCCACCATGTAGCTCTCTAGCTTAGTGATATTAACACCATTGGTCGCAAAGCCACCTAGGGATTTAAAGAGAGCCGCTGGAACATTTCTAACTCGAAATACGAAGCTAGTTACCAATTTTCCTGAATTCTTAGGTTGTTTTTCAGGCCTACGAGCCAAAACCACAAATCTTGTAGTATTATGGTCAGCATCTTCAATATTAGCCTTCAGGGATTTTAAGCCATAAATTTCTCCCGCTAATTTGGATGCGATCGCGGCCTCCTGAATGTCGCCACGCTCGGCAAGCTCCTTTGCAGCGCCTGCCGTATCCGCATGTACAATTGCTTCAACGCCTAACTTGCGGATCATATCCCGACACTGTGCTAGAGCATGGACGTGACTGCGGACAAGTCGAAGCGATTTNATTTTTGCCCCTTTTGGTGCAAGCAAGTGATGATTAACCCGCATAAAGTACTCCCTAACAATAAATAGACCGGAATCGGGCAGCAAACGATGTATGTCTGCCACACGGCCTGCTACCGAATTCTCTATGGGCGTCATAGCTAATTTAGCTTTCTTTTTTCTGACGGCAGCAAACATGTCTTCAAATGTTTGTGCTGGAAGGGCATGCATATCCGGGAAANCCTCACAACAAGCAAGGTGAGAATAAGCACCGGGTAATCCCTGAAAAACTACTGTATTGTTAGGTTTTGCTGCACTCGCCATAACTTATAATTCCAGTTTTCTTCGAACACGTTCCAAATCAGCGGGAGTATCGACACCGTCGGGAAAAGTGTCAACGAGAGAAACATCTATACGCATACCCGCTTCCAATGCCCTTAACTGCTCCAATTTTTCTCTCTTCTCCAAGGAACTCTCGGGCAAGGCTACAAAGTTTTTTAAGGCTTCACGCCGGTAGGCATAAATACCGATATGATGATAATGGCTTCCCTCACCCGCAGGTACAATAGCTCGGCTGAAGTAAATTGCCCTCCCTATTGCCTGTCCTGAAGGGAACGATACCGCGACCTTTACAATATTGGGATCTTCTTTCTCAACATTATCTTTAATTTCAGTCGCAAGAGTTCCTATATCCACCAATGAATTATTAAGGGACTTTAATGCAGCTTGAATGATATTGGGGTCAATTGTTGGAAGGTCACCTTGTAAATTTATTATCACATCGAAGCGGCTAGTAGGATCGAACTTTTCCAAAGCTTCAAATACTCTATCAGAGCCACTGGGTAAATTAGGATCCGTCATAACAGCAGTGCCGCCAGCTTGATTTATTAAATCTGCAATCTTCCTATCACCGGAAGCAACAATTACTGGTCCAATACCACTTTTTTCAGCACGTCTGAGAACGTGAAGAATCATTGGCTGACCGGCAATCATTGCTAGTGGCTTGTTTGGAAGACGTGTTGAAGATAAACGCGTAGGAATAATAATAACAGGATTCAAAAAAAATCACCTTTCATTATAGCTCAATGTTAGTACTTCTTGTTTAATTCCAGTTTAAAGATAATATGCGGCAACATGCCACGTCGCCAAGTGGTACGTTTTAAAAGAATTATCAACCAANTGGAGCAAGAACTATAGTTTCTGATAAAATTTCTATGNTAAAATTAGTTTTGTGACAAACTGAGTATGTTAAATGTCTTCTTTTGAAATTAATAAAATTGTCGGCGCTGTTTTAGCTGTGGTATTGGTTGTAGTAGTAATTGGAATGATCGGTGATGTGCTAGTAAAGCCGAAAGATCATGCAGGCGCTACAATTGTTGCAGAAACACCAACTTTAATTACAAAAAAAGTGGAAAAAAAACTGGATCCAATTGGGCCAATGCTAGCTAGTGCCGACATAAAAAAAGGAAGAAAAACCGCAAACCAATGCGGCAGCTGCCATACCTTTAATAAAGGGGGCAAAAACAAAATTGGTCCAGCACTTTGGAAAATTCTAGATCGCGAAATGGGTGGCCTTGAAAACTATAAATATTCATCAGCTATAAAAGCAATGAAGAAAAAATGGGGTTATGAGGAGCTCAATGCCTTTCTCCTCAAACCTAGAAAGTATATAAAGGGTACAAAAATGGCCTACGTTGGTCTTAAAAAGGCCTCTGACCGCGCCAATTTAATTGTTTTTCTTCGTTCCCTTAGTGATACGCCAAAGCCATTACCTTGAACATTGTAAATAAATGACGATACCTTTACTGCTGACAGGTAAATTCTCGATTGATATGTTTTGTTTTAGGAAGCTATTTAACTAGTATTGCCAGATATGGCTGCTCAGTAGCGATCTTTGAGTTTAAATTGCGATAAGGCTGGCATCAATGTCAAATTCGTGTCCCACAGATTTTATTGAATTTGCTAATAAACTTGCAGATGCCTCAGGTGTAATACTTAGAGACTATTTTCGAAAACCTATATCTGTTACTCAGAAACTGGATCAAACACCCGTAAGTATTGCGGATCAGGAAGTAGAAAAAAGGATTCGTCAATTGATCTCGGAAACTTATCCTGATCATGGGGTTTGGGGAGAAGAACAGGGTGTGGACAAGCAGGATGCCGAATTTCTTTGGGTTATAGACCCAATCGATGGGACAAAATCTTATCTCGCTGGCAGGCCTATCTTTGGAACCCTTATCTCTCTCGTTTGTCATGGAAAGCCCATACTGGGGATTATTGATCAACCGATTCTGAATGAGCGTTGGCAAGGAATGAGCGGTTTTAAGACAAGGTTTAATAATACCGAGGTTTCTACACGCAATTGTTCAAATATTGAAAATGCTACTTTAAGCGCTACATCTCCGGACATGTTCAATCAGAAGGAGAAATTAAATTTCCTAGAACTATCCGGAAATGTTTCAATGACAATCTATGGCGGAGATTGTTACTCATACGGTTTATTGGCAAATGGACTTATTGATTTAATCGTTGAAGCAGACCTAAAGCCATATGATTTCTGTGCACTAGTTCCAATAATCATGGGTGCCGGAGGATCAATCACAGACTGGCAAGGTAACGAGCTCAATATTAGGTCGGATGGCCGAATTATTGCCGCAGGTAATTCTGAATTGATACCCCAAGTAAAAGCAGTGTTAACGGGATAGGTAAAAAGCATGAATAAAATTCTGATCGCGTTCGTAGTGACAGGTTTTTTAACTCATNGCCTTAATTTTTCTTATACAAATGCAGATACCCTCGAACCACGTCACGCCCTCACACTAGGTGCTAAACCAAAGTATGGAACCAGCTTCAAATATCTCGATTATGTCAACCCGAACGCGCCGAAGGGTGGAACCGTTAATTTATACGCTATAGGTAGTTTTGATAGCTTTAACCCTTATATTATTAAGGGCAATCCAGCGACCGGCACAAACCTCTTATTCGAAACATTAATGATGTCTCCAGCNGATGATACGTTGAGTGAATATGGCCTTATAGCGAAGTCAGTGGAGGTGCCCGATGACTTGTCATATGTAATTTATACTTTGCGAAAAGGTTCTAGATTCCATGATGGAACACCAATAACCGCTCACGACGTCGTATTTAGTTACGAAACCCTGAAGACTAAAGGCCAGCCATTTTTTCGTTATTATTACGCAAACGTCTCTAAAGCCGAGGCTTTAACAACGCATCGCGTAAAATTTAGCTTCTCTGGGCCTCCAAATCGTGAACTGCCGCANATTATCGGACAATTACCAGTNTTGTCTAAAAATTGGTGGACCAAAAATGATTTTTCTAAAACCACACTTAAACCGCCANTAGGGAGCGGGCCGTATAAAATTAAGTCTTTTGAACCAGGAAGATTTATCGTTTATGAGCGGGTTAAGAACTACTGGGGTCAGAAGGTGCCACTTCGAGTGGGTCAAAATAATTTTGATATTATCAGATATGACTATTATCGAGATCAGGCTGTTGCCCTAGAAGCATTTAAAGCAGGCTTATACGACTTTAGGTACGAGAATTCATCTAAAGATTGGGCAACAGGCTATCAATTTCCAGCACGCGAACGTGGTGATGTAAAAATTTCAGCTTTAAAACATGCGAGACCTGTTGGAATGCAAGCATTCGTTTTTAATATCCGAAAAAATAAATTTAAGAATTACCTAGTTCGAAAAGCACTGAACTATGCTTTTGATTTTGAATGGTCAAACCGNCAACTTTTTTATGGCCAATACACACGAACGTCTAGTTATTTCGAAAATTCTGCTCTTGCAGCCATTCAACTACCATCAGTCGAAGAATTGAAAATTTTGAAGCCATTAGTTGGAAAAATACCAAAGGAGGTTTATACAAAAATATACAAGCCCGCAAAAAGCAGTGGTTCAGGGAATAATCGTCAAAANCTTCGTAAGGCTGCAAAATTATTAAAATCCGCTGGATGGAAAATCAAAAATAATAATTTGGTGAATATTAAATCTAGCAAGAAAATGGAAATTGAATTTTTATTGGTTAGTCCCGCCTTTGAACGAATAGTATCACCCTTTATTCGTAACCTTAGAAGACTTGGAATCAAAAGCAAAATTCGGACAGTCGACCCAGCACAATATCAGAATAGAGTGCGCAATTTCGACTTTGATATAATTGTCTCAACTTTCTCACAATCTCTCTCTCCTGGAAATGAACAACGTAATTATTGGCATAGTTCATCGGCAGAAAAGATTGGGAGTCGAAATCTCATAGGTATAAATGATCCTNCTATAGATTTCCTTGTTGAAAAATTAATATCGTCAAAAAATCGGCCAGCGCTTCTAATAGCGTCCAGAGCTCTAGACAGGGTTCTCCAATGGAATCATTTCGTTATTCCGCAATGGCACATTCGCTCCGACCGTATAGCTTGGTGGGATAAATTTGGGCAACCCGAGAAAAAGCCTGCCTTTGGGATAGGTTTTTTTTCCTGGTGGTTTGACAAAAAGAAACAATCAACGTTACAGCCTCTATCCAAGATTTCCGAGGATAAATGAAAACTTTATTTTTAGCTAATATCACTATCGCATTTCTTATAAGTTTTACAGCACAGGCAAACGGCAAACTCACAAAAAGCCACGGCCTTTCAGCATTTGGGGATCTTAAGTACAAACCCCATTTTAAACACTTTGACTATGTTAACCCTCGTGCTCCTCGCGGTGGTACTCTGCGCTTATGGGGCCTAGACTCTTTTGATAGTGTAAACCCATATATTTTAAAAGGAGTTCCCGCAAACAACATCAGTTTAATCCACGGCTCCCTCATGGAAAGAGCCATGGATGAGCCGGATGCTTTATATGGACTCATTGCCGAGGGCGTTTCAATTTCGGTAGATCGCCGAAATATAACATTTTATATACGCAAAACTGCGAAATTTAGTGACGGCACCCCTATTACGGCTGAAGACGCTGTTTTTACGTTTAAAACACTTATCCGCAGTGGGCACCCACAATATCGCTTTATCCTAGCAGACGTAGCCAGCGCAAAAGCAGTCGGAAAATTCAGGGTAAAGTATAAATTACGAACTTCCGCCAACCGGAATCTCCCACTGCAAATTGCTGCTTTGCCGGTCCTTCCTAAAAATTACTATCGAAAGATTAACTTTGCCAAAACTACCTTGCAACCGCCTCCCGGTGCAGGGCCATATAAAGTTGATAAGATTGTACCCGGAAAATCAATTACCTATCGAAGAATAAAAAATCATTGGTCACAGAATCTCCCTGTCATGCTTGGGCGCTATAACTTTGAAAAAATACGCATCGATTATTACCGCGACCGCGACATTGCCTTTCAAGCATTTTTCTCAAACGCTTATGATTTTCGAGAAGAATTCACATCGCGTACTTGGGCCACGCAGTATGATCAAAAACAACAAATTAAAGACCGTCGAGTTTTGAAAATGACTTTACCCGATTTTACTCCCTCCGGTGTACAAGGATTTTTTTTTAATATGCGGCGTCACAAATTTAAAGACCGACGCGTGCGTGCAGCATTGGACCTTGCATTCGANTTTGAGTGGACAAACAAAACCCTATTCCATGGTCTTTACGAACGAACTAACAGTATGTTTGCTAACAGTGCCCTTGCAGCCAGTAAAATGCCAACCAATCAAGAAATAAAAATACTTGAAAATGTTCGTCACCAAATCCCAAAAGAGGTTTATACCAAAGCTTACATGTCTCCAAAAACAGATGGGTCGGGTCGTAATCGAGAAAATTTGCGCAAAGCTCGCAAGTTACTTTACAAGGCCGGTTGGCGAATTGTTGAAAATAAACTTATAGACAAAAAAGGTAACCCACTGACTATCGAATTTTTGCTTTACGAAAATTCTTTTCAGAGAGTCATTAATCCATATATCCGAAGTCTAAAAAGACTTGGTATAAAATCCATGATTAGAATTGTTGATGTCGCTAACTTCCAACACCGAATGCAACAATTTGATTTTGACGTCATAATTCAGCGTTACGTCCAAACCAATACTCCAGGATTAGAACTTAAAACATACTTTGGTTCTAACATGGCTGACGTAGCTGGCTCAAGAAACTTGGGAGGTATAAAGAATTCGGCTGTCGACTATCTTATTACTAAAGTAATTACTGCTAAATCTCGCTCCGATTTACTTACCTCGGTACACGCTCTAGACAGGGTATTAATGTGGAACCGCTTTATGGTTCCACAGTGGTATAAGGGGGTCCATAATATCGCCTTTTGGAACAAATTTAGTCGACCTAAACTAAAACCTAAATTTTCACTCGGTGTGATTGATACATGGTGGTACAACAAGCAAAAGGACGCATTAATTAATTCGCGAAAAAACCTGCTACATTAAAATGATTGCCTGATAAATAAATGCTTGCTTACATTACACGCCGTTTATTACTCATAGTTCCCACCCTTATAGGGATAATGGTAATAAATTTTGCAATAATTCAATTTGCGCCTGGCGGGCCAGTCGAACAAATTATTGCTCAGCTAACAGGCGCTAATGTTGGTGCTACCGCCCGTATTGGGGGAACAGGAGGAACAGAAACAGGGAGAAACTCTGCCTCCTCTGCAGGAAACCTATCAAATTCCCCTAGCACGGGAAACAACACATACCGGGGAGCTCAGGGATTAGACCCTGAGTTCATAAAACAGTTAGAAAAACAGTTTGGATTTGACAAACCTATACACGAACGATTTTTCCATATGATGTGGAATTATATCCGATTTGATTTCGGCACGAGCTATTTCCGAGATGAAACTGTTATTGACCTTGTGCTTTCAAAACTCCCTGTATCAATATCTCTTGGAATTTGGACTACACTCATAGTTTACTTAATATCAATCCCTCTTGGGATTCGAAAAGCCGTCAAAGACGGTAGTTCCTTCGATATTTGGACTAGTGCAGTCATAATTATTGGCAATGCTATTCCAGGATTCTTGTTTGCCGTTATGTTAGTTGTTTTGTTTGCCGGTGGAAGTTACTTTGATTGGTTCCCCTTACGCGGCCTCGTTTCGGAAAATTGGGCTACTTTAAGCTGGCCCATGCGTATTTTGGATTATCTCTGGCACATGGTATTACCCATTACCGCGCTTGTTATTGGTGGATTTGCGGCTCTTACCTTTTTAACTAAGAACTCCTTTCTAGATCAGATAAACCAACAATACGTAATGACTGCCCGCGCAAAAGGTTTGGCCGAAAATCGAATTCTATACAGACATGTCTTTCGTAACGCTATGTTGATTGTTATTGCCGGTTTTCCTAGTGCCTTTGTTAGTATTCTTTTCACAGGTGCATTGTTAATCGAAATAATCTTCTCTCTGGACGGTCTTGGTTTGCTGGGGTTCGAAGCCGTTATTAAGCGGGATTACCCCATCATGTTTGCATCTTTATTTTTCTTCACGTTACTCGGTTTAGTTATGAAGCTGATTGGAGACCTAACATACATGTTAATTGATCCGCGCATCGATTTTGAGGCTNGGGATGTCTGAAGATATAATGTCATTTAAAGTTCAGAAAAAAATTGAAAAACAATTGTCCACTTTTTTTGGAATTACAGTCGCCCCCTTAACAGTAAGAAGNATTCAGACATTCAAAGCTAATCGACGGGGCTATTGGTCTTTCTGGATTTTCATTACCCTTTTCACATTGAGTATATTCGCGGAATTGATAGCAAACGACAAACCACTAATGGTTGAATATCAGGGCTCGTATTATTTTCCCATTATGAAAATATATCCAGAAACAGTTTTTGGTGGAGTTTTTGAGACAGAAGCAGAATATAGAGAAAAGGAGGTACAAGATCTGATTAAGGAGAAAAAGGGCCGAATTTATTGGCCATTAATTCGGTACAGCCATGACACCGTAAACTTAAATTTAAACCAACCCGCGCCTTCCCCACCGACACTGGAAAACCTATTAGGAACAGACGACCAAGCCCGCGATGTTTTAGCACGAGTTATCTATGGCTTTAGAATTTCTATCCTTTTTGGTTTAATTCTTACAATTTTATCTTCAATAATTGGTATCGGTGCAGGTGCGGTTCAAGGTTATTTTGGTGGTTGGACTGATCTTTTATTTCAGAGATTTATTGAAGTTTGGTCCGGCCTTCCGCGTTTATTTCTACTGATCATTTTAGCGAGTGTTTTCCAGCCAAGCTTCTGGTTACTCATTGGTCTTCTGCTTCTATTTGAATGGATGGCACTCGAAGGGGTTGTTCGTGCTGAATTCCTTCGCACCAGAAATTTTGATTATGTTCGTGCTGCCCGCGCTTTAGGGGTGGGCAACATTAACATTATCAGTCGTCACATCCTTCCTAATGCCATGACCGCAGCGCTTACATTTTTACCTTTTGTACTTATTGGTTCGATAACAGCCCTCACCTCGCTGGATTTTTTGGGGTTTGGATTACCTCCAGGGTCACCCTCTTTAGGCGAGTTGCTTGCGCAAGGTAAAACTAACCTTCAGGCTCCATGGTTGGGCGTAACAGCGTTTCTAGTTTTAGCTGGCATGTTAAGTCTACTAGTTTTCATTGGCGAAGCTATTCGAGATGCCTTTGACCCTAGAAAGACTCTATAAAAATGAATAAACCTAAGAATATTTCCTCTCAAATACTTGAAATAACTGATCTTTCTATCTCGTTTGGGCGGAGCCATCGCAAGGTCAAGGCAGTATGCGGGGTAAACCTTAAAATCGGGAGAGGAGAAATAGTTGCGTTAGTGGGGGAAAGTGGTTCAGGAAAAACTGTAACAGCATTATCAGTTTTGCAACTTTTATCCTATTCCAAAGATAACCATTGGGATGGCAGCATAAAGTTTAAGGGTCAAGAGTTAATGGCAGCTAAAGATCCAATACTACAAAACGTCAGGGGAAACCAAATTGGAATGATCTTCCAGGAACCTATGACTTCATTGAACCCCTTGCACACGCTGGAAAAACAGATTTCGGAAACTTTATTTATTCATAAAAAACTCGATAAAAAAACAGCCCGTAAAAAAGTATTAGCGCTCTTGAATCAGGTTGGGCTTAATAATGCAGAAAATCGTTTGCAGTCTTATGCACATCAACTATCGGGAGGACAACGACAACGCGTGATGATAGCGATGGCACTCGCCAATGACCCGGACTTGTTGATCGCAGATGAACCAACAACAGCCCTAGATGTGACCATACAGGCTCAAATACTTAAACTTTTAAAGAACCTGCAACAAAACCGCAAAATGGCCATGTTACTCATTACCCATGATTTGGGTGTGGTAAGGAAGATAGCCGATCGTGTTTACGTAATGACCGAAGGAACCATCGTCGAACATGGTAAAACTTCAGATATATTTGATAATCCTAAACATGCCTACACTCAAAAACTTCTATTAGCCGAACCTAAAGGGAATCCAAATATAGCGAGTACAAATTCTCCCGTTATTTTAGAATCTAAAGATCTTAAGATTTGGTTCCCGATAAGGAGAGGCATATTTCGTCGAACGAAAGGTTACATAAAAGCGGTAGATGGGGTTTCACTTCAATTACGCCAAGCACACACTTTGGGTATTGTCGGAGAGAGTGGTTCGGGCAAGACAACCCTAGCGTTAGGTTTACTTCGCTTAGAAAAAAGTAGGGGAAGAATTATCTTTTTAGGTGAAAAACTCCAAAGTAAAAATTGGAAACAAATGCGTTCACTCCGCAAAAATATGCAAATTGTTTTCCAAGACCCCTATAGTTCCCTAAGCCCTCGTATGTCGGTAAGGCAAATTATCGAAGAAGGGATGAAGATAAATTTACCCGATATCATATTTGAGGAAAGAAGTCAGTTAATCGACGCAACTTTAATGGAGGTTGGACTAGATCCCCAAATCCAAAACCGTTATCCACACGAATTTTCTGGTGGTCAAAGACAGCGGATTGCAATTGCAAGGGCATTGGTATTAAAACCGCGTCTCATTGTTCTTGATGAGCCCACATCGGCCCTTGATATGTCAGTGCAGAGTCAAATTGTAGATTTATTGCGGGAACTCCAGAAAAAACATAAAATTTCTTATTTGTTTATCAGCCACGACCTAAAGGTAGTAAAAGCTCTCGCAGACCAGGTAATAGTAATGAAAGAAGGGAAAATTATAGAGCAAGGAACAGCAGAAAAAATTTTCATAGAGCCATTAGAAAATTATACAAAAGCGCTTATAAAAGCTGCATTTGAAATTGAGACAATAGAGACGATTTAGCGTTATATTCGTGCCCCAGCATAGTAAAAATCAACTGACCTTAAAACGATCCTCCAGGACTTGATAAATTGCACGCATCCCCATCGCCTCACCACCGACTGGCCTCCCGGGCCGGGCGGTTCTATTCCAAGCCATAATATCAAAATGAACCCATTTGGTGTTTTTAGAAACAAATTCTTCCAAAAATAGTGCTGCAGTTATTGCCCCCGCAAAGCCTCCTTCTGACACATTATTAATATCAGCAACCTTACTATTTAAAAGGTGTCGGTAATTTGAATATAAAGGCAAGCGCCAAATAGGATCTTCTAAATCCTCTCCTGCTTCATAAATATCTTTAGCAATGCTATCGTCATTACAAAACATTGCCGAAATATCAGTGCCCACGGCTACTCGGGCTGCACCTGTAAGTGTAGAAAAATCGGCAATCAAAGCTGGATTTTCTCGGTCTGCCTCTGCGATCGCATCACACATTACCAGTCTACCCTCTGCGTCAGTATTTCCAACCTCCACTGTAATCCCTTTGCGTGTCCGAATAACATCGGAAGGTCGATAAGCATTACCAGAAACAGAGTTTTCAACAGCGCCTATCAATACACGCAAGCGAACATTAAGATTTGCATCCATAATCATATGGGCAAGCCCCAGAACATGCGCTGCACCTCCCATATCTTTTTTCATGCGTAACATGCCGGCAGCACTTTTGAGATCCAAGCCCCCCGTATCAAAACATACACCCTTGCCTACTAGTGTTACCTTAGGTGCGTTCGGTCTTCCCCAAGTCATATCAATTAGACGTGGAGCTTTCTCGGCTGCCCGGCCTACCATATGTATAGTTGGGTAGTTTTTTTTCAAAAGAGTATTGCCAATCAAAATGCTAATTTTAGCACCATGTCCTTTAGCGAGTTTGCGCGCCGCGGATGACAGTTCCGGCGGCCCCATATCTTCTGGAGGAATGTTAATTAAATCGCGCACCAAGGCGGTCGCATCCGCTGTTCGAATGACCATTTTTCTATCGCAGTCTTTTGGCCATACGAGAGTTGGCATTTTGATTGGTCTGCTATTACTTTTATACTTTGTAAACTTATAACACCCAAGCGCCCAACCTATTGCCGCGGCAGTTGCACCAGCCCGGTCCATTCGAGCATCAATTCGGTATTTGCCCGCAGGAAGTCTCATGGGCAAGGAAGCATAGCTCCACAAAGCCTCGTGACTTTCCAGCCCCAATAGTATTTTCGCTAATGACCCATCGTTTCTACCTACAAGGCTCATTGAACCGGGCTTAGCTTTAAAGCCAGTGCTTTTTACCCAAAGACGCATGGCAGAATCCTGTTTCTTGCGCCAGGCATTGAATACATCAGTTTCTATCGGAATAATGGGCACCGTTCGGCGATCTGCGGAATTTGCAAAATGATATGTCATTTTAGATCTATGCCCTCCGAAATGTTCTTAATCATTGATTCCATATCTACCGCCCCGTTAATACGCGAGCCAATTGCAATATGAGGGCTCATAACTACTTTTTTGTAGGGGAGAAACGGATCATCCGCGTCCCCCGGTTCCTTGTAATGAACATCCATGCCTACTCCGCCGACCCTGCCTGTCTCGAGGGCGGCAAGTAATGCTTCTTTCTGTATAATATCCGCACGGGCAATATTTACGATAATAATACCCGGTTTTGCACTTTCTAACTGCTGCGAGCCAATAAGACCTTTAGTGCTGTCATTCAAAGGTACATGAATACTGACAAAATCAGATGTCTGAAATAACTCATCAAGCGTAACAAATCGAGCCTTAAATTGAGTTTCAAGATCCGATGCCAATTGATTTCGCTGCGTGTAAATAACCTCCATATCAAATGCATTAGCCCAGTTTGCTACGTATCTTCCAACCGACCCTAACCCTACAATTCCCAAGGTTGAGCCAAACATGTTTTTCACACCTGAAATACGCGCCCAGTTAGAATTAGCTGTATGACGACGATCATATTCTCTAGCCGGCCAGCCTTCCGCCTTAAGCGACTCAATTGTTAAAAGTTTATTGGTTTCCACCGTTTTTTTTGCCAAAGCCATCATTAGTGAAAAAGCATGTTCACCGACAGCAACATTTACGGTACGATGAAACGGTAATGCTGGAATATTTTTTGCAGAACATGCAGCCTCATCAATATTCCTCATATCAGTGCGAAAATTTTGAATAAATTTTAGGTTAGGAGCCAAGGAAAGTTCTTCCACCCCAACTATAAAATCTTCTACAACAACTGCATCTGCATCCTGCAAGGCCTGTTGAAACTCTTCCTGGCTATTGGTTAAAATTACACGCGATGGGGCAACAGCAGGATATTTTTTTCGAATGTGCTCACACCATTCTGGGAATTCTGGCATATCTACTGAATAATAATCGGCAAATGCAATAATTCTTTCAGCGTCACAATCTGGGTCTAGTATAACGCTCAAGGCTCGGATGATATGATCATTTTGTATTACAAGAGTAGGCATATCTCTGGGTTTCTCCACAGATTCTGAATAAAAAACGAGTGTTACCATATCGCCACGACATCCAGCGAACAACTGGTAGGCTTATATTAATCCGAACCACCAAATAATAAATCTGCAGCCGGATCAGCCATGCGCCGTCCACTATGTCCTACGCCCGGAACCACAGAAATTTCCCAAAAAAATGGTGCTCCCAACCTTTGGGCCATTTCTTTTGCTGTACGATAAAAATAACGCCCTCTGGCCAATCTATGTGGACCTTGAGCCATTGCCTTTTGGGTAGTTCTTAAACTTCTATGATTTTCGTCATCATCATCCTGACCCAACATAATAATCAGTTTTTGTTTAAAAGACTGCGAGAGAAGTTTATCCGCCTCAATTGTATTACCCATACCATAAGGAAATTTGACTTTAGTATCGGGTACAGTATACCAGCCCGCATTAGCTGCCACCGCTGCCACTAACATTTCTGATGGACAGAAAAGAATCATACGATGAACAAATTGGGATCCAGCAGAATGCCCAAACAGCGAGTAAGCTTTTTGCATAAAACCGAGTTGTGACTTTGCTTGTTGAAAAACCCTATCAATGACGAGATAGCTTCTGGAGCCAGTAGGTAAAAATTGGCCAGCTCGATTTTTCATATTACCAAGGTTAAATTGCCTAGAACCCCTATATATTTCTCGCGAAAACTCGGGCGCCAAGACGAGAACACCATATCGCTCCGCTGAGTCTATAAAATAGTCCCTATAGCGATCTGCATTCCTGCTTTGTCCATGGATTACAATCAAAACTCGACCATTGGTCTGAAACGACCTAGGTCTATAAAAATAAACGTCCATTGGGGAAGCATTTTCCCCACGCCCATCACTTACCGTTATGACTCCCTTGACCTCAAAATTTTTTGACCAACTCGGTAAGCACAATAAAAATAAAAACAGAACACTCGAAAACCGAAGTAATAAACGCATTGCTGTATGCTGTATGCCTTCTCTTTAATTTTGTGCCTTATCTAGCACCCATTATTAGTTACTTTTACAATTCCTCACATCCAGCCCGACGGCTAAAATATTCCCAAATTCTCTTATGCCCGATAGTAGAGGCTTTTGCCTTCGCAATAGCAGCATCAACCTCTCCTTCTGATAAAAATTTTACTTCCCCCATTTGCATAGCTTTTGTTTGCACCCGGGCATTGATAACCGCATAAATTGCCGTAGTAACTGCGGTGTGGAGAGATTCTGTCGCGACAGTCAATCCGTGTCCGCGCATAAGAACAAGACGGCTATCACCTAACGCTCTCGCTAAATCTCGCCCGTGATCCATATTTACTACTAACATATCAGTCCCACCAAATTTATCGCTTATATCCCAAACCGGAACTGTTTTGCCAATACGTGAAGCATTATGGAAAACAGGTTTAAGCGGTATATTGGTAATGCCAAAGGGCAATAAATCCTCTGCATGACTATGTACACACCCGTTAATTTCGGGATGCAGTTCATAGACTGCAGCATGTATAAACCTTTCCAAGTACGGTGAGGATCCATCCGGATCTATCATTTCCCCCTCTAGGTTGAACTCTCTGATATCATCTATAGAAACCAATTCAGGACTACGTGATCGCGAAAGAAGAAACCTCTCGGGATTGTCCGGGTGACGAGCGCTGACGTGGCCGAAACCATCTACCACCCCTTGGTTTGCGAGAATTCTATTAGCGATAACAATATCTCGACTTAACTCAACCAAACCATGCATTAACTGATTTCCTATTCAGATTAACGGCTATCAGGTTTTAGACGTGGTCCTCAAGCCAGTCCATTAACATCGGCATTTGATGAGCCCAACAGTCATGTGCACAATGAACTGTGCCACCAACTTTTGGATCATCAAATATGTGGAGCGTTTTATCTTCAGCACCAATTTCGTTAAAAAGCTTTCTTGCCCCTTCAACATCCATCAATTTATCCATAGATCCATGCGTCATAATTGTTGGCACTTTAATATTTTGTGCAATACCCTCCATGGTGAAATCTTTTAGTAACTCTTTAGCCTCTTCATCCGTCACGCCACCGAGCAATCTTTGACATGTCGGCTGCAGATGCTCGTAATGCAAGTAAAGGTCATCAAGGATGGAGTAACAACCACACCAAGCTATTAACGCTTTAATACGATCTTCAAAAGCAGCAACTCTTGGTGCATAATACCCAGCCATCGATATGCCCATAAGAGCTACACGTTCCGGATCAACTTCAGGGCGAGAAAAGAGATAGTCCAAACAAGCTTTACCAGGGACCTCATAGTCTGGACGAGTCGGAATATTTTTTACATACATGGACGATCCACGACCCGGAGTGTCTACCAATAACATAGCATAACCTCGTTCGCATAGCTCACTGCCACCGAAGTAAATTTCTTCCGCGAACGCATCAGCACCACCTAAAAATAACACAGCTGGCCATTTTTTTGTCTTGGGATTGCGGGGGTGACAAAAATAACCTTCATAAACCTCATCACCGCATGGGACCTTAATGACTTCAATTTTAGGATCATTAAATTTAGCGCCTGCCTGAAAGCACTCCTGTGACTTCAAAAATCGTTGACGTTTATCATTATTCCGTTCAATGGTCAGCAACACGTCAGACATACGCCAGTACTGATTAGCCGCATAATAATAATTCATCGCCGTCCGAGAATGACCCGCCGCTTCTGCTTTTTTCGCGCGTTCCTCTGTTTCTTCCGCCTTTTTAATCCATGCGCGCTCGAAGCCATCCTTATCGCCAACTTCAATCCCACGACAGACACGCGAAATCTCAAATACATCTCCACCACCATAAGCGGCTTCCGCAACTGTCCTCAGCGTTTGTGAACCCATGCCTTCTGTCGGAAAAAGAAAGTCAATCATAACACCTCCAAAATGAGAATAAGTTTCAGAAACGTTTTTATCCTGTAAGCGACGCTACGTCGAGGCGGCTGGAGGACGATTCTGACTAGCCGCATACCAAAGGGTACCGCAAACAGCAATCACTAAGAAAGGCAACGCCCCCAAATTGACGATGTCCCATCCAAAAAAATGAACTAAAGCTCCAGACGCCAAGGAAAGAATAGAGACGAAGCCGTAAATAAGAAAATTCATTGCTCCCTGGGTTTTAGCTCTTTCAGAAACGGTATAGGCAGACGTCATGAGAGAAGTAGCCGCAGTAAAGGCAAAATTCCAACCGACTCCTAATAATAACATTGATAACCAAAAATGAACCACCTCAGCCCCTAACAAGGCAACACTCACGCAAACGAATTGCAACCCAAGCCCAATGATAATAATTTTAACCTCTCCAAATTTGCTTATGAGATGACCTGTAAAAAAACCGGGCGCAAACATTCCAAATATATGCCATTCTATAACAAGGGCCGTATCCGCAAATTGATGTTGCGCGTTACACATAGCAATTGGCGTCGCCGTCATTAAAAAATTCATCACACCTTGAGATATCATCGCAGCTGTCGCAGCGACAATGAAAACTGGCTGTCGCATAATCTCGAGCATTGGCCGCCGTGGACCCGCTCGTTCTTCTGGCGTCAACATTGGAATATCCAGAAAAAAAGTACAAATATTGCAAACACCGTGACACCAGTGAGAATAAGATAAGCGCCTACAAAAGGTATAGAGGTAATTAAACTTTGGCCAAATTTAGCTGATTCTGGTCCTAGAAAACCAGACACCACTCCTCCGGCTAATACTAGGGAAATAGCCTTACTTTTAAAATCTTCACTTGCAACATCTGCTGCAGCGAAACGATAGAGCTGCGCAAAACCCGCAAACAAGCCAAATAAAAACGTCCCAAAAGCAAACAACCAGAAATTTGAATGAAATACAGAAAATGCGCAGAGCAAACCACTCGTTACCCCTATCATAGAACCCATAATGAAACCAATTTGGCGTCCGACACGTCGCATAAGAAGGGATGCTGGAATTGTCATGACAGCCGTTCCAACAATCACCAATGAAGTTGGTAAAGTGGCAAGTCCTTTATGAGCCGCGATACTATAAGAAATTAGTGGTGCCGTGGCTATAAGGAGAGAACGGCCAGTTCCAAAAAGAACCTGACAAGTGGCAAGAACCAGTACGTTTTTTTTATCCCTATTCACGGAAAGTTTTCCTGAAATCTATATAATCGAGCTGGATTATCTACTAAAATTTTTTGTATCAAATCAGCTGATCCTGCCCAATCAATAATTTGCTGAAGAAGGTCTGAATCATTTGGCATCGGACCGCTAAAATTAGGGTGCGGCCAATTACTTCCCCAAATCAATCTATCCGGCCTCGTTTCCATTAGTGCCTCTATGAAAGGCCTCATGTCTTCATAGGGAGGACCAGAATTAGACTGTCGATACCAACTACTGAGTTTAACCCAACAATTTTCAGTATTTTTGACTAGTTTTAAGAGTGTCTGAAATCCCCTCGAGGATGCAGTCTCCGCCGCCTTTGGACGGCCCTGATGATCTATAATAAAATCACCCGGAATTGCTTCAAGGCTCGCAGTTAAGTCGATAATTTCAAAAATGTTACTAAAATGCAGAAGGACCATCCAATCCAACTCACGAGCGCGTTCAGCCATCAAAGGCAGATTTTCCATACCATAGCCTGCCTTTGACGTGGATGAGAGGCGCAGGCCACTAATACCGTCTTCTTTGAATTGAATAAGTTCATTATCGGGAATATCCGGAGATACAAGAACAACTCCTCTACCACTCTTTCCAAGTTTTCTAACGGCATCGACGGTCACTCGATTATCATTACCATGGGCGCTACCTTGCACTACAACTGCTCGGTCAATTCCAATTGTTTTCATCAACCCCTGAAAGGTCTCTATCGGACATTCCTCTGGTGTATAACCACGCTGCTTGGAAAGTCTAAATTTATCGAATGGACCCATAATATGGACATGACAGTCCGTACTACCCGCTGGGGGCGGAACTTTCAGGGGACGCCACTCGGCGTCGGGAGGTTGGCATGCTAAAGTCATTTATCTAATTAAAATTATACCATACCGCTTGTCGAGATCGCACCCGCAATGATACGTTTTGCGATATACAGGTAAGATATGTCATAAAGTGAGGGGAGTAAAATAATGGCTGCAGGAATCAATTTAACTATCGATTTTGCCGCCATGTTTTAAAACAGCACTGGGTTTTAATTGGTAAAGCTTGGACCAAAAATTCTATAAATACCTGATTAAAGTAGCACCCCATGAAAATTTCTGAGATTAATCTGGAAGACTGTATCCTGCGCA
>PATI01000006.1 GCA_002712335.1 Rhodospirillaceae bacterium | reverse complement strand
GATAGAGCAAGTCCGGACGAGATTAAATTCTCCGGTTTCTCGAAATCAGCGGATAAGAAAACATCAAAGGGGGCTCCGTTTGAGATTTGAGCATAGAACCTACCGGATGCCCCCATCACGAGAGTTAACTCATGACCAGTGATTGACTCAAATTCACCGGCAAGATGCTGAGCGACCTCACCAAAGTTAGATGCCACAGCGATCGTCGCTGATGCTCCCAAAGCACATGGCCCGTATACCAAAGAAATGAAAAAGACCGAGCTCGCAAGATTTCGAATTTGTATCTTCATATCGTAATATAATACTTTATATAACGATATGTATCAAACANCGGTCCAATTTTTCGAGGTCACNTAGCTAGTCTGGNCCAGACTTTAGGGTATCGCCTNAGAGAAAACNAAAGNTTCNTTGCANCAGTATCNAGCCGTATGTGCTTACGCGGNTNAATTGCCTTCAACCGCGAACNAGTGACACNCCNTTAGAAACATCAAAGCAAATAAAACCAAACGACTCCTGCCTTAGCTGTAAGCCTTCACTGAGTTTTCCNAGAGCTGCAAGNGCGTTGCCTTTAAACGCAAGNACATCTNNNTTGTCAGGCTCGATNGCNCTCGCCGAATCATACAGNTNTAACGCTTTTTGGTATTGACCGAGATACATCTGAATATCACCCAAGCTGACATGCAGTCTAAATTTAAAATTACTTACTTCACTGCTGTCTNCCGGTTTCCAGGGNTCAAGCTCTAATGCTTTGCNGAGATCACTTGCCGCNTGAACATAATTACCGAGCTTTTTCTCAACGCNACCTCTATTACTGTAAGCAGCAACATACATTGNGTCTAGNTTAATAGCCTCAGTGTAACTTCTTCGAGCATCCTCATNCCTACCGGNNCNCTCCAAAAGACTACCCCGATTATTATGGGCTTTTGCAAACAAGGGGTTAATTTTTAGTGAGAGATCATAATTTACTAANGCTTTATCANTCTCTCCTAGCTCTTTAAGAGANTTTGCGTAGTTAAANAAAGCCGACGCATTNCCTGCCTNAAGGACAACAGCCTTCTGCAGATGAGTTACGGCGAGCTCGTGNTGATTCAGNTTTTGGAGAACTACTCCTAAATTATTATGCGCATCAGCGTCTTCTGGCGCTAGCTCAATGATTTTACCGTACTTNTCCCTCGCCTCCTCAAANCGCCCAAGACGACCTAGCAGAACGGCCGCATTGTGATACGCATCAACATGATTAGGGTCCTTTTGCGTAGTCGACTCATACGCTACGAGAGAATCTTGCAACTTGCCCTGCCCNTCAAGAGCGACNCCCAGAACATTGCTAACAAGAGCAGAATCTGGATAAGCCGCCAACAAGACCCCACAAAAGCTCTCAACACTTGCGAGGTTTCCAGCCCTGTACAGCCTGGAGAGTTTTTCTAAGTCTGAACTAGGGGGATTNTTATTTTCTGTCATTAATAGTTTGCCTCGCGCAGGCGATCCCTCTTGAGCTTACAATATANAATTTGATAGCTAGTATAAGCTAATTGTCCAAANGCAGGCGTTCTTCTTTTTTCCTCCAACGAGCCTCCTCTGTGCAAAATTACTCTAATTGGATTGTGNTCAAGCTTAGTCAGAAGATTNGTGAGATCGTCAAAGCATTTTAGACGACCTTCAAACTCAGAGAGATTATGCCCGGCGCCAATNGTCATTANCAAGTCAGCCTCNGGAGCAGTAACTNGTGATACAAGCCTAAGAAATTCCTCCGCACTTGGAATCATTCTGTGATCAATTCGCAGACATGCCACCAAGTTTCGCNGCGCTAGTCCCGATTGCAATTGCATCTCGGGNAGCTGCCTGAGAGATTCGTTAGTATCTTCGTTTAACGCTAATACTTTTTCATATTCNCGGGCGTTTAATTGCCTAAAGTGCTCTTTTTGNGCAGGNTCATTGTCTATCAAAACAGTATGAGCTGCCTGCCTCTCTATNGTATCAAAAAAATAGCTCTTATTTGGAAANCCACCNACCGTCACCTTAGGAGTAATATGAATACCATAAAGGTCACGATAACCATTACCCACGCCCAAGGAAAGCTGCTGTATATTCTCTGTTCTGGAAGGAAGAAAGCCTAATAACTTAATCAGTTGGACCACTCGGACAGTATCTGCATTCTGCAATACGTTTACTGCGCTTAGAATTTGCTTTTGCGCATTATTTAATTGCTCAGGCGGAATATTGGTAGGAACATTCGGAACATCAACCAGGGCCGCCGCAGACTTTTCGANAAGTNATCGCATTCCTTCCCGCGTTANCTGATCTTNTCGAATTTCCCAACCTTTGAATAGCTCCGTGCACGCCGCAATCTGTGCCTGATAGAGCGGCAAGACTAACCCTTTAGAGGGNGTGGCTATATCAACGACACCCTCGCTCGAAATGACTGTGCTTAACNTCGATCGATGGCTTGGATCAGNGTTTAGACGCCTCAAATATCCATCGTAATCGCGAAAATGCTGAATCGCATCACCAAATGCAGCGGTTTGCGCTAAANCACCAAGTGAATCTGCCTCAAGGGCATAGGCCGAAACAAGTTGCTGGCCTGAAAATGTAGCCCAGTGGTTCTCTGTCAAGACTGATATTCCTTACTCTTCAATCGCGAGTTTAATGAGGNAGTGGTCTAACATCCACAGAATTGTAGAATCCAACTCCCATCTTGGAAACGAAATTACTGCAGATAAAATTAGGAACAGTAAGCTTCGACCTCATACATTCTGAACCTGCAAAAAAAGAGGCCCCTTCTTTCGAAGGAGCCCCTCTTTCTGATTCAGATTTACAGCAGATTTTTAGAAATCTATTGTAATTCTTCCATAGAGCAACCGACCTCTTGGATCATAAAGCAAGGATTCCATTCCAGCGAAGTCGTTGACTCGTTGTGGTCTTCTATCGAACACGTTTCGAGCTCCGAAGGTCAGATTCACATCAGTGCCTGCAACCTCCAAACCACGATAGTTATANGCAATGTCCGAAGCAGTCCACGCTCTTAACATGTCTCTCTCACTGATATCAAATCCAGTAAAGTATGGGAACTGATCGAAGAACGAGCCTCCCCAGTTGTATCCATCGTACTCTACTTCATCAATATAGCGAGTGATGAATGTCGCGCTATGATTGCCTTTTACCCACGTAGCCTGAAGATTTGCCTTCAACTCAGGAAGCGGAGGCGCCTCACCGATAAAACGATTTCGCTTTCCAAGTGGCGAAGTCATTGGGTCGGTAACGAACTTCTGATACTCCCAAACGTCNAGCTTNGTAGCNGCACCTTGGANAGTNATACTACCCCAGTCGTCAAGGCCGATATCTCCTAAATCAAACTGATATCTCACCTTAAGGTCTATAGCCTCAACGTTGTTCGCGGCCGCGTTAGACTGACCTACCGTAACTCGAAGAATCTGAGTTGCGTCAGCAGCTGAACGCACGATCCGAGGATCTTGAGCGCCTGACTGAACCCAAGACGTGAGCTCTGCCACAGTTGGCTCCCTTCCAGNAATACCAGTTGCCTGAGACCAATTATAGTAATCGATATTCAACAACTGCTGAGGGTCGACACTCACGATACGATCTGTGAATTCAGTCTGACTATAGTCTANGTCAATTCTCAGATTATCAATCGGCTCAAGGGTAATACCGTAGGCCAAGGTGTCAGCCGTNTCTGGAGTCAGGTTCGGGTTACCGGCCTGACAACGACGAGCGTAGGCAAAGAATGTCGACATCGGATCGTCTAAGTTACTNAGGTTACAACGCTCTGGCGCATTCAAGTCATTCAAGCCAGGTGCGATGAACGCTGTTCCCTTTGTAGCTCTAAGAGTCAACCACTCTGTTGGGGCAAAAGTAACGCCGAACTTAGGGTCCGTTGAACTCTGTCCCGTGGAGTAGCGCTCGTCACGAGTAGCCACAGTTACTTCTAGATTATCCAGTACTGGAAAAGCTGCCTCTACGAACCATGCTTCCACATTTCGAGTCTCGTTGGCAGGCATATCCTGCTGACCGTTGTAGAGATCGCCACTTTGGTAAAGCGCTGAAGGCTTCCAATCAAAACCATCGTTTCTGCGCTGCGCACCGATCGCCATGCCAATTGGACCACCTGGCAATTCAAGTCTAGGTACCTCTCCGTTGATGATCAAATCATAAACAGACAACTGAGAGTCCGTCTGACGCCTTAGTAGCTGAGTCGGAAAAATTGCGTCAGCCATTTGCTGAGAGTTGGTGTGTGGCCTTAGGACGTCTGGGTTAACGGCCCACGGGTTGAAACACTCATTGATTGGACCTAACGTATCACAACTCAGACCCTGTTCGATGGCTCTAAAGTCCTGGTTATTATCACGTCCAATATTAACTTCAGCTGAAGTCATCGCAGAGAATACACCTTCCCAACCTTCAAGGTAGGGAACTGTAAAATTCGTATCGAACGCTACTCGGTAGCTCCTCTCACGATAGAAACCTGGGAAGCTTCCATTTCCGTTATGACCTGACGCACGAGTCTGAGACTTACCAAAAGGTCTCCAACCACTAAAGGTCACGTCTTCGTTGAAGGGAATCCCCATAGGATCAAGTATCACAGTGCCATTCGCATCTCGGTCTGGCAACGTGTCGCTGTTGGCGTCCTGGGCGAATAATGGATTCCCATTAGCGTCCATGGCGCGGAAGGGATTACCTGGTAATTCACCACGAAGTGTAGGTAGATCATCGACACGCCCACCTGGGTTTGCCGCAGAGTTCTGCCCNTCATAAGTCACGTTATTCCAGTTNAGCTGGAGATTGAAGCTNANATCATCACTAGCTTCATANGNAGCGTTGGCATANAAAACNCCNTGNTGNGCCTTGGGGTTTANTTCCCACCACTGNCCAAAGTCCATGTAACAGGCATCGTTAGACGCTTTNNTACCGTGNCGNTTTTGNCTNNTTCCAGCCGTAGGATCTTCCATNGNNGCNACGTCGCCGCANCCCATGTCTCCNATACGACTAGTNTCNCCAGTNANCACACCGTTCTCGTCTCGGCTNGGNACATTNTATTGNCCAGGGTTACCCGANGANGANAAGTTAAANCCNGCNTTNTANAGNCCCGGGCGNTCCATCCANAGGAGGTTGCTGTTNTCCCTCCACTGACCTGACGCTACCACGTCAACACCGCCTAAATCNGCNCCCCANAAGAAGCTGTACATCTGCTCCANNTACTTGTCGTTNGCNTCAGTCTGCATGTTGTAAANTTCAGCNTTGAACCCGTCNTAAGACTTNATNGGTACGAAGTTGACAACACCAGCCACCGCNTCTGAACCATATAGNGCGGCNGCACCGTCNACNACNATGTCNAGGCGCTGNATCGCTATCTGGGGAAGCATCGCGTTTACGTTCCCNTCGATAACNCGCTTTCCATCGACNAAATCNAGNGTCGCNCCGGCNCCAAGTCCGCGCAANTTAATTGACGTTTCAGTCGCTCCAGATCCNGGGGTAATGTTCGAAGAAATCGATGAACCCTGGTTAAATGTGAGGTTNTGTATTACATCACCCATGTTAGGTGTACCTTGNGCAGCNATATCCTCNATGGTNAGCTGCGTCAGGGGTGATGCNGACTGAAANCCTTCNGTTCTTCTAATAAATGAGCCGGTTACTATCACTTCCTCGACTACATCATCNTGGGCAAGNGCTGCCCCAGATAGAGGTAAGAGCGACAAAGAAACAGCTGTGCTCAGCAGTTTTTTCTTAAAACCGGGGTGACCGGTTCTCGCATTGACGTGCATATAAATCTCCCAATTGGTTTCCCCTTATTTTTTTATATATCTCAAACTTCGTTGAGCTNGTATCACGGTCAGACGGGGAATTGCCTGAAAACCATGAAATTACGCTAAAGGTCTCACTTGTCACAAGGTGTGTCAAGACATATATCTCATGCATAAATCAGCTATTTTCNCGACCTTCAACTGGT
This sequence comes from Rhodospirillaceae bacterium, assembly GCA_002712335.1. The sequence continues at coordinate 8,438 of PATI01000006.1, read as the reverse complement.
TTTTTTTAAGAGGTCNCGATCGGAGGCTAAAATAAACTNTTAAGCCANAAACTGAGAATTTTTAACCCGAATTTGTTACATATTTACCCACATAAATGAACGNTCAGCAGTCCTCCTTGCCGCGGCTAAAAATCAGTTATCGAAAATAGTAGAGTCTTGAGAATTGCAGTGATTAAGAAGGATTTAAGTAGAGTGGAAAACCTTTATCTGATGATTTTTTTGGNACTTCAAACTTATCAAAAAAGGAGTTTGCTGTGGCTTTTAAAGTTCATTGAACATCCGTTGATAAAGTCATCGACATACTTCAAATCNTCCATAGCCTTTCCGGCTTTTTCCTTATCCGGAATCACCAAATTTTCTTGCTTAGGGAATACTCCTACACCGGCCAACAAGCAAGTCCAAGAACGCTGCGAATAGTAACTGCCGATATTTAGGCGTGTAAGCGCCTCCTGCATATCCTCTATCGCNTACCAACACTCNATCATTGCTCTAAGATTATCGGAGATNTTCTGATTATCCCGGTTGTCTATCCAGTACTGACTGTCATTTCTTGAGTTGGTCTTATAATGCAGAACGATGTAATCACGAATTCCTTCAAAATTCGCATTCATCCTTGTATTAAATTCTCCCCTGTATTGATTGGTAAAATTCCCCTCCTCAAGTGCTTGCGAGAATTGCTCGACTGTCGAGTAAACAAACTGCAGAGCTGTTGCCTCTAAGGGTTCGATGAATCCCTGAGAGAGACCAACCGCCAGGCAGTTTTTTGCCCAGGACTCTTGAACCCTTCCAACCTTCATCTTCAAATGGCGCGCTTCCACTTCACTGTCTAGGATACCCAAATGGGTTCGAAGCTCAGTTTCTGCCTCATCTTGTGAGCAATAATTCGAACTAAATACATACCCATTACCAAAACGATTGGTTAAAGGTATCTTCCATGCCCATCCATTCNTTAAGGCNGTTGATNACGTTTCGGCAGGAACTTCCGCCTCAATGNCCGTCGGCACGGCCACNGCCGAGTCGTTAAAAAGATTCTCCGAAAAACTTAAGAACGGAACCTTCAAAGTTTTTTGTAGTAAGATAGAAGCAAAACCAGAACAGTCCACGAAAAAGTCGCCCGATAAGATTTCTCCTGTATTCAGGCGCAAAGACTTAATACTACCATCAGTCTCTTGTTCAACATTTTCGACTGTTGCCTCGATGTGAGAGACACCAGACTCCTTAGCCTTACCTCTCAAAAATTTTCCAATCAAAACCGAATCAAAGTGGTAGCCATATTGAAAGTGGAAGGGAAAGTTTTTTTCGGGCAACGGAGCCAACTTTCTCTCCGTTAAGCCCGCCATTAGTGAAAATCTGTTTGGGTGCGCTAATACATCGAGGCCCTTCCTGCGAAGCTCCGTATACTTATAGAGCAGCCCAAAAGTGGCAAAATCAAGACTACAAGGGAATGGGTGAAAATATGACTCATAGCCGGTAACTGTTGACCAATCGTTGAAGCTGATACCGTTCTTATAAGTCGCATTGCACTGAGACATCCATTCAGATTCACTAATATCAAGGGAATCGAAAAACTCTTTTAGTAGAGGCGTTGAACCCTCTCCTACGCCTATGATGCCTATGTCGGGCGACTCAACAACAGTAATTTTAATACCCCGTTGCTGCCACTTCTTTTGCAACAAGTTTGCGGCCATCCAACCCGCTGTACCACCACCAAGTATTACAATATTTTTCATTAACTAACTGTTCTTCGCTTCCAAAAAGGTCAGCCTTAAAGATCTTTAATGACCTAGAGAATGAACGAGCTTATCACAAATTTTGAAAATTCATGATTCGGATTGCGCAGTAAAATGTTAAGAGCCAACTAGAGCTAATCACACAACTCATCAGTTTAAAAAAGTTTTAGTGGGGGAAATGCATCCAACCCGTAACAATATACTTGTTCCCAGAATTCACAGTATTCCCAATATGGGCATGCGTCCATTCCGCAGGCCATATAAGTGTTTTACCCTTTCGAGGCTTGATCTCTAAATTTTGATGAGTGAAGGTAGTCGTACCACCATCGTCAACATCATTAAGGTAGCTCATCCAAGCAAGCACTCGAAAGCTATTTTGAATTGAGGTTCTCTCCGTGTGCGGAAGCTTGAAGTGTCCGCCAGGCAAGTACTTTTGTAGATTGAATGAACCAATAAATGTACTCGGCATTATTGTCTCTAAAAACGGGAACTGTTCAGTATAGTCTTTATAACAAGTGAACAAACAATCTATGTAATCTTTAAAGGGCCCATACTCTGGTTTTTCTAAGTCTCGAGGATGGATAGTAATATCGATTGATTCTTTAGCACTGAGATTAACCGCGCCAGCCGACTTTCCTTGCTCTTGCTTTTCCTGGTTGTCCTCAAAAAAACCAACCAAATCGTCGCAGAGACTGCTTCTATCAATATTCCAACATCCAATAAAGTGTGGGCTTGCACCCTCCAAATTAATCCGGTTCAACTTTACCGCCTTCCCTTGAATACAACCTATAGTGACTCATGCGCTCTCTGGGAGCAGTTTTTAGCTCATTCGAAAATCAGGCCAATATTGGCTCGACTATTTTTCCATGAACATCCGTTAGCCTAAAATCCCTGCCCTGATAATGAAATGTCAATTTCGTATGATCTACCCCAAGCAAATGTAAAATGGTCGCATGGAGATCATGGACATGAACAGGATCCCGCACAATGTTNTANGAGAAATCNTCNGTNTCNCCNNNAGTNACNCCTGGNTTAACNCCNCCNCCNGCCATCCACATNGTAAAACANCGNGGNTGNTGATCTCTNCCATACACTTCTTCGGTAAATCTTCCCTGACAATATACACTGCGCCCAAACTCTCCCCCCCAAACCACGAGCGTATCATCTAATAAACCACGTTCCTTCAAATCTTGAACNAGGGCTGCTTGGGGCTGATCCACGTCACGAGCCTGATTACGTATNCCACTAGGCAAACGAGTATGCTGATCCCATCCTCTATGGAACAGCTGAACAAAGCGAACGTCNCTCTCAGCNAGCCTTCGAGCNAGAAGACAGTTTCGAGCAAAAGAGCCAGGTTTCAGAACGTCAGGTCCATAACNNTCCAAGGTCTNTTGAGATTCATTCGAAAGATCATTCAACTCTGGCACCGACGTTTGCATGCGATAAGCCATTTCATACTGGGATATGCGAGTACTCGTCTCAGGATCACCAAACTCANTACCTGTTAACTCATTTAATCTTGCCAAATCATCCAGAAAACGTCGCCTTGTGCTACTCTGNACTCCTGGTGGATTGGATAAATAAAGAACTGGATCACCACTGGCCAGAAACTTGACGCCTTGGTGCTTTGTAGGCAAAAAACCACTTCCCCATAATCGATCATAAAGTGGTTGCCCGCCGTTACCAGAACCNATTGATACCATNGCTACAAAGGATGGTAGGTCTTCATTCATGCTGCCAAGGCCGTAATCGAGCCANGCTCCGATACTTGGTCTTCCGGCTAATTGAGCACCAGTTTGAAAAAATGTAATACCAGGATCATGATTTATCGCTTCGGTATGCATGGACTTGATAAATGCGAGGTCATCAACAATTTTTGCCGTGTGCGGCATCANCTCACTGACCCATGCACCCGACTGTCCGTGTTGATCAAACTTGTATACGGACGGTACCAACGGAAAACTCAGNTGACCAGAAGTCATAGCAGTGACACGCTGATTACCACGAACAGACGCAGGCAAGTCATCTCCGACCATCTGTGCTAGCTTTGGTTTGTAATCCCAAAGCTCATGCTGAGAAGGACCCCCAGACTGAAACAAGTAAATAACTCGCTTTGCCTTAGGTGCAAAATGGGGTATCCCNGATAACCCGCCNACGGCAGGCTCTTGACCTGNTGCTTTNTCATTCATNAGNGAATTTAAAGCCGCCGCACCCAANCAAGTACTGGACAAACTCAGAAAGCTTCGNCGGGTGANTAATTGTTTTCTCTGCTCAATTGGGTTCATGANTTTAGTCTCTTGTAATTGTTCCATCCAAATTTAATATCAAACTAGCAACCATCTGATAAGCAGCTAACTGTGAAATATCCAAGGTCTCATCTCGCTCAGACTCACCTTCACTCAACAACTCCAGCGCAGCTCTCCGGTCTACCTGATATTCTGATAGATAGTTTTCATAAGCTCCTATCAAAATCGCGCGGACTTCTTGTGTAGGTTGTCGAGAGACGGCCATTCGATACATATAATTCATATTTTGCTCGACTGTTAAGTTTTCTGCTACGCCTCTTTTCATTGCTCTCTCGCCAAGTCCGCGTGCTGCTTCTACATAGGTCACATCATTCATAAGATTCAGTGCTTGCAGTGGCGTATTGGTCCTCGTGGGGGTGACTATGTGNGTNTCACGAGTCGAAGAATCGAAGGTAATCATAGCTGGNGCCGGTCTTGTCCTTTTCCAGAACGTATACAAACTGCGCCTGTACAAGTCATCGCCAGTTGAAAGTCGATACTCTTGACCGCGCTCAACGATATCATCCCATAAACCATCNGGNTGATAGGGNCCTACCGANGGTCCCCCNATTTTCTCTTTTAAAAGNCCGGAGATCGACAAAGCTTGATCTCGAATCATCTGCGCNGGCAAGCGCATGCGAGTGGCTCTTGCNANCAGACGGTTTTCAGGATCTCTCTCTAAAAGNTCTGNAGATACAGCTGAGGATTGACGATAAGTNGCGCTTGTCACAATTAAGCGCTGTAGTTCNTTTACATTCCAATTNGANTCAACAAAAGTTGTAGCNAACCAATCCAATAACTCGGGATGAGANGGAAATTCACCTTGTGATCCAAAATTGTCGGAGGTCTTAACCAANCCAGTNCCAAANTACATNTGCCAGAAGCGATTAACCGTTACCCGACTCATCAANGGATTNTCTGGAGNTACTAGCCANCGAGCAAAGGTCANCCTATTTTTTTCTCCATCNGGCATGGGAGGAAGAATGGAAGGCGTGCCNGGGAANACCTCNTCTGCTGGGTTNTCGTACACGCCCCTGTTCAANCGATAAGTNGGACGACGCTCCTCCATCTCCTCCATCACCATTACCGTTGGAAAGCTGTCCCAAAGTGTTTTTCGCTCACTCTCAANTTCTTTTAGCTCACGATAGGCATTCCTTATGTCNGGCGATGCGTATTGATTTAAATAACTTAGCCGCAGCTTGTCAGCTTGAGCTTCTTTTCTTTCAGAGGGTTCCATCCTTGCAATCTGGGAGACGGTTTCCGCCGTGCTAAGCACCGCTACTTCCTCTGGCGTTAAATCCCTGTCGTAAATTCGCACATCATCAATACGCCCGCGAAAATTCGGCTTTGTAGATCCGCTTGCGCCTATTCTAAGGGGGTATCTTTGTGGCAATCGATTACCCACTAGATCAAGCAGACCCTCCAACTCCTGCTCTATCCCATCNATATAGAGNCGCATNCCNNCTGGAGTTTTTGATCCATCGTAGGTCGCCGCGATATGCTGCCATCTCTCAAGCTGAATCGTCTGAGTTGTCTCNGCGGCAACACCATCGTCNAAAACCCTCGTNGAGAGATTCAACCGAATCTTGCCATCTTCAATATAAAGTCCCCAACCAACNTCNCCCTGGTCTCCTTCGTTAGCTCGCGAGAAAATTACTCCGTTATCTGNGTTTGGATATATCCAAGCGGNCANAGTAAACTCGTCCTCGTANCCGAGATTGGGCGGCATNCCNGCATCAATGTAACGTTGTCCATCNAAACTTGCTGCAGAGCCAATACGACCATCGACGAAATGCGGAAGACCATCTTCAAGAGTGGCNTCAACAANCTTTCCTGCGTGAACGCCNGTAATATCTCCATCTAATGGATGATGCACCATCAACCCATCTTTTAGATTCCAATCTACATCAGCATCGATATCACTCGAACCGACAAGAGAATCTTCCCAAGTCTGTTGGCCATTAGTGATTTCCGCTTCCATTTCTGCAAAAGCGACGCTCGCATTGCCGAGCCGTTCTTCCAAAGCGACTAAGTCCTGTCGTTGGGTTCCGGTAGGGGCAGCTATGAAAGGTGGAGAATTTACATACTTAAAGCCTTTACCCCGCTCATTGATGTTATTGAAAAATGCGGAGAATTCGTAAAACTCTTTTTGCTGAAGCGGATCAAACTTGTGATCGTGGCATCTAGCACACCCCATTGTGAGACCTAACCAAACAGTTGAAGTCGTAGCAACACGATCTACAGCATATTCAACCAAAAACTCCTCTGGAACAATCCCACCTTCTGCATTCAAACTATGATTTCGATTAAAAGCTGTAGCTATTTTTTGATCCAGAGTCGCACTTGGTAGCATATCACCAGCAAGTTGCTCAACAGTAAACTGATCAAAAGGCATGTTATCGTTGTATGCGTCTATTACCCAGTCTCGCCAACGCCACATGCTCCTCTCACCGTCTGTCTGATAGCCATTGGTGTCGGCATAGCGGGCCGCATCAAGCCACTCTACTGCCATTCTCTCCCCGTACCTTGGGGATTGGAGTAAGCGATCAACCAACTTCTCATACGCATCCTGAGAATCGTCTGCAAGATANGCATCAANTTCCTCGATACTAGGAGGTATTCCNGTCAAATCAAGCGTGACTCGNCTAATTAATGTTTCCTTGCTTGCNGTNTCTGAAGGGTCAAGTGACTCTTTTATCTAANNTNGANAACACNAANTGATCNATTGNATTNTTAGNCCAACTTNAAGTNTNTNTTTCAGGAACNNCNGGNTTNTCNGGNGGAATAAAGGCCCANTGNCTCTCCCAGTCNGCTCCTTGNTTNATCCATAANCGAATAGTCTCNACTTCNTCTGCCGTNAAAGCTTCTCTATCCCTNGGCATTCGNAAATTTTCGACTTCCGCAGTTATCCNCTGAAATAAGAGACTATCCGNAGCGTTACCGGGGATTACGACNGGACCTCCNNAGTTNCCTCGATCACCNGCAAANCCCTCGGGGGTATCAAGCCGCAAACCCNTCTGNCGGTTTTCCTCATCCGGCCCATGACATTGAAAACAATTTCGAGAGAGAATNGGACGAACCTCTCGAGTAAAAACNACCTGACGCTCAGANGCCTCGACNAACTCTGCTCGCTGAGTTTCATTAAGCTCTAAACCCCAATCAGCNCCGCCCTCAATCCAATCTCTAACAATTTGAATTTGCTGCTGGGTTAAGGTNCTGCCACTAGAAGANGGAGGCATTACACGAATCATGTCGTCTTCGGAAATTCNTTGAAATAACAAACTATTCTCTGGGTCACCNGCNACGATATGGCTGGATAGAAAATCTTGCGTATCCAAGCGCAGATTAAGCATTCGNCNNCTCTCNTCTGGCCCATGGCAATCGAGNCAGGTNGAGGTAAATATTGGCAATATGTCTTNGGTATAGGTAAGCGAACTGGNTGNTTGACCAAAGCTTGGTGACNAATTAAGNAAGACCGTTAGCGNCANCNAAAAATATAGAAATNGGNTTTTGTAAGNTTTTTGCACAAAACGCTCCCTTATTATTCTTTCTAATTAGTAAGAGCGAGCCAAACTACGCGAAAANTTTAGCTNCCCGNCTCNCNCNCAATAAGTATTGNGGTTANNCAGGANGCCACNNGGCTCATATATATTTGTTTACTTTANTTATTTCTCCCAANNACTAATCAAAACACGATTTCCATNAGAAGACCATACCTAAAAGCNNCAAGTTCAGGTCAGTGANCCTGNGTCTAGAGCATCTGGTCGGTNAGAAACTCAAATATGGTNCTAGAGGCAAATCNATCTCCNGGNCGTAAAATTGTGCTAGGGAANATNGNTTTATTTGGNCTATCTGGNAAATGCTGTGTTTCAAGACAAAAGGCAGCCCTNCTTTCGTAAACCGCACCATCTTTTCCGANTAGCTCNCCNCTNAGAAAGTTGCCAGTGTAAAACTGCACNCCAGGCTGGTCNGTATACACTTTCATGACTCGNCCAGAATTTCGGGAGNAGACCTCAGCNGCCAGNGAAACANCCCCTANCTCTGAATGATTAATNACAAAGTTGTGATCAAAACCGGAGCCAAAAATTATCTGCTGNTGTTCCGANTCAATGTCNAGACCTATANCTTTGCTTTGACGAAAATCAAGGGGAGTGCCTGCGACGTCGGAAATCGCCCCCGTGGGAATTGATGAATCATCAATAGGGGTAAAACGATCCGCATTTAGCATCACTTCATGCTCCAAAATGGAGCCCGAATCGTGCCCATCCAGATTAAAGTAAGCATGATTGGTCAGATTGATGATCGTCGCCTTGTCGGAGGTAGCCGAGTAATCAATAATTAGCTGATTCTGATCATTCAGTGTGTAAATAACACTTACCTCGACGTGCCCCGGATAGCCTTCCTCCCCGTCGGGGCTGAATGT
>PATI01000005.1 GCA_002712335.1 Rhodospirillaceae bacterium | reverse complement strand
TGTTGCAGTGGTGTCCAATTGGTTCACTCATTCCACTCTGGGACCTTCGTTCCTCCAGAGCTTTTTGGAGGCCCATCCATATCTAAAATGCCCTCGTCTAACTCAGGTTGAGTTAGTTGTTGAAAAACAGTCAGGCGGTCACCGAGTTCCCAGGCATGGGTAATTAAGTCCGCCCGAACAATAAAAATGCAGACACCAACAAAATTGACGGCGGATCCTTGTGGTTCTATCCCAAATATTGTGCCCTCGTGTGTACCTTTGTATGTAAGACAAGCGGCAACTTTTTGTTCCTCTGCTATCAGGTCTTCTACGCTACACTGTAAATCTGGGAATGTATTTTTAATTTCTTTGATATAATTAATTAACTGATCAATACCTTGGGTTTGTTTTCCTAGAGCACCATGAAAGGTGATTTCTTCGGCTAGGAGTTCTTCAGCAATTGCGAATTGGTTTTTGTTGAAAAATTCATGATAAAATCTATTTACCAATAAACGATTGGCATCAATTTGTTGTTCTGACATATCTGAAAATAATTCCTTAATCTCACTTTGTGGTTGATGAAGTTTGGTTTATCATAAAAACTACATTAGTTATTCGAGTTTTAGTTTAATCCGGAGGTAAATTATGGATAGTGGACTGGACCAAACAAGAGAACTTCCGCAGGAAATTACAACAAAAACAGATACACGTGATATTTTAGCACGAGAGACCAAATATCAGCGTGAAAAAGGTTTTAATGATTGGACAATTGTTGACGTTGACGCGCACCATTCAGAAATGAGCTCCTGGAGAGAGGTTGTTGAATACATTGATGACCCTATCTTAAAGCATTATGGAACAGAGTTTCAATCGCGGACCGGTGGTGCTCCTGGACTATCCAACGCCATGCCCGGTTTACGTTACCAAGATATCGGTGGACGGGTACCACATCAAACAAAAATTGAAGAAGCTGTTGAAGATACTTCTAACCATCGCGATGTGACCCTTATTAGGCGTTCAATGGATGCGATGGGCCTAGATCATCAAATTTTATTTCCGGGAAACCTTCTACAACTTGGAACACACCCCCAACCGAGGGTCGAAGCACATTTGGCTCTTGCATATAATCGCTGGGTCTGTGAGCGTATTCTTCCTTCAGATGATCGGGTCAAGACCTTGCTTTATCTGCCTATTTCCGAGCCGGATATGTGTCTTAAGATTATCAAGGAGTTTGGTGAAAACCCTAATGTCTCCGGGTTTATGATTACTGCGGTGCGCTATAAACCAGTTCATCATAATCAATTTATTCCTATTTATAAGGAACTGGAAGAACGCGGGCTTCCACTTGCATTTCATGCGGGGCTGACATGGGGTGATGACTGGATGAAACAACTTGATTTGTTTATCTCGATGCATGCAATTTCATTTGTACTTTGTAATATTGTGCACATGACCAATTGGATTATTCATGGGATGCAAGAACGTTTTCCAAAACTTGATGTAATTTGGATAGAGTCCGGTTTGGCATGGTTAGCTTTCTTGATGCAACGGCTAGATTCTGAATATCTTATGCGTCCCTCAGAAGCACCATTACTTAAAAAGTTACCGAGTGAATACATGGCGGATATGTATTATACATGCCAGCCAATCGAGACTTCGAATATGGCGCTAACAGAGGAAACATTTAAAGCAATAAAGGCGGAAACCCAATTATTGTATGCGTCAGATTGGCCTCATTGGGACTTTAATCCACCCAGTACAATATATGACCTTCCCTTTCTAGACGAGAAAGCGAAACGAAACATTTTAGGTGAAAACGCGGTAAAACTTTTTGGAATTGAGACCAAAAATTCAAAAGCAGCTTAAGGGGAAAGATAATGGTGAATGTATATGTAGGCTGTGAAGAGGAGTTTGAGGATCGAGGTCGAAAAGTCATTGTTCACGGTGACCTTGAAATTGGTGTGTTTTTCGTTGATGGAGAATTCTACGCCTATGAAAACAAGTGTGTTCACCAAGGAGGGCCTGTCTGTCAGGGACGGATACTAAACCGTGTCGTGGAGTTGATCGCAGAAGATAAAACTAGCCAAGGGCTGGCTTGGTCCGAAGAAGATGTCCATATTGTTTGTCCATGGCATGGTTATGAATTTAATTTAAAGACTGGAATACACCCAGGATATAAGAATGCGCGGCTGCGGGCTTTTGATGTTAAAGTGAAAAACGGGGAAATTTATGTCGTCACTTGATGATCTAAGTGCGTCAGCAAATGCAGCATTTGACGCAGCGAATAAGGCACTAAATGACGGAGAGGTAGAAAAAGTTTCCTCTGAAACTGTTCAAAAGCTTCTCACAGCAGGGGCAAAATTATACTGCCGTAAACTAACCGAAGAAGACGACTACTTTCCGCCCTTTCGACCGGAAGACATGGTAACTGCGACCGAAGCTGTAGTCGCCATTGCTGAAATGATGCGTGCTGCTGATCTTAACACATTCGATTTAGCAATGTGGATGTCGAGGCCTCATTCTGATTAAAGATTTACTGGAAGTCTTGTATGCAGGCGCTAATTGCGTATGATCCGTGCCACCATACCTGAAACAAGATTTGAGAGATAGGTAATGTCCAGCCCTGCTGTTGAAAATCCAGAACCTAAATCAAAATTAAAAAAATGGTCCAAGTTTAATTGGGAAGACCCGTTGCTCTTTGAAGATCAGCTTTCCGAGGAGGAAAAGCTCGTGAGGGATACAGCACGGGATTACGCACAAGAAAAATTACTTCCCAGAATACTTGAGGCCAATAGAAATGAGAGTTTCGATCGCGAGATTATGAATGAAATGGGCGAATTAGGGTTTTTAGGTTCCACTATTGATCCTGAATACGGATGTGCCGGAGTTAATTATGTTTGTTACGGTTTACTTGCACGTGAGATTGAGCGTGTAGACTCGGCTTATCGATCGTCACTCTCGGTACAGAGTAGCCTTGTGATGTGGCCGATTTATGCATACGGAACCGAGGAGCAAAGAAAAAAATTCCTTCCTAAACTTGCGACAGGAGAATATGTGGGTTGTTTTGGACTTACGGAACCTGACCATGGATCGGATCCGAGTAGTATGAATACTCGTGCTGCGTCTGTTGATGGTGGCTACATTGTTAAGGGTTCAAAAATGTGGATATCAAATGCTCCCATAGCGGATATATTTATTGTTTGGGCCAAAGACGATGAAGGAATAATAGGAGGCTTTATTCTTGAAAAGGGGATGAAGGGACTAACATCCCCTAAAATTGAAGGAAAATTTTCTTTGAGGGCGTCAATTACGGGAGAAGTAGTAATGGACGATGTATTTGTCCCAGAAGAAAATAGATTGCCTAATGCTCGTGGCCTTGGCGGACCATTTGGTTGCTTGAACAATGCTAGGTTTGGTATTGCTTGGGGAGTATTAGGTGCTGCAGAGTTTTGCTGGCATGGAGCACGTTCTTACACCATGGAGCGCACTCAATTTGGCCGTCCATTAGCAGCAAACCAACTCGTTCAGAAAAAATTAGCTGATATGCAAACAGAAATCACAGTTTCTTTGGAATCCTGCCTCAGGCTAGCACAATTGATGGATGAAGGAAAATGTGCACCCGAGGCGATTTCACTATTAAAGCGACATTGCACGGGAAAGGCTCTTGATATTGCCCGCACCGCACGCGAGATGCATGGTGGAAATGGAATTGTTGATGAATATCATATTATCCGTCATGTGATGAATTTAGAAACCGTGATCACCTACGAGGGAACACACGATATTCATGCGCTCATTTTGGGTCGTGCTCAGACCGGTATTCAGGCATTTTCATAAAATTTTTTACTTAGTGTTTTTTACCTTACTCCATGTATAAATTCATATAAGCCTAGATTGCCAAGAAGATAGATCAGTTTCAGATTTTACTAAGGAAATATATATGTCGGGACCACTTTCTCATATTCGCGTTCTAGATATGAGTCGTATTCTTGCGGGGCCATGGGCCGCCCAAACACTTGCGGACCTTGGAGCAGAAGTAATTAAAGTGGAGCGTCCCGGAACAGGTGACGATACACGCACTTGGGGTCCGCCNTTCATCACGGATGAGNAAGGGCAGGANACTNAGGAGTCGGCTTATTTTCTNTCCACTAACCGAGGAAAAAAATCCATTGCTTTAGATATATCAAAACCACAAGGGCAAGAAATCCTTAAAGGATTGGCAAAAACCTCTGATATCTTNATTGAAAATTATAAAGTTGGAGGTCTGGCGAGCTATGGTCTTAGCTACGATGACTTAAAAAAAATTAATCCGGGTATAATTTATTGTTCTATCACCGGTTTTGGGCAGACAGGTCCCTTCAGCAGCCGTGCGGGATATGACTTCCTAATTCAAGCAATGGGTGGTTTGATGAGTGTTACTGGTGAACCTGATGGAAACCTTGGTGGTGGCCCGCAAAAAGTGGGCGTTGCATTAACTGATATTCTAACGGGCCTTTACACTAATATCGCAGCACTAAGCGCATTACATCGTCGGGAAAAAACTGGTGTGGGTTGTCATATTGATATGGCGTTACTCGATGTCACTNCGGCTACAATGGCGAANCAGGCCCTAAATTTCTTAGTTACAGGTGAGGTACCTAAGCGAATGGGTAATGCTCATCCAAATATTGTCCCTTATCAAGCTTTTGAAGCGGCCGACATGTATTTAATTGTTGCAGTAGGTAATGACCGGCAGTTTAGTGGTTTTGTTGAGGTGGCCGGAAGACGAGAGCTTGCCGATGATAAACGTTTTTCAACTAATGCGGCTCGTGTTGAAAACCGTGAAAAATTAATACCAATAATAANAGAATTTATGAAACAGAAAACGGGNCAAGAGTGGATAGACGAATTAGAAAAAAAGGGAGTTCCCTGTGGACCAATAAACAACATGCAACAAGTCTTTGAACACTCACAGATCAAAGCCCGCAAAATGCAAATTGAATTAAAGCACCCAGTTGCCGGTAAGGTTCCCCAAGTTGCTAGTCCAATTAAAATCACCGGAGAACATATAGAGTATCAAGGAGCTCCGCCGACTTTGGGTCAGCATTCCAATAATGTTCTTACTGAGGTGCTTGGTTTTACGAAAGATCAGATTGCGGCATTAAAAAAAGATAAAATTATAGATTTTTGAGCCTTGTCAAATATATGAGCACAACTCGCATGTTTGATTGTAATTAGTTATTACAGACTTTCTTGACACAAATCGATCCTCTATAGATTATTTGTATACAAACAAATCGGTAAAAATCTAAAGAGTATATGGTTCCAAAAAAACAATATGTTTTAGAAAGACAAGCTGGACATTTGTTGCGTCGAGCCCACCAACGTCACTCCTATATTTTTCAAGAAAACATTGGAGATCCACAACTAACACCACTCCAATTTGCTGCGTTGGTTAAGCTGCGGGATTTAGGAGAGGTTTCCCAGAACCATCTTGGCCGTTTGACGGCGATGGATGCGGCAACTATGCAGGGAGTGATAAAAAGGTTGGCGGTGCGTGGTTTGATAGATCGCCGGCCAGATCCGCACGATAGAAGGCGGCTTATCTTGAGTCTAAACAAAGAAGGGAATAAATTAATTGAACACCTTATACAATATGGTGGAAAAATTACGGAACAGACCCTAGAGCCGCTAACTTCCAATGAACAAAGAATATTTTTAGATTTATTATTTAAACTGGCTCAGCTTAATGAAACAGAAAGAAAAGTTTAACGGGATGAATTGAGCCCTTCAAGCATAGCATTCACAGTATCGAATTTTTTACGTGGCGAAGGTTCAATAGCCGCCTTTTCTTCTAAGCCTTTAATGACAAGCCAATCATCAAATGTAATTGCCTGAAGATTGCGGTTTATACAAAGATTGTCCATGGCCTTTGGGCCAGGTTTTGATAGTCCAGAGAAATCGGCGACTAATAAATCCGACACAGCATATGAGTCAAGTCGATTAGTTCCTATGGTTCCTGTAGCACCACGCTTTACCCAGCCCGCCGCATAGACACTCGGAGCAACACGACCGTTGGAATGCTCGACAATTCCATTTCGTTTATCGAAAGGTATTCCTTCAATGGCCTCAGCCCGTGAACCGATACACGTAATCACCAACTCACAGGGTATATCAAAAAACTTACCCGTGCCAACACATCTACCATCAATAACCTCAGTATGTTCCATTCTAATTCCCTCAACCTGTTTATCTCCGATTATTTCTACCGGAGAGGCGTAGAATTCTATATGGACTGTACGGCGTTTTTGGTTTGGATGTGACTGGGAAAGATTTCTAAGAGTATCAAGGATACGTGTTCGAACTTTTTTTGTGCGGTCATCCATTTCTACTGGAAGCTCGTCAGGAATCACGTCGCCCCGAACCAGTGTTGTGGCTGCCTCAAGCTCTCCCATCTCCTTCAACTCGGTATTTGTACAGGCCGCCTCGATTGGACCACGACGTGCAAACATATAAATATCTTTTAATGAGGCTTCGTCGATGGACTTCATTGCATAATCCGCAATATCGGTAGAGGCCATTTCTTTAGGTGTTCTCGACAAGACCCTAGCTACGTCTATCGCGACGTTCCCTATACCAATAACAGCAGCGGTTTTAATTTCTAGGTTAGGGTGTAGGTCTATGAAGTCCGGATGACAGTTATACCAGCCGACAAATGCGTTAGAACCGAAAACATTCTCTTTATCTTCTCCTGGAATCCCGAGTTTATTGTCATAAGGGGCGCCGTAAGCGAGGACGACGGCATCGTATATATCTGTAAGGTCTTTAAGACTAAAATCACGGCCTAGTGCAATATTCCCAACATAACGCACGGAATCATTGTCAGTGATCGTCTGAGCATATTTTTTATCTACTCTTTTAGTATTTTGGTGATCGGGAGCGACGCCACCCCTAATAAGGCCGAAGGGAGAAGGTAGCCGATCAATGATGTCAACACTACAACCCGGTGCTTTTTCTAATAACGCTTGCGCAACATACATGCCACCGGGTCCGGATCCGATGATTGCAACACTGCGGTTACTGAACTCACTCATTCTTTATTCCGCGAAGTTTATTAACCTTAACAATTATTATGATATCTTAACCGTGTCTGTTGGAAACCCCAACTTTTCCTTTTGGTATAATTTTTAAATAAGATTTTTATACAACCGTCCAAGTTTTTCCTTTGTGCATTAGTTCGTTAACCGGAATAGCGGGTTTTTCCTGTTTAATTTTGTCGATTTGGTCATATAAAGCATCATTAAAGGCTACACCGGGGTCACGAAAAATTACGCCCATTGCAACAGGGAAATTAGGTGGTTGCATCCCAGCAAGCATCAATGCTAATGGACGATTAGTTTCATCATGAACTAACACATCATCCTCAGTAACATTATTTTCTCCAATGGTTATAACCTCTAGTTGCATCGAGTTCTGGTTTATTTGGATGCCTCTATTTTGTTCTTTACCGAACAACAGTGGCTTCCCGTGTTCACAAATCACTTGTCCTTCTGCAGCATTTGCCTTGTCGGTAAAGGAAGAATAAACACCATCATTGTAAACAATACAGTTTTGCAATATTTCAACGAATGAAGCACCTTTATGCTCCTTTGCTTCCTGAAGCAGGCCAGGAAGAACCTTCGCATTAGTGTCATGAGATCGGGCTACAAAGCGTGCATTACAACCTAGTGCGTAGACACATGCTGAAACTGGGGCATCCACAGATCCGGATGGCGTGGATGGTGACCGCGTCCCAACTTTTGAGGTTGGTGAGTATTGCCCTTTGGTGAGGCCGTAAATTTCATTATTGAATAGAAGAACTTGTAAATCAATATTTCTTCGTAGGACATGCAAAGTATGATTACCACCGATGCTCAACATATCACCGTCTCCGCCAATTACCCAAACATCTAGGTTGGGGTTTGAGAGCTTTACACCAGTAGCTACAGCTGGAGCCCGGCCATGTATCGTATGAAAACCATAAGTGGCCATATAATAAGGGAATCGAGCTGCGCAGCCGATACCTGACACAAAAACGGTATTTTTGGGGTCAGCCCCCATATTAGCAAGCGCCCTTTTTACTGCATTTACAATCGCGTAGTCACCACAACCGGGGCACCAGCGTACCTCTTGGTCAGACGCATAATCGTTCGGCTTTAATTTCTCGGGGGCGGTTTGAACATTCATGTTTTAGTCCTCCAACCGGCTTCGGATTTCTTTTTCTAGGTCTGCAACTTTAAAAGGCTGCCCTGTGATTTGCGTCAATGACTCTGCAGGAACGAGGTATTCGGAACGAAGTAAGGTGACGAGTTGTCCATTATTCATTTCTGGTACAATAATCCTTTCAAAACCTTTTAGTAGGTCTCCAAGGTTTTTAGGCAAAGGCCATAAGTAACGTATGTGAATATGTGAAACATCCAGTCCTGATTCCTGACAACGTAGAGTTGCTTGTTCTATCGCTCCGTATGTTGAGCCCCACCCCACAACAGCCATTTTTCCGGATGTGTTACCACAAGAAACCGTTTGTTCAGGGATATCTCCAGAGATATTGAGAGTTTTTTGTGCCCTTACTTTCGTCATTTTATGATGATTATCAGCGTCGTATGAAATATTTCCCGAATCATAGTCTTTTTCTATTCCACCAATACGATGCTCAAGGCCTGGTGTACCTGGAATAGCCCAATTTCTGGCCAGTGTCTTCTCATTACGAAGATAGGGATGAAAGTTCTCGGTATCACTAGCAAATTCAACAGGAAATGGCTCGATATCATCTGTATCGGGCAATTTCCAGGGTTCCGCGGCATTGGCTAGAAAACCCTCGCAAAGGAACATAACCGGCGTCATATATTTTGTGGCGATCCGAACTGCTTCTATCGCGCATTCATAACAATCCGACGCTGTTGAAGCCGAAATAACTGGCATTGGAGTATCACCGTTTCGGCCAAACACAGCCTGATAGAGATCGGACTGTTCGGTTTTAGTGGGCAAGCCCGTTGAAGGACCTCCGCGTTGGAAGTTTACGACAACAAGAGGCAACTCTGTCACCGCTGCAAGGCCAAGAGCTTCGGACTTTAGAGCTATACCTGGGCCGGAGCTTGAGGTAATACCAATTGCACCTGAATAGGAGGCACCTATGGCCGAGCATATAGCCGAAATTTCATCCTCCGCCTGAAATGTCACGACACCATATTGTTTGAAGTTACTAAGCGTATGCAGTAACGGCGAAGCCGGGGTTATTGGGTAAGAGCCAAAAAAGATATTTAATCCGGCTTTTTGTGCTCCAACGAGCAGACCCCAACTTGTAGTCTCAATTCCAGTCACGGCTCGATAAATTCCCGGGTCAACCTTCGCCTTAGGCACGATATAGGTGCTAATTTCGCTAGGCAGCTCCGCAGTTTCTCCAAAAACATGCCCCGCGTTAAGGGCGGCAATATTAGCTTTGGCAATATTGGGAAGTTTAGCAAAACGCTGGTTTAGCCAGTCAATTGTTGGTTTTCTGTCGCGGTCATACATCCAGCACATGAGACCAAGGGTCCATAAATTTTTAGCCCTAAGTGCTTCTTTTTGGGTGACATCTATCCCCTCTACCGCTGCCAATGTAAGTTTTGAAATATCAATTTGAATTAGGCGAAAACTATCAAGAGACCCGTCCTCTAAAGGATTTTCCTTATAACCTGCTTTTTCAATATTTCTGTCATTAAACGCTCCTAAATTAATGATGACCGTTCCACCGGGCACTAGGTCTTTTAAATGGACTTTTAATGCGGCTGGATTCATTGCGACTAAAACGTCCGGTGCGTCTCCAGGAGTTTTGATTAAATGTGAAGCAAAGTTAATTTGAAAAGCAGAAACTCCATAGGTTGTTCCGACAGGAGCCCTTATTTCAGCTGGAAAATCAGGAAAAGTTGATAGATCATTCCCCATTAATGCAGTTGATTGAGTAAATTGTGTGCCGGTCAGTTGCATCCCGTCTCCCGAATCACCAGCAAATCTGATAACAACGGAATCTATAATTTCGCGGCCGTCTTTGTCGGTTTCTTTGAGTTGTGTAGCCATGGCTTCGACTCTGAATTTTCAGCTAAAACACGCTGGTTTTCGGATGAAAAATATTTTAGTTACAGTTTCAGTCTTATAAAATAATTGTTTGTACACTTACAATTTAATTTCGATAAGTATCGACTAAGCCGAGAAATTGTCAAGAGTTTCAAAACTTAAATTAGACATTTGTTTAGAAAATTTACAGATTATTTTTTTATTTATCTCATTGATGTAAGTAGCTTGACAGAAATTGTAGCCTCACAGATATTTGTTTGTATACTTACAAATAATTATAAATTGTTAATTGGCCGGAGAGGCAGGTCGTGGCCGGTAAAGAATTACATGAAAAAGTTGACTTGATCAGGTGTGACGCTTGCCCAGTTTTATGTCGAATTCGGCCAGAAAAAACCGGGGCTTGTGACCGTTATGGTAACTTTGATGGCAAATTGGTTAGAATGGATCCTGTCGTTGTTGCGCAAAAAGTTTCTGATATAAATGGTGAAATGGTGCCATTCGGCACTAACGCAGATGAGTGGGACGGATCGCTAGTCGGCAATGTACCTTCCTTCGTAACCGGCATTGGCTCCACGACAACATATCCTGACTACAAGCCGGCGCCATTTATAATTAGTTCTGAGCATGATGGTATTGATATGGTTACCGTTGTAAGCGAGGGCGTTTTCAGTTATTGCGGCGTGAAAGTCAAAATAGATACCGACGCTTACATCGGACCTGAACCCGCTGCAATTAGAGTTAACGGTGAACAGGTGGGCCATGTTACGACGGCAGAATATGGGTCGCAAATGCTTGCAATCGGTGGCGTCCGTCATTTGACTGGTGGCAGTAAAAAGGAAGGCAATACTACTTGCAATACAATGATGCGCCTTTGTAATAAAGAGGCTGTCGAAATGTCCATAGATGACGGTTCTGAGATAGTAGTTCAAGCAGGAAAAGCACCAATTATAAATGGAGTTCAAGAAGAGCGCATGCGCGTTGGTTGTGGTTCCGCGACTGTCGGTATTTTCGCGCCTCAATGGCATAACTTTGTCGATGAAGTAATTGTTGTGGATGATCACATAACCGCTGTACTCAGCGAACATCAGGCTGGAAAATTTCTTGATATGCCTCCAGCTGGAATACGTGTCAGGGGACGACGTTCAACTCCAGGTCGTTATTTTCAAGTAGCTGATCATGGCGCTGGGTGGGGGGGGACAAATATTGTGGATCCACTTGATATAATTGAAAAGATTGAGCCAGAGATCGCTTGGTCTGGCCTGCGTTTGCTCATGGTGTCCACCACAGGTCAAGATTCTGCATATTTCGAACTTGACACTAGCCTTGAGCCAATCAAGAAAAAAATGTCAGATGACGTGAAGTTGGTTGTAGATCGTATAGGTGAAAATTGCGAGCCTGCTCTTTGTTCTGTCATGTTCATGGGAGGAGCCGGCGGAAGCCTTCGAGCAGGAGTTACAATTAATCCTGTGAGGTTGACGCGGTCTGTTAAGGAAACTGTGACGGGCGTGACGTGTGGAGGGGCACCTGTTTATGTTTGGCCGGGTGGTGGAATAACCCTTATGGTAGACGTTAATGAAATGCCTGATAATTCATTCGGATATGTACCCACTCCCGCTCTAGTGGCCCCCATAGAATTTACTCTACCTGCTGAAAAATATAAGGAAATGGGGGGGTACATCGATCGAATTCGCACTATAGAGGAAGTGCTAGATAATGAGAATGTGCGTTCAATTCGATGGAATAATCGCCACTCCTGGCCATTAGGTCAAAATAAAAATATCGAGTTTGAGCAGGACGCATAAAATGTTTACCCCCGCCCAGATGGTATTAATGCCGGATGGGAAGAAATTACATCTCAGTCATGGTCCAATTGATATAATACTTCAATCGTTCGGTCCTTCCACAGAAGTCCAAAAATCTTACGAACAGGCTATTAATTTTTTTCCAAAAATATTGCCGGGCTTGGTAACAGAAATAAGTGATTTACGAAGACCATATAGTAAAGGTTGGCACCCTGAAGGGTTGGTTTCTCGTCGGATGAAAGAAGCTTGTTATCCATACCATGATAAATTTCTGACGCCCATGGCGGCGGTGGCAGGTGCAGTGGCAGATCAGGTTCTAGAAATTTCTTTAATTGGCAGGAAACTTGACAAAATATATGTTAATAATGGCGGTGATATATCCTTTCACCTTGAGAGGGACCATTTATTAACAGCCGGTATAGTTGGTGATATCAGTCGGTCGAAAATAAATGGCAAATGTGTGTTCAACTTTGAAAGTCCGGCTCGCGGTATCGCTACTAGTGGCTGGAAAGGTCGCAGTTTTTCTATGGGTATAGCAGACGCTGTGACCGTATTGGCTTCAAATGCTGCAGCCGCAGATGTTGCCGCTACGTTAATTGCCAACGCAGTTATCGCAGATCATCCAGCCATCAAACAAGAGCCAGCAATCAATCAAGATATTGATAGTGATCTTGGAGAACGGTTAATAACTGTTAAAGTTGGTAAGCTTGACGGGAACACAATTGAGAATGCGCTAGATTCCGGCCAAACTGTAGCTGAAAAAATGGAACTAGCTGGGCACATCACGGCTGCAGTGTTGGTATTACAAGATAGCTTCAGGGTAGTGGGTAGTCCGCCCATTGGTTTAATAAGCAATTAGTAAAGATAAGAGTATCAAATTTATGAAAGCTAAGATTAGAAAAACACAGTTTATTGTTGAAGAAACTATGAGAGATATTGGTCAACTTGTTGACCCTCCAACGCGGAAGGCCGCAGCCATAGCGGTTATAGAAAATCCTTTTGCTAATACTTTTAAAGAAGACTTGTCAGAGTTGATAGAAATTGGTGAAGAACTTGGAGGCTACTTGGGAAAGATGTGTGTTGATGCTCTTGGTATTCAACCTGAAGAAGTCGAGAGTTATGGGAAGGCGGCTATCGTTGGAGAGAATGGTGAATGGGAACACGCAGCAGCAATTTTACATCCTAAATTGGGTGCGCCCCTACGGAGGGAAGTAGAGAAAGGAGCAGCCCTCGTCCCTTCTGTCAAAAAATTGGGTGGCCAGGGCTGTAGAATCGATATACCTCTCGGTCACAAGGACGCTGCTTACGTTCGCAGTCATTTTGATGGAATGGAAGTAGGAATGGCTGATGCTCCTCGGGCAAACGAAATTTTAGTGGCTATCTCTGTTTCGGACTCTGGAAGACCGTTTTCAAGGGTCGGCGGTCTTTCTGCAACAGATATGATTGGTGAAGATGGTCTTAGATAAAGTTGCCTCGCGAATAAAACGTGGTTTTATATAAATGTCCATAAAAATAACACCTTTTACTAAAACCTTTGGAGCTGAAATTATCGGGCTCGACCCAGGTAAATTATTAAATGAACAAAATGCAGAATTGTTGCGCGAGGTCTGGCTGAAATATGGAGTTATTTTTATACGTGGTTATCGCCTTAGTGATACTGAACATGCTTCCCTTTGTTCAAACTTTGGAAACATTCAGGTTGAAAGGACTGCCCCAGAATCTGAATCTCAGTCTCACCCTGGCATGTTATTCGTCTCGAATTTTAAGGAAAATGCAATTTTACCTGGCGGAAAAATGTGGTTTCACTCGGATCAATGTTACTTTGCAACACCTGTTTCGGCGACAAGTTTGTATGCAATAGAAATTCCATCTGAGGGTGGAAACACAGTGTTTTGCAATTGTTCTGAAGCCTATGACGATCTGCCCAAAAATTTAAAGGCAACACTTTCTGAAAAACTAGCCCTAAATGTGTATGACTATCAGTCGAATAACAGATATACAAAAACAGAGGAACGCACGTTAGGAGCACCTTCTGCGGTACATCCAATCGTAAGAACGCACCCTGAAACGGGACGTAAATCTCTTTTTATTAATAGATTAATGACGGATTATATAATTGATGTGGAAAGAGATTTTAGTAATCAATTGCTGGAAGACCTTTTTAATCATATGGAGAGCAAAAAATATTTATATGAACATAAATGGAAACCAAATGATTTAGCTATTTGGGATAATCGTTGTACTCTGCATGCTAGAACAGACTTTGACTTAAAAGAGCGTCGTTTATTACGACGATATGCCGTCGAAGGAGAAAAGCCATTTTAGGATTAATTTAGAGATGGCATTGATAGTTTACTTTACTTCCCATTTTTAAATTTATCCCATTCTTCCTCGATGCGATCCCAGTGTTTTGAATCTTTATGTTCGCCGATTTGACCGGGCCTAAATTCCTCTCCTTTTGGGCCTGCCATCGTAAACACTTTGGTGACGTGCGTATAATCCATATACCCCATGCGAGCCAGAGGCTGAATTTTGACCCAATCAACTTTCCCCTCCGTTAACGCTTCTTCGTTTATATGAATACCTACAACTTCACCGATTACAACGTGATGAACGCCTTTGGCCGAATTTGATGGAAGTGTAAGCGTGGAGTGATGCTTGCATTCCAAATTAATAGGACTTTCAAGCACTCGAGGACATTTTACAAGATTGCATGACGCAGGAGTTAGGCCACACATTTCTAGCTCGTCGACGTCGGGTGGCACGTGTTTTGAGGAAAGGTTAACTTCATTACGAAGTTCGTAAGTTGCCATATTATAAACAAACTCGCCATTGGCTTTGACATTTGCGACCGTGTCCTTATCTTCTTCATCGTTCGTGTGTCCGCCCGCCGAAAAAAGGCAAAACGGTGGGTTGTAACTTAGTGCGTTAAAAAAGCTAAACGGCGCCGCATTAACCAGTCCATCATTATTAATAGTGGTGATCCAA
>PATI01000004.1 GCA_002712335.1 Rhodospirillaceae bacterium | reverse complement strand
ATGGTTTGTTAGGACTTCCGACGCTAAAACATTTTAGAAGGCCGCCTTAGCTCAGTTGGTAGAGCATCGCATTCGTAATGCGGGGGTCGCGTGTTCGAGTCACGCAGGCGNCACCAGTATTTTTTAGAATCCTGAAGCCCTTNNNAAACANCACTTACAGNGGCTTTTTATTTTGTGNATCAATTTAANAGCCTCNTTTTGATNCACAANCTGNNACNNNATCTGGNANNNCTGNNNNGANNTTNNCCTGTAGGTNTACCGATTCNGTANGGGTNGGNNAANAATNCACGCCCCTCCATATATATAAAATACCACTGCCAAATAATTAGAAAAATACTACGGCTTTATCATCAATTCCTTTTTTCGGTTCACAAATAATGCGTTGTCCGCTCACGACATGCATGGGAATCCAACCAATCTTGCGGGAGTAGGGCAGACTATGGGATGGACGCCAGCGACGGCGGCGCTGTTTATCATATGGCATGCCGGGTTGGGAGATTACTTTGACGAGCAATACCTACGTTCCACCAAAACAACTATAAAATGGCTAATGGCTCCACTCCTTTTTGCGGTATGNGTTCTTAGCTGGTTCGTTGGTAATTGGTTCGACAAACGGAAAAGTGCGAAAGAAGCAATGGAAGCAGAGATAGAAANCNTAAAAAATAAGCTTGAAAAGCTAGAAAGAAAACGACCAGGGCGAAAATCAAAGCCAAGGTCATCAAACACATGAAGCTTACCAGTGGCCTTTCTGAAAAACTCTTGGNGGGGTTTTTTCTTCTTCGATTGTTTTTGGCGCTTTTTTAGATTTGATCAATGTTCGATACCAAATACTTACCAATTCAGGCTTTTCTCATAACCTAATATGATTAGTGCTTCCCCACATTTTTCTTTAAAAATTTTTTTACAATTGTCGGTAAAATAATTTTGCCAATCGCCGGGGATGCCCTTTCGTATAAAAAAGTTATTACGGGTAGTTTGGTAAAAGGTTTTTTCCCCTCGTTTAACTTTCCCTTGTGATTGAACTTTGAAACTACCGAGAGCTATGTCATGTTCTAATTGAGAATCAGTGATTACCATTCTCCAATCGAGCCACTTAAGTAAATGCTTGTAGGTTTGACGAGGGTGCGAATGAACATCTTCAAATCTTAAGCAATAGACATTTTTTAAACTAATTGCTTCTACAAATTCAGCAACAAGATACTTAATTTCGTAGTCAATTAAATCTAGAAGATATTTTTCTTTTTGTTTGTTATTGAAAGATAAACCAGTTTTTTGATTCATATAAATTAAATGACTTGCCAACATATCCCTAGGATCTCTCATTAAGAGAATAGTGTCCAAATATGGAACTTGGCCTATATCACTTATTTTTGGAACCTTATGTACTTCGATGAAATCATACCAAGATGCAGCTTCTCCAATTCGCACGTAATATTGACTTTCATCAGTGTCTCGGAGGTTATTCCAAGTAGGGCCAAAATCATTTCGGGCTATTCGAGAATCGCTTCGCAAAGATCTCATACGCATAGAGTCCATAATATCCATGGATCGATATGTTCTTGAATCACGCGCTGCCAACGCTCGTAATGTTGGTCCCATACGACCGGAAGCTGCTTTAGAGGTGCTTATATAAAGAGTAGGAAAAGGATTGCCAAATTCTTCAATGTTTATCTCTCTTTTTGGTAGGAAGGGGAAAATAAAAATAAGGTTGTTGGGAACAGTTGTTTTTTCCGAAAATGCAAAACTCTTTCCGATAAAATCCCGGAATAAATTTTTTGCATCGGTGATAGATTTAGAGATTAAAGCAGTTTCACTATGGCAAATCATTAAAGACACTCCAAATACTTCAGCGCGAGTGCTGCGGTGTTTGGTGTTATTAAGTTGTCTATGAATTGCGTCTGGAAGTAATAAATGATCCATACGTTCNCCGAGGGCGTTTTTAAGTTTAAAAAANAAAGATTCGGCTTCGATTTCTTGTGCGTAGATTCCTATTTTTCCATTAGGTTNCTCAGCTAAAAAAAATTTTATTAATTCTTNTACATATTCCTTNTCGTTTANACCTAAACCAAAAATNCGATAAGGAAATATTTTCATTCTCTCAGGTAGTAAAGACGGATTCATNGGATCAAAGTCTCCTTAAAAGCCTTTATTTTGAAATTTTTGAATAAACTATTCGATAGAAATTTAAATTTTCGAAAAGAGTGTTTAAACCCAACATAATTTTCATCTTGATGATTATATACAATAGATGGAAGTCTATATTTTTCGATTTCAAACACATCTTTTAATTGAAAATCAAATAATTTTTCATCTGCTGGGATTAAAATTGGNATACCTAGTTTTATNTCGGCAAACTTATTTAAATCTTCGGGTGTCCCTACAAAATTATTGTCGAGAAGACCTGATTCGATATTAGGTAAATTTATTAATGTATTAATTGAGTGATTATTTGAAAAATTTCTATTTCTCATAATTGTGGCGTTTTAATTTATTTCCGGACAGATTTTATAAAAATCTTGATGTGAATTTTTAATGGAATTTTTTCTATCAAAATACAAGTTCTTTCAAAAATATCTTGTTAAGTTGATGTCGCATTCAGCTCTTATATCGTCAACACGTATAGCGACTCCCCACAGCCTGTTTCTTTTATGCAGAAATTTGGTATCTTGTCAGGGTAAGGGTTTTCTATCGAACCGTGTATGATAGACCAAATCGGAAATAAAAAAATTAAGGTCTAAGAAACGAGAAGTGGGACATTAAGAAAGTTCGGTGTAACCTTATTTAGGCAGCACCACCTTGTGTAGGGTCCGTAGCTCAGCTGGATAGAGCAACAGCCTTCGAAGCTGTGGGTCGGGGGTTCGAATCCCTCCGGACTCGCCACAATTTAGATTTTTATGGGGTGTTATTTAATTTGCCCCCTTTCTGTTATTCGGCATATTAATGCCATGCTCTTATTTTGGGGTACAGTAATTACAAAAATGTTTTTCTTTAAAATACATTATGTTGTGAGACTAATTGCTGGGTCTTTTTCAAATTTAATTTAATAATTAATAATTATAGCTGATTAATTTAAATTTGAGCAGTCTCAGCTCATCGCATTCGTAATGCAGGGGTCGCGTGTTCGAGTTAGGATACGGTTTTTCTATTAAACTGTTTAAAATACGGAAATAAAAAGGTTCAGGGGAATTCACATGAGAAATACGTTAGATGGCGGTGAGGCAATTGTGGAAGCATGCCGAAAGCTCGAGTGTAAATATATACTATCTTCGCCGGGAACTGAGTGGGCACCTGTTTGGGAGGCTATGGCTAACCAAAAACAATCAGGAAACAGCGGNCCNGTTCTTATGGATGTNTGGCATGAAACCTTAGCTGTAGATATTGCCGCTGGATACACAATGGCAACCGGAGAAATGCAGATGGTGCTCTTACACGCCGGGTCAGGTTTGTTGCAAGGCAACATGGGAATACATGGCGCTTTTTGTGCAGGGGTTCCAATGGTTGTAATTTCTGGTGAATCGATGACCTATGGAGAACAACCTGGGTTTGATCCGGGGGCGCAATGGATCAATAATCTCAGTATTGTTGGAGGAACCACAAGGTTAGTCGAGCCAATAGTAAAATATGCATCCATCGCTGGCAGTCCATATACAGTTTATGAAAGTATCATCCGCGCCGGTGAAATTGCTCAGCGAGTGCCAACTGGTCCGACCTATTTATCTGTATCAACTGAGACGTTGATGGATGAATGGACGGCGCCAGAGAGTCCCCGCGATGTTCCCGCTGCTCCAAGAGTTTTGTCCGCCCCCGAAGATATAAATAAATTAGCGGATAAAATATCAGAATCTAAAACGCCTGTTGTCCTTACGGAGGCAGCTGGGCAGGATAATGAAGCTTATGACGCTTTGCTGGAATTGTGCGAGCTACTTTCTTTGCCTGTGGTGGAAAACCCTGGCGCGCTTTTTGCTAATTTTCCTAAAGATCATCCCCTGCATCAAGGGCACAACATTAAACAGTTTTGGGCCGAAGCGGATCTTGTTTTAGTAATAAGGACGCGTGCGCCTTGGTATCCACCTAGCGATCGTCCTCCCAATGCGACTATCGCTATCATAGATGAGGATCCCCATCGAAATTCGATGGTCTATCAGAGCCATCAAGCAGACATGTACCTTGAAGGTAATGTGGCCCAGACACTCCGTGATTTAGCTGCGGTCACGGAAAGCCTCGGTATTGATAAATCAAAAATAAAGGAGCGGCTTGATAAATATAGCTCTGCCCATGAGGCGTTAATGGATCAGAGAAGATCCCAACAGGTAGAAGCAAGAAAAAGCACGCCTATTGATCCCATTTGGCTTTGTGCTTGTCTTAATGAGGTGATGCCTAAAGGGACTACTTATGTAGACGAGGTAACTACCCATACAGGTCTTTTGCGTCAGCATGTCATGTGGGGGGAGGCCGGGACATTATACAGTCGTCAGGGTGGGCTTGGCCAAGGTCTCGGTCTCTCTCTCGGTGTAAAATTAGCAAAGCCAGATGTACCGGTTGTAACCTTGATAGGTGATGGAGCGTTTCTTTATAATCCAGTTTTGCAAAGTTTGGGGGCATCTAGGGAATTTAGTTTACCGGTGATGTCTGTTATTTTTAATAATAAAAAGTATGCCGCTATGCAGGGTATGCATTTGAAAATGTATCCTAAGGGTATTGCGGTAGACACTGACGTCTTTCATGGGACACATATTCAAGCTCCAGACTTTACGAAAGTCGCTGAGGCATTTGGGGCCTATGGAGAGCGTGTAGAAGATCCAGAAAAAGTCCAAGGGGCATTAAAGAATGGTCTCGAAGCACTCAGGGCTGGAAAAAGTGCTATCATTGATGTGGTCATTAAGTGATAGGGCTTCCTTTATTTATTAGTTCCACATTGAAAAGCTTGTATTACTTTGGTGTTCTATGGGTTAAAATCCTAGGGCTATCCAAATGAGACGTAGCGCGAGAAATGTGCAGATGGTCTTAAAAATTACCCTGAAATTGCGTTCCTTCATATGATTTAGGGCCTTACTTCCGATGTAGCTTGCAGCTACTGCTGCACAAACCATAGCCACCATTAGAGGTAAGTATGCCGCGAGNGCAAAACCAAGAAACCCGAATGCAATGAGTTTTAAAATGTGGACGATGGCCATCAGGGTTGAAAAAGTCGCGACATGATTACGCCGGTCCGGAGCTTCACTAGCCACAAAAGGTGCTACGAGTGTACCCGTAGCGCTAACGAAAACTCCTAAAAACGTTGCAAAAAAACCAACGATTGCAAAACGGTGCTTTCTACCTCCTATCTGGTTCATGGAAGGCATCCATAAAAAAACGAGTACAGACACCCCAAGCAAGCCCTGTAACACGGCAACGGGTAATGATATAAAAATATTTGCTCCTAAAATGCCTCCTAAAACACCGCCTGCAACAAAGGGAAACAACACGGGCCTCATAATATATTTCCACATAAAAAGAATGCGGCTGGTATTCCCGCCTAACTGCACTACAGTGTGAAGAGGAATCGATATAACTGGAGGAAAAATTGATGCTAGTCCGACCATCATTACAAGCCCTCCTGCCGCGCCAGTGGCAATGCCGACAAAAGCTGTAAAAGCGGCAAATAATGTAAGTCCCCAAAACATCCAAATATTGACATCGGGTACACCTAAAAAAGAAGGCTCCATGAGTGGTTCTTACCTCTTAAAATTCCGGCAATAATTGAGCATATTAATTTCTTCTATTCCAAAAATATTTGGATGTTATTATCACCCGAATTACTTTATGGCTAATAATGATAGCCTTCTATTGCTAAAAAGATCCTTAAACTATACACATGCGCTACCTTTAAGAGGGATCACCAATAGCTATTTAATGTCTCAGAACGACGATTCACAAAATATTCGGCTCGGCATTATTTTAATGATGATGGGCTTAGCCTTGTTTGCTGGTGGTGAAGCCATAGTTAAAACTTTGGCACCTAGATATGATATAACGCAGGTAGTTTGGGCGCGTTATGTCTTCCATGCACTTGTTACCTTTGTTTTNTTTTTCCGCTCAGGAATTTTCCGCCTAGCTAAAACATCACGTCCATGGCTGCATATTACGCGTTCTGCCTTGATGTTGATTGCTACCAGTTTGTTCTTTTTTGCATTACGCTATCTGCCCCTTGCTGATGCCGTTGCTATTCTTTTTATAGCACCAATTTTTATTGCCGCTCTTTCAATTCCCATCCTAAAGGAACATGTAGGCTGGCGTCGTTGGATAGCAATCTTTGTTGGGTTTGCTGGTGCGTTGATTATTATCCGTCCGGGTAGTGGGGCTACCCATTGGGCAGCTATCCTGCCCTTGGGGTCCGCGATTTGTTATGCCTTTTATCAAATTCTAACTCGCATAGCGTCACGGTCTGATAGCACGCAAACTAGTCTTTTTTGGACGAGTGTGTTTGGGGTTTCGGTTACCTCAATGTTTGTTCCTTTCGTATGGATTATGCCATCTCTAACAGATTGGTTTTTAATGATGGGTTTAGGAGGTTTGTATGGGATCGGTCACTATCTTTTGATAAGAGGCCTTGAAATTGCGCCCGCGTCCCGTTTATCCCCTTTTCTTTATACTCAAATTATTTGGGCGACCCTTTTCGGAGTGATATTTTTTGATCAATTCCCGGATGAGATAACAATAGGGGGTGCCGGTATTGTAATTGCGAGCGGCCTTTATATTTGGTGGCGTGAGACCAAACAGGGCAAAGAGGAAATACCTTCATAAAGCCAGCGGGTTGGTTTAAGCCTTCTGCCGCTAGAGGATTCACTGGGTTATGGATGATAAAACCCAATTTCTCTGCCATTGTCTTATGTCGAGCATATGTCCGCTTATTGCGTGAGTCCCAAGATGTATTGGATGATAATTACTGACACACCTTCTTAAGCTGAGTTAATATAAAGCGGCCTTATTACAACGCTGTTTGGAGTTCTCAAGCCCCAAAGTTTTCGTCAGGATCTTCTCCTATTAGCCTATCTCATAATTTCTGGATTGGGGTTAAATACAGCAGCGGCAGGGTATTGATCCGGCCATTTCAAATCATATCCAACATCNCGTGCCGCATGTCTGACAAAGTAGGGGTCAAATAGATGNCCTTTGCCGACACAGCACAGATCGGCNCGGTTTTNTGCAATAACACCATTTATTTGTTCTGCTACTGCTAAATTTCCTACGGTCATNGTTGGTATTTCGACCTCGTTTCTTATCTGTTCACTGAAAGGTGTTTGGAAAAGACCCGGAGTAACTGGTCGACGGACATTTGTGACATTACCACTCGATACATCGATAATATCCAGACCAGCTTCTTTAAATAATTTAGCTATATGGACACCGTCTTCGATTTGATTGCCGTTTTTATGCCAATCGATTGCGGAGATCCTAGCGGACATTGGCTTCTCTTGAGGCCAAACAGATCTAACCGCGTGAAATACTTCTAGTGGTAATCTCATTCGATTTTCTAGAGAACCTCCATAGCCGTCGGTACGTTTATTTGATAGTGGAGACATGAATGAAGATAATAAATACCCATGCCCGGCATGGAGTTCTAGTATATCAAAACCCGCTTGGTCAGCACGTTTTGCAGCGTTAACAAAGTCATCTATAACCTTGGCTATATCGCCTTGGTTCATCTCTCGTGGCATTTCACTGTTGGGCCCAAATGGTAATGCACTTGGAGCTAAAATCTCCCATTTTTCTTCTTGGGATAGTGGTTTGTCCCTTTTCCATGCAATGGGCTCGCATGCCTTTCGGCCTGCATGACCAAGCTGTATGCCAATTTTGGCGGGAGTACGGTTGTGAACGAATTCTACCACTTTTTTCCAAGCACTAATGTGTTTGTCATCGTAAATGCCTGCATCCCCTGGAGAGATTCGGCCTTCACGAGAAATCTGAGTCATTTCGGTAAAAACTAGACCGGTTCCACCCATAGCCCGACTTCCGAGATGAACCACATGGAAATCTGTAGGTGTTCCATCAAAGTCATCAGCAGAATACATACACATTGGTGACATTACTATTCGATTAATAACGGTCATTTCTCTTAAGGCGAAGGGTGTGAACATTGGTGGAATCTGGTCAGGACCACTCATTTTTTTCTCCGTTAAAATAGGTTTAAGCGAGCTTATACTGGAAATTTTCTATGGCAAGTACACGGTGGTGCATAGTTTTTGAGGGGGCTACAATCAATTAGGTTACGAAATCATCAGGCTAGTTTTCTCTAGGCTGATCAAAAGAAATTCGAGGAAAGTATCGGATGACTATATCGCCCCGAGGCCCATCTGCAACCACCTCGCAGGCGGTCCTTGCCACCAGTTTTATGATTCTCGCTGGAGCAATGTTTGCTTTTATGCACGGTACTGTGCGTCTGGTGTCTTTCGAATTACATCCTTTTCTGATTGCTTTTTTTCGGAATTTATTCGGATTTTTAGTGCTTATTCCCTTGTTAATGCGGGGCGGGATTGGGAGATTCAAAACTAAGCGATTGGGTCTTCACACGTTTCGAGCTTGTATTAATTCAATATCAATGCTGGCTTGGTTTACAGCTCTCTCGCTTATCCCTTTGGCAGATGCGACTGCTCTTGCCTTGACGGGTCCATTATTTGTAACCCTTGGGGCTATATTAACATTTTCGGAGCGAGTCCGATTTTGGAGGTGGACAGCCTTAATAGTAGGTGCTGCAGGGGCATTAATGGTTATTCGCCCGGGTTTTGAAGCGGTAAATATTGGGGCTTTGCTGACAATTGCCGCTACCGCTACAGCGGCTATTTCTAAACTTTGCGCAAAAAGTCTTACCAAGACTGAGGATCCTGCAACTATTGCTGCTTACGTTCAATTCCTTATGACGCCAATTACATTAATTGCAGCGTTATTTCATTGGCAATGGCCAACTATGGAGCAATTAATTGGGCTCGTTGTAATCGGAACCCTTGGCAGTCTAGCGCATCTGTTTACTGCGAAAGCCTATGCAATTGCCGACCTCAGTTTTGCTGAGCCAATTTCATTTACTCGAATGATTTGGGCAACAGCATTTGGGTATATTGTGTTTTCTGAAGTTCCCGACATTTGGACCTGGGTGGGGGCATTTACGATTGTGCTGGCAACAACGATAATTTCCTATCGAGAGCGCATTCAGAAAAATTAGAAAGTCGGATTTTAATTTAATACCCCTGTTGATTGGTGTGTTTCGTTCGTGGTTAATTGCCCATGAAAGCAAAGGGTGCTTAATGAACAAGGCAGAACGTTCCTATAATCGGGGTTATCCAGACTTGCACGATCACATAGAGAATTTGCGTGATGCAGATTTGCTATATGAAATTGATACATTGATAAATAAAGATACCGAGTTAATGCCCTTGGTTCGGTGGCAATTCAGAGGAGGCATAAAGGAAAGTAACCGCAAGGCATTTCTTTTTAAAAATATAACCGATAGCAGGGGGAGAGACTATACGGTTCCACTGGTGGTCGGAGCTTTAGCCACTACGCCGGAAATTTATGGAGTTGGAATGGGTGTTCCCGTCTCCAAAATCGGTGAGCATTGGAAGCAGGCATTAGCCTCCCCGATCCCACCAGTAGAAGTTAATGAGGCGGTTTGTCAGGAATTACTTTTTGAAGGGAAGAGTCTTAATGGCGAGGGCAACGGTCTAGATGCTTTGCCAGTACCTCTTTCTACCCCCGGGTTTGATGTTGCCCCTTACTTGACTGCGACAAGCTGCATATCTCGGGATCCCGAAACTGGCATACAAAATATGGGTACCTATCGAGGAGGTATAAAGGCTCCAAACCGGATAGGGTTAAAGATGTTTGTTAATTTAAGACAAGGGGGACACTCACACTGGAGCAAGTACAAGCAGCAGGGTAAAAAAATGCCTATGGCAATAATTGTAGGGTGTCCACCAGCCTTGGCCTACGTTAGTCCTCAAAAAGTCCGGGAGAATGTTGATGAAATATCAGTGGCAGGGGCACTGGCTGGTTCACCCATTCGCGTTGTAAAGGCAAAAACTATTGATTTATTGGTGCCAGCTGACGCTGAAATTGTCATCGAGGGTTTGGTAGATACAGATATGCTCGAGCCAGAGGGGCCATTCGGGGAAAGCCATGGTCACATTAATCTTGAAGAATTTAATTTTATCTTTGAAGTGACGGCAATAACCCGGCGAAGGAATGCAATCATGACATCGATCATTTCCCAAGTTACCCCTTCAGAGTCGAGCGTGATTAAACGGGTGGCAATGGAACCTAAGTTCCTTAATCACTTAAAAGAGCATATAGGCATAAAGGGTCTCAAGCATGTTTCTTTGCACGAGCCGCTAACCAATATTCGACGGCTTGCTTTTTTGATATTCGAGCGTGGTGTTCCAAGCACAGAGGTATGGCGTGCGCTTTATGCTGCGGCACATTTCGACTCTGCGTGTGGAAAGTTTGTTATTGCTGTCAACGAGGACATTAATCCCGCGCAGGGGGATGCAGTATTTTGGGCTCTCGCATATCGCGCAAACCCCGCGTTGGATGTCGAAATTTTGAAACATCGTGATCGCGGTCATGGACCGGCGTTGGAAAGGGGCGACGGCGAGGATACAACCATGCTAATTAATGCGACACTTAAAGCAGATATGCCACCAATAGCCTTGCCAACGAAGAACTTTATGGAAGATGCTAAAGAACTGTGGGAAAAACTGGGTTTACCAGCCCTTAAGCCAGAAAGCCCCTGGCATGGTTACTCTCTTGGGGATTGGTCGCAGGAGTGGTCAGAAATGGCTCAGCGTGCTGCGGATGGGGCCTATATGGAGAATGGTCGCCGTAGCGCACAACTTAGAAAAAAAGATGTGTTGCCGAACACCTCAATCAGAGATGTTGGCCAAGACTTAAAGGATGAGTAGATATACCAAATGATTGAAAACTTAAGTCAAACCTTAAACCCCGAGGGTTCATTAGTTAAAATTGGAGACACTGGTGAAGTACGATTAGTGGGATCCCAGTGCAGCTCATGCGGAAATATAGTATTTCCACAAACCGACGTCTGTCCTGCATGCATGTCCGAAGAAATCTCTCCAATTAACCTGAGCTCGCAGGGTACACTTTATTCGTGGTCAGTGGTTCATGCGGCGCCTAAGGGATGGGACCTCCCTTTTATTGCTGCATATGTTGACCTTCCAGAGGACGTCAGGGTGTTTGCACATATAATTGATGCTGATCCGGCCAGTCTTGTAATGGATATGCCGGTTGAGGTGTGTATGGCATTTCTTGGTGAAGACGAAGCAGGGCAGCCTCTTCAAAGCTACGCCTTTACTCCCATAAAATTTGGAGAACAATAATGCGCAATGTTGCAATTGTGGGGGCTGGAATGGTGCCCTTTGGAAAATTTCCAAAGAAGCATTTGGCAGATATTGCATGGCCGGCGGTAAAACAAGCAGTGGAAGATGCCGGTATTAAAAAGACCGCTATCGAGGCTACCTATTGTGGAACCGCCTTGGGGGGGATGATGGCTGGTCAGAGAATTTTGAAGAAACTGGGTATTACAGGCTTGCCCATTATAAATATTGAGAATGCCTGTTCTTCAAGTTCGACTGCTTTTCGCGAAGCGTGGATTTCGGTATCTGCCGGCGTTTATGACGCGGTGCTGGTAATTGGGGTTGAAAAACTCACTAAGTTTGGCGGGGGAACACTCCCGCTAGAAAAAGAAGACTGGGAGGTATCACACGGTTTGGTAATGCCAGCTTTGTATGCAATGCGTGCAAGGCGTTACATGTATGAATATGGCTTGACAGAAAATGATATCGCTGATGTTTCCGTTAAGGCACGAAGGCATGGGGTGTGGAACGAAGATGCCCAGTTTCGAAAGGAAGTTACGCGTGAAGAAGTCTTGGCCTCTAGACAAGTTGCTGATCCCTTGAGGTTGTTCCACTGCTGTCCGTCCGGCGATGGGGCGGCAGCCGTGGTAGTTTGTTCAGCTGAAAAAGCTAAACAATATACTACCACTCCAGTCAAAGTTATTGGATCAGAAATTAATTCTGGAAAATACATGACGGGGTATCGCGATATGACTTCCCCTGAAATTACATTGAGAGGTGCTCAGCAGCTCTATGAGGAGGCTGGTATAGGGCCGGAAGATATAGATTTAGCCGAGGTACATGATGCTTTTGCCATTGCTGAATTGCTTTATTATGAGGCCCTTGGCTTTTGCGACAAAGGTGAAGCGGCTAGGCTTTTAGCAGACGGGGATACTTCAGTTGGCGGTAGAATTCCTGTTAATCCAAGCGGGGGATTGTTATCCAAAGGTCATCCGATTGGTTCAACTGGGGTCGCGCAAATTGTTGAAATTGTACGTCAACTCCGTGGACAATGCGGACAAAGGCAGGTTGAAGGGGCAAAGGTAGGGCTGACACACTGCACCGGGGGTGGGGTGTCAGGTTTTGACCATGGTGTATGTTCAATACATCTTTTTGCACGTTAACGAAACCGGAAAGAGATAAGTATGGGCGCTAAGTTATTTGGAGCTGCGGTAAAACGTCTAGAGGACCCTGATCTTTTAAAGGGTAATGGCACCTATACGGATGATGTCCAATTTTCTAATACATTGCATGCGGTGTTTGTTAGAAGTCCTCATCCCCATGCTAGATTTACCAAAATTGAGACTTCTGCGGCAAAGGCCATGGAGGGCGTTTGTGGTGTATTTACATTGGAAGATTTTCCAAAGGACATCCAAGATAATAAATTACTACTCTTGTTGCCAAATCCTTCGATTGTGCAACCTATGATGCCTTACTTACTGGCGCGAGATGAAGTGCACTTTGCCGGAGAGGCTGTCGCGTGCGTTGTTGCAGAAAGTCGCTATCTTGCCGAAGATGCGGCTGCTGCGATTGCGATTGACTGGGAGGTGCTGCCGAGTGCTTCAGATGCGCGCGAAGCGGTGAAATCCGGTGCTCCGTTATCTCATAGTGATGGGAAGGATAATATTTCTGCACGTTTTGTTAATGAATACGGTGACGTTGCGGGTGCATTTTCAGGTGCTTCACATCGGGTTGTGGTCTCAATCCGCCACCACCGAGGAGGCGGACATTCCCTAGAGGGCAGGGGCACATTAGCTGTTTACGATCCAGATGAAGGTAGGACTATATTGTGGTCTGCTACTCAGGCCCCCCACCAGGTAAAACGTAATATAATAGGCGTATTAAACTGGAACGAAAACGAAATTGATGTGATAGCACCGGAAGTTGGGGGCGGATTCGGTCCGAAAGCTATGTTCTACGCGGAAGAAGCGGTTATCCCGTTTATTGCGCGGCAATTATGCCGACCCGTTAAATGGATCGAGGATCGTCGCGAGCACTTTTTGTCTGCTAGTCAGGAGAGAGATCAATATTGGGATTTAGAAGCGGCTTTCGATGGTCGTGGTAAACTTCTTGGTGTTAGGGGCACGATGATTCATGATACAGGCGCCTACGTTCCTTGGGGTATTGTAACCCCTTTAATCGCTTCTACCACAGTACCGGGCCCGTATGTCCTGCCAAATTTTCGGCTGGAAACAATCGTAGCCCTAACCAATAAGGTTCAAGTTACACCGGTCCGCGGCGCTGGGCGGCCACAAGCAGTCTTTGCGATGGAAAGATTGATGGATAAGGCAGCTCAAGAAATCGGCCTTGACCCAGCAGAAATTCGCAGCAGGAATCTGATCCCCGCGGAAAAAATGCCCTATAAAGTTGGCTTGGTTTTCCGTGATGGAAAGCCTGTAGTATATGATAGTGGAGATTATCCTCGTTGCCAATCAGAAGCGCTTCAGAAAATTGGCTATTCTCAATTCAAGGATCGTCAAAAGAGTGCCCGACAAGAGGGGCGCTATATCGGAATTGGCATTGGAAATTATGTTGAAGGTACCGGCCTTGGACCCTTTGAGGGAGCGACTGTGCGTGTTGGTCCTTCGGGCAAGATTTTCCTGATGACGGGTGCCGCGCCTCAGGGGCAAGGGCACCAGACCACAATGGCTCAAATTTGCGCCGAGAAATTTGGAGTAGATATTGCTGATATTGAAGTTCATTTGGCTGATACAACAAAAATTGCGCATGGCGTTGGAACCTTTGCGAGCAGGATTGCCGCTAATGCTGGACCATCAGTGCATTTAGCCGCACAAGATGTTCGCGATAAGGCGATTAAAATAGCGGCGTTTCTTCTGGAGGCTGCTGAAGAGGATATTGAACTGGAGGACGGTAAGGCGTTTGTTAGGGGTGTTCCAGAAATAAATAAAACACTGGGTGAAATATCTCATGCGGTAGCAGGGTCACCGGGCTTTGCAATGCCTCCAGGTTTTGAACCCGGTTTGGAGGCCACACATTATTTTTCACCGGAGCAATCAGCATACTGTAATGGAACGCATATTGCGGAAGTGGAAGTCGACATTGAAACTGGCAATGTTGAAATTTTGCGTTATGTCATCGCCCACGACTCGGGTAATCTTATCAACCCCATGATTGTTGATGGCCAGGTTCAGGGTGGCCTTGCACATGGAATTGGGAATGCATTATTTGAGGAACAGCATTTTGACTCCGATGCAAATCCGTTAACGACAAATTTTGCTGAATATTTAATCCCAGGGGCCGGGGAGGTTGTAGATGCGGAAACTATTCATATCGAATCGCCCTCCCCCCTCAATCCTCTCGGCGTTAAGGGGGCTGGAGAAGGGGGCACTATTCCGGCTGCTGCTTCTATTATAGCGGCGGTAGAGAATGCGCTTCAGCCCTTTAAAGCAAATTTTATGAATGTGCCTCTAACACCGGCTAGTGTCATTCAAGTTGTAGAGGCCAGTCGGAAATTAAAGGCAGAAATATAGCTATAAAACAATGAAAAATAAGCAAGAGCAACAATGTCGCCCAGGTCCATTGAACGGCATAAAAGTATTGGATTTGACGCAGTTTCTGGCCGGCCCTTTTAGTGCACAAATTTTTGCCGATCTTGGTGCTGAGGTTATTAAACTGGAAGCCCCATCTGGTGATTGGTCCAGAACTCTTCCCCCTAATTTTATTGATGGCGATAGTTGCTATTACCTCTCTATTAACCGAAATAAGAAAGCCGTGGCTATAGATATGAAAAAGCCAGAGGGTCTTGATTTGGTAAAAATGCTTGCTGAAAAATGCGATATAGTTATGGAAAATTTTCGACCAGGTGTGCTCGACCGGCTGGGCTTTAAGTATGAGGATTTAATATTACGCAATGAAAAATTGATTTGGGCCTCGATTAGTGGTTTCGGACAAACGGGTCCCTACCGCGAGCGGCCCGCCTACGATATGATTGTACAAGCAATGTCCGGGGGGATGAGTTTGACAGGAGAGTTTGGTCGTACTGCTGTGCGGGCGGGCATGCCTATAGGGGATTTAACGGCAGGTATGTACGCGGCGATTGGCGTTCTAGCAGCTCTTGAGGAGAGGCGTCGTACAGGTAAAGGAAAGTTTGTTGATATATCCATGCTTGATTGTCAGGTCGCGTTATTAACCTATCAAGCGGCATATTATTTGCATTCGAATGATGTTCCTGGAAGGCAGGGTAGTGGACATGAGTCGATCCCCACTTACCGATCATTTTGTGGGGCAAATAATACCGAGCTGGTGGTTTGTGCTAATACTGAACGGATGTGGCGAGGCCTATGTGAAGTGCTCGGTATGGACTTCCTTACAAAAGATGAAAGATTTTTAACCAACGAGTTGCGACATAAAAATCGGAAAGAATTGTGGCCAATTTTAGAAAAAGCATTTATGGAAAAAGATGCAAAATACTGGGTACAGCCACTTCTAGATGCCGGCGTTCCTGTTGGTGAAGTAAATGATTTGTCTGATGCTCTTTCGGACCAGCAGGTATTAAACCGTCAAATGGTTCTGGATCTTGAAGGTGGTGGTAATAGGATTGCTAGGGTAGCGGGCAATCCAATCAAATATAGGGGTGAAATAGAGACGTCACATATCTACCCTCCCAAGCTAGGTGAACATAGTCGGGAAGTATTGCGCGGGTTACTGGATTTGAATGATACGGAACTGGAAAAATATTTTAAGAATGGCATCATCTTCGAGACAGATAATCAGAAAGAGATATTCTAATTTTAAAAAGTGGGAGAGAGAATGAGTGACGGATATTCAGTAACACAAGATGGTGCTATTGCTCGATTAACCTTTGAACGGCCTGAAAAAGGTAATCTTCTAACCCTGTCAATGTTGACTCACATTGCGAATGATATACGGGACGCGGCCTCAACTGGTGTTACTAATGCTTTAGTTGTTAGAGGGCGCGGAAACGATTTCTGTCTGGGTCGCGATCCCGATGGTGCACCAGAGGGAAAATCCAAAACGGCCCTAGAGATGCGAAAGGCACTAATTGAACCTATTCTTGGGGTATATTCGGCAATCAGAGATGCAGAGGTGCCAGTTGTTACAGGGGTTCAGGGTTTGGCCAATGGTTTGGGGTGTGGGATCACAGCAATCTCTGACGTATCCATAGCAGCAGATAACGCGCAGTTTGCTATGCCGGAAATGCGTGCCAATTTACCCCCTACTCTTGCTATGCTGGCACATCTTGATCGCATCCCGCCTAAATCTTTACTAGGTATGGTCTATTCCACAGATAAAATTAATGCTACTCGCGCGGTTTCAATTGGGCTCATCAGCGATGTTGTTACTTTGGATAAACTAGATAATGAAATTGAGAGCCTCTTGGACAAGCTCGCGGCCTATGAAAGGGCGTCGGTTGTGACTTGTAAATCATACTTGAAAGTTGCAAAGCATGCAGACTATCCGACTGCGAATGATCTTGCAGGAAATCTTCTTTCAGTTGTTCTTTCTTCACGGAAATAAAAATCATACGCTGAAGGGATAAAAACTTATGACATCAGGTCGTCGAGAGGTCTCCGAAATCATTGTTAACCAATTAGCCGAGAGTGGTATTAGTCTAATTGCGAGCCTACCAGATGATTGGGTGGCAGATCTAATCAAAGTCGTTGAGGTTGATAACCGCTTTAAACATGTTCCGGTAAATCGAGAGGAATCGGCAATTGGTTTGTGTTCGGGTACCTATTTCAGCAAAACTTATTCTGCTGCGGTGATGGGGGCATCGGGTATGCTGACTTGTATATATGCTATTACAAAGATCAACTATACATATGAAATACCAATGTTTTTTTTGGTGTCAATGCGAGGAGCAATCGGGGATACAGCCAAGTATCAAATTTCTAACGGGATTTACTTTTTTGATGTACTAAATACCATAGGGTTGCCTTACAAGGTTTTGGAGAGCCGTGAACAACTCTCAGAAATACCACGCGTCCATCGTCATTCACGCGTTTATAATCGCCCTAGTGCTGTCATCCTGAGCCGGGAACTTTTAAACGGGGAAACTTGAGATGCCCATGAATTTGCGCGAAACCTTTGCATATATGGTCAGTCGCTGGACAGATGAGTTGGTAGTCACTTCTGCGGGTCATAGCTCCGGAACTTGGTGGGACCTAACTCACGAACGGGATCGGGTGTTTTATCTTACTGCATCCATGAGTTTGTCATCTATGTTTGCTAGTGGCATCGCGGTGGGCAATCCTGATATTAAAGTTTGGGCTATGAGCGGGGATGGTGCCTTTGTTATGAATCCCGGCATGTTGTTTGTTGAACGACAAATGAATTTGCCTAACCTCACTCATTTTTTAGTTTCAAATAAATGTTATGGGTCGACAGAAGAGGTCGATATTCCATTTAGTGAGCATGCAGACTATACAAAAATGGCGCACGGCAGTGGTATCGAAAGAGTTTATAGTTTTGACAAGTTAGAGGATTTTAAGGACCAGTTTGATGAAGCAGTTATGGCAGAAGGCCATAGTTTCGTTGTGCTAAATGTCGAAAAAGTAGGCAAGGAGATACGAACAGCCACAATGGACGGCCCTGAAGTAAAATTCCGATTTGGGCGCTATGTTGAGGAACGGACTGGAGAGGCT
Source organism: Rhodospirillaceae bacterium (assembly GCA_002712335.1). The sequence continues at coordinate 121,587 of PATI01000004.1, read as the reverse complement.
ATTTTTAACGTTCTTCCTTAAAAACAAATATTATCTTCTTTTGCGAGACTATTTTTAAATATTTTTGCCTGGCACCCATAATGTTTCGCTCTTTCCGAAGTCATTTTTTGTCCTAGCCAAAACAAAAAGCAAATCAGACAACCTATTTAAATATTGTAAAGCGAATTGATTGACGGCTTCAGATTTTGCTAACGCAATCAAAGAGCGTTCTGCTCTACGAGCAATAGCACGCGCAGCATGGATGTGGGCGGCAGACTTGGACCCCCCCGGTAAGATAAAAGATTGCAGTGTTGAGAGATTTTCGTTGAGTGCATCGATGTCCTCTTCAATTCGGGTCACCTGTATTTTTTGGATACGCAGGTTACCATCATTTATATCTGCCCCTGGAATAGCTAAATCGGCCCCTAAATCAAAAAGATCATTCTGGACACGGGATAAAACTTTTGTAGTTTCTTCGTCCGGATCTAGGATTGTGAGGGCTAGGCCAATGGCGCAGTTAGTTTCGTCAACATCACCAATGGAACTTATTCGCATGGAATTCTTGGACAATCGCTTGCCATCCCCAAGTGATGTTTTTCCCTTATCTCCACCCCTAGTATAAATTTTATCTATTTTGACCATTTCTACTGTTCAATAATGTTGTCATGGGTAAATTAAAGTCGGGTCAGACTAAAATTCAACTAATATTTAAATTTACTATCTGTAAATTGGTATAAGCTCCGGGGTTTTTTGTTTTGTAATAACAGGTCACAATGCATCTAATTTGTCTTTATTGTCCACAATTTAACTAATTCAGTGTCACTCGTCGTCCAAATAGCAAGTATTATTGCCCCACTGTTTGTAATAGCAGGGATAGGCTATGCGTGGGGTCGGTCGGGAAAACCTTTCGACACCACACTTGTAGGAATGCTGACACTGAATTTTGGTGTGCCCGCTTTAATTTTTTCTACTTTGACAAAATTAGATGTTTCTCCGGCTGAATTTGGGGAAATTTTTGGTATTTTTGGTATTTTTCTCGCAGCTAATCTCATAATTGGTGCCATTCTGCTTAAAATGTTTAAGTTGGAGATAGGCGCTTTTTTACCGGCACTTTCTTTTCCTAATAATGGAAACATGGGCCTGCCACTCTGTTTATTCGCATTTGGTGATGTAGGTCTGGCCCTTGGCATCAGCGTATTTGTGTTGATGTCGACGGCAAATGTGACGATCGGTTTCGCTTGTGCCTCAGGTAAATGGTCACTTATTTCGATGCTCAAAACACCCTTTATTTGGATAATCGCTGCTGCCTTAATTTTTATGTGTACGGAAACAGCGCCACCGAGATGGGTCGCAAATACCGCTGAAATCATCGGCGGTATGTCGATTCCATTAATGTTGGTTGCACTTGGTGTTTCTTTGTCGCGCTTAGAAGTTAGTGATTTTAAAAAGAGTTTCTGGCTAAGTTTTGTCCGTCTTTTCATAGGATTCGGTCTGGGAGTTTCACTCGCTGAACTTTTTGAACTCCAAGGCGTTACGCGCGGTGTATTGATACTTCAATGTGCTATGCCCACCGCAGTAATGAATTATCTTTTAGCAGCACGTTTCGATCGGGAAGCAAATGGCGTTGCAGGTATAGTGGTTGTTTCTACTTTCATGTCGTTGGCTACCCTTCCCTTTCTGATGTTGTTTGTATTGCAGGGTTAGTCTGATGGGGATTATTGCAGAGCTTGCGGCTATCGTACTACCCGTATTTCTATGTGCAGCAATTGGTCTAGTTTGGATCAGAACTGGGCGTGATTTTGACTCAGATCTTGTATCTACACTCGTTTATAAAATTGCGGTGCCTTGCCTTATTATTGCTACATTTAGCAAAGTTCGTCTTGAATTTTTGGCACTCACCGAAATGGCCATTGCAGCAATCATAATTTATCTGATTACGGCACTTTTCGCTGCAATCCTTTTGCGATTATGGAGACTGTCCTTCCCGGCCTACCTTCCGTCAATGATTTTTCCATTGGTTGGTAGTATGGGACTACCCGTTTCGCTTTTTGCTTATGGCGAGGAAGGTCTGGCTTTGGCTCTTGTATATTTTACAATAGGTGCTGTTGGCACCTTCACAATTGGAGCTGCTATCGCTTCGGGTAAGTTATCACTAAGTAATTTATTTCGTGAGCCCGCATTGTGGGCAACTTTCGTAGCGATATTAATGATGTGGTTAGACATAACTCTCCCAAAATGGGCTTACGACTCTACGAAGCTTTTGGGTGCCATGGCTTTCCCATTACAATTAATTGCTCTTGGGTGTTCTTTGGGTCGTTTTAAGATTTCCTCACTTCCTCGGGGAATTGGACTAGGTATATTCAGACTTGGCATCGGCTTTATCATAGGGTGGGGAGTCGCCGAATATCTTGAGCTTGAGGGAATGGTGCGTGCAGTTGTGATACTTCAAAGCAGTATGCCCGTTGCGGTCTCTAACTATCTCTTCGCGGTCATTTATAAACGTGAACCAGAGGAAGTCGCCAGCATGGTTTTGATTTCTGCTGGTCTATCGGTAGTTACGCTTCCTATGTTGTTGTTCTATTTACTTTAGTGTGTAACAGAACCTCCATCTACACAAAGCACCTGACCAGTAACGAAGTCCGAATCTGGCGATAGTAAAAATACTGCAGTTCCGATCAGGTCTTCTGGTTCTTCTGCCCTTTTGATACATCGACTACCTATATTTGCGTCAAAATGTTCATCGGAAAATTGTCCCTCGTTTAGCACAGCTTCGCTTTGCGTAAGTCCAGGCGCAATTGTATTGATACAAATATTATCTTCTCCGACCTCGCGGGCCATCGCTCTGCTGAGGGCAATAATTGCACCCTTGGATGTAACATAGTGTAACTGCATTGGCGTTCCCTTAAATACTGTTCCAGAAGCTATATTGACAACCTTGCCATATTTTTGGTTCCGCATAATATTTATAACAGCGCGTGAAACTTGCCATACTCCGCGGATGTTGACGCGCATAACAGCATCAAATTCTTCAATATCAATTTCTTCAAATCGCCGTCGAGCAATTTTACCGAAAAGGGCGGCATTATTAATTAAACCATCAATACGTCCGTATTTTTCAACGGTTTTGGCTACCATACTAGCAATCTGATCGTCATCAGTAACATCGGCAGTTATGCCAATGACGTCACCGCCAGCGACGGTTAATTCATTTACGAGCGGGTCTGGGTCTATAACATCGTTAATGACAACATTAGCACCCTCTGCGACTAGTCCACGTGCATAGGCAGCACCAATTCCCTGAGCCGCGCCTGTAACAATGACTGTCCGTTTATCGAGTTGTCCCATCTTAAATCCTTTATTTGATTTATTGATCTGTATTGTTAAAACTCGACAGGCTCTCGTCAAGCATTGGCCTAGTCCGGTGGTCCGGCTATCTTTTAAGGGTAATAATTTTTGGCAGTAAATATGAATAGTAAATTCGCACGTTATGTCATCATCTGGTCTTTAATAATCGCAACGGTATTTGTTGCCGATGAATTTATTCGTAACGTCTTCTTAACGGGCGACAAACCCCGTTTAGTGACGCCGCGGGGCTCATTGACCAATCTTGAAAAAAGCACGATAGAGATCTTTAATGCTACTGCCCCATCCGTGGTATATATTTTCACTCAAGGTGATTACTCTGGAAGAAAGCGGGGCGGTGGGACTGGTTCTGGCTTTATATGGGATAGCGCCGGGCATGTTGTGACCAATCATCATGTTATTGCCGGTGCAAATGAAATAGCCGTGCGCTTAGAAAACGGAGAAGTGGTTCGAGCAAAATTTGTAGGCTCCACTCCGGATTATGACCTGGCTGTTATCCGTTTGACCGGAACCCGTTCTGGCCGCGCTCCTATTCCTTTGGGTGAATCGAGTTCCTTAAAGGTTGGACAATCGGTATTTGCGATTGGTAATCCATTTGGTTTAAGCCGGACCCTCACGTCCGGAATAATAAGTGCATTAAACCGTCGTTTGCCAACATCTAATAACCGTGAGGTTGATGGTGTTATTCAAACTGATGCCGCCATCAACCCGGGAAATTCTGGGGGTCCTCTTATAGACTCCGCTGGAAGGCTAATCGGGGTTAATACCGCGATAATTTCTGGCTCTGGGTCATCGGCTGGTATCGGCTTTGCTGTGCCGGTAGATGTAGTAAATAGAATTGTGCCGAAGCTTATTAAAAGTGGTCGGGTCCCGAGACCTGGGATTGGAATAACTGTATTGCCTGAAGAGGTGGCGGCCCGTCTTGGAGTTACAGGGTTGATAATTGCTGATGTTTTGCCGGGTACATCTTCAGCCAAGGCGGGTTTAGTAGGTCTTGTAAATGGGCGGAGACTTGGAGATATTGTCACTCATGTTAACGGTGCAAGAATAGAAACTCTGGCGGAATTCACTAAAGAGCTTCGAAAGGTGGGTATCGGCAATCAGGTGAATTTGACTATTGAACGTAATAAGATTTCTCGCCAAGTTAGCGTTCAAATTATGGATATATCCTAAAATAGGGTTGTCAATAAAATGGCCAGGTGCTTGATTTTAATCGCTTAAGGTCTAATTTTTATATGGGTATGTAATATACCGGTTAAATAAGTTTGGGAGAAATTAATGTTTCCTCGTAATTTTTGGTATGTAGCAGCTTGGGATACAGAAATCCGACGTCAGGAGATGCTTAGACGTACGATTTGTAATGAGCCAATTGTTTTTTACCGTCGCGGAGATGGCACGCCAGTAGCGTTGGAGGATCGTTGTTGTCATCGCCACATGCCTTTATCCGATGGGGTTTTGAAGGGTGATAACGTTGAATGTTTATATCATGGTTTGACATACGATCCCTCGGGTAACTGCGTTCACATACCAAGCCAAACTAACATACCTCCGGAAGCAAAGGTCCGTAGCTATCCGGTTTTTGAGAAATATCACTGGATTTGGATTTGGATGGGCGATCCTAAACTTGCAGATCCGGAAAAAATCGAAGATTTTCATTGGCTTGATGATCCTAATTGGCGGGCAAAAGGTGAAAAACTTGATTTGCCGGGAAACTATCAACTTCTTACCGATAACCTCCTTGATCTCACACACCTGCAATTTGTACATCCCACAACGTTAGGTACTGACGCTATAGCTTCAAACCCTATTAAGACTATGCGCGAAGGCGACCTGATAAGAGTTACTAGGCTGATACCAGATAGTCCGGCGCCGCCATTTATACAAAAGGCGGGTGGTTTTACTCCGGAAGAACATATTGACCGGTGGCAGATTATCGAATTTACGCCGCCTGCGTTTGTGCGTTTAGATGTTGGAGGTGCGCGAGCTAATACTGGTGCATTTGATGGTGATCGGTCGCACGGAGTATCCATGCGAAATTTAAATGCTATAACGCCTGAAACTGAGACAACAACTCATTATTTTTGGGCGCAGGCCCACAACTTTCAAATTGATGATCCCACTGTAACAGAACTGGTTTATCGTCAGGTTCATACAGCGTTTTTGGAAGATTTGGCAGTTATCGGCTCTCAGCAAAATAATCTGACAGCTTTTGAAGAGAATTTACCAGAGCAGGTAGACTTTAATCAGGATGCAGGGGGTATTCAGGCGCGAAGAATTATTACTCGAATTTTGGAAGAAGAGGCTGATGTTGCATGCTTTCGTGCAACTGCATAGCTAATTGTATTACCTTGTTCAACTGTATCTATTAAAAAGGGTGCCGTTTGGCACCCTTTTTTTCTCGGTTATTAGCTAGGTTTAGTTATCGGCGATCGCCGAAAAGATGCAGCAACATTATAAAGAGATTAATAAAATCCAGGTACAACCGCAGAGCTCCTGAGATTGCTAATTTACCACTCGTTTCCTCATCATGATATTCGTCATACTCATTTTTAATATTTTGTGTGTCATACGCAGTAAGGCCAACAAATACGAGTACCCCAATAACAGAAATGGCAAATTGTAAGGCTGAACTTTCAAGGAAAATATTTACCAGAGAAGCTATGATAATTCCAATCAGTCCCATAAAAAGAAACGAGCCAAATTTTGAAAGATCTTTCTTCGTTGTATATCCGTATAAACTCATTGCTGCGAACGTTCCGGCGGTAATAAAAAACACGCGAGCAACACTAGCACCGGTAAAGGTCATGAAAATGGTAGCCATAGAAACACCCATCAGCCCTGCATAAATCCAAAATGTCGTTTGCGCGCCGGAAAATGACATCGAATGCAACTTTGAGGCCAGAAAAAAAACGAGGCCTAGCGGTGCGAGCATAACGACCCATTTTAATGGAGTATTAAAAAGAGTGTGCCCCAGTTGTGTTAGGCTAATAATTTGTCCCGCATCGTTAAAGTTTACTGACATTTGTGCAATTACAAGTGCGACGATCCCTGTTAATGCAAGCCCAGAAGCCATGTAATTATATACCCGTAACATATAGGCTCGTAGGCCTTCATCATAGGCGGCCTGATCTACGGCGCTGCCAGTAAATACCGCTTTACGTTCTGTTCCAAATGCCATCATAACCCTCTTTAAGATGATTTATGTTTTAAAACTTAGTATGGTTATTGAAACGGGGAAATCAAGACCTTCTGTCAATTGTCATAAAATATTTATTTGGCTATGCAATCACTCATTTCGAAGAATAGCTGCTGGTTTCTGGGCCAAGGCTCGCCAGGTTCCTAAAACTGAAATGCTCACCATAAAAATAGTGGCCCCAAACGTCGTTAATAAAACAACATCGAATATGGGTATCCATTCTGCCTTCATTATCGTGCTAATCACCGCCCATCCTGCCAATGTTCCGAGGACAGCAGCAATTAGTACGGTAAGAAACGCGATAAATATGAATTCTATAAGCATTGTCAGTACAATGTCCCGTTTTCGTGCACCCAGTACTTTTAGCACCACAGAATCTATAATACGCCTTTGTTGACCAGCCGCTATTGCGCCTGCTAGAACCATTGTTCCAGCTAAAATTGTCACTAGAGCGGTTATCTGGATTGCGCCGGCAATACGACCCATCAGGCTGCTGACAGCCTGAAGCACATACCGCACTCTCACGGCACTAATATTAGAAAATTTTTCCGTAACGGCATTTTCCACTGCATTCTCATATTTGGGGTCAAGGTGGATAGCAGCAATATGCGTCTGCGGTGCATTTGTAATTACACCCGGAGAAAACACCATGACGAAATTGACTCTTAAGGATTTCCAATCTACAGCACGCAGATTCGCAATGGTTGCTGTGATTGGACGACCTAAAATATTGACTGTGATTTTATCACCAATGCCAACGCCGATTCCCTTTGCAGCTCCGGCATCAAAGGACACAAGTGGCGGGCCCTCATAATCCTGATTCCACCAGGATCCATCTATAATTTTTGCTCCTTCGGGAGGGTGTCGGTTCCAGGTTAATCCGCGATCACTGCGCAAAACCCATGCAGTATTAGATGCAGATTTCACCTTCGATGCAGGAACTCCTTTAACGTGGGTTATTCTGCCTCGAAGCATTGGGACCTCAATAATTTTTTTTATAGGTCTGGTTTGTTGCACTATTTGTTTAAAAGCAGAAATTTGGTGAGGCTGAATATCAATAAAATAAAAACCCGGAGCTGTGGATGGCATTGTCTCGGTAATTTGACGTTTGATATTGCTTTCCACCACTACAACCGCAATTAATACTGTAAGACCTAGTCCCATAGAAAGTACGATATTGGCTGTCTGTGATCCGGGTCGGTTTAAATTGGCGAGAGCAAGTCGCAAGCGTGCGTTTTTTACCGTACCAACAATTCTATAAAATTTAATAATGATATGTCCGGCTCCAAAGAATAATAGAAAGGCTGCTGCTGTCCCTGCTATAAAGCCTGATGCGATTTTTATATCATGTGAAGTGAATATAGCTAACAGCACAAGGGCTATGAGAGATAAAATGGTAACACAGTAAATAGGTAAATTAAATCCAACTTTAATTGGTATAATGTGATCCCGAAATAGGTTGCCGGGTTTAACTGAGCAGGCACGAGCTAGCGGAAGCATTGAAAAAAGTACGGCGACAAGGATGCCATAGGCGGCGGCTATAAGAAGCGGGCCCGGATAAACTCCCAATTTTAAGGGTACAGTCAGCAATCCTGACAAGCCTTTGGAGATAAGTGCGGGAGCTGCACATCCTAAAACAAGGCCAATAGTGATAGCGCCTAAGGTCATGATAGCTATTTCTAAAAGCCATGTAATAAAGATCAGACGTTTCTCAGCGCCGATACATTTCAGAGTGGCAATAATTCTCATTTTACCATCGAGGTAACCACGAATTGCATTGCCTGCGCCTACTCCGCCGATAAGAAGTGCGGTAAGTCCCACTAACGTCAAAAATTGTGCTGTGTAATTGATAAATTGTTCGGTGCTAGGTGCTGCGGTATTCCTGTCACGCATACGCCAGCCGGCATTAGGAAATTCTTTGGAAAGAGCATTTTTAAACTCCTTAAGAGAATAGTTTTTTGGTAACCTCAATCGATAATGATAAGATATTTGGGTTCCTGGCTGAATCAAACCAGTACTATTCAGGCTTTTTGCCGATATCATAAGACGCGGTCCACGTGTTATTGCTCGAATACCTCCAATACTGTCTGGCTCAGATACTAGGACGGCATTAAGGCGGTAAAACGCATTTCCAATCCTAACAATATCACCAATTTTGGCTTTTAATCTTTCTAGGATTGGTTGTTCGGCAATGGCCCCCCAAATGCCATCTTTTCGCTTCAAAAAGTCTTTAAGTCGGCCGTTGCGGTTTAGCGATAGAGAGCCAAAAAGCGGGTAATATGAGTCAACTGACTTTAAATTGATGAGAGTTCTCGTTTTAGTGTTCTTATTATGAACCATTGACCTCATCGAGGTCACTCGAGAAATTTCTGCTCTGTCCATTATCCAGTTATATTGGACTGAGTTTATCGGTCTATGTGCAACTCGAAGTGCAATATCTCCGCCTAGTAGATTCCTACTCTCCGCTTCTAGACCTGCAAAAATCGATGATGATGTGGATCCTATTCCTGCTATGGTTCCTACACCTAAAACAAGGCAAGCAAAAAAGATCTTGAAATTTTTGTACCCACCACGCAAATCACGCCAGGCTATTCGTATTGGTAACATGGATTTCAAGAGTTGCCCTCATCAGAAATTCTCCCGTCGATAATCTGAATTTCTCGTTGGCAACGCTTACCGATAGCCGCGTCGTGCGAAATAAGTAATAAGGTGGTATTGTTCTGATCAGTAAGTGAAAATAATAAATCTATAATTGCATCACTTGTATCTTGGTCGAGATTTCCTGTCGGCTCATCCGCCAGTAATATACGAGGATTAGTAGAAAATGCCCGAGCTAACGCGACGCGTTGCTGCTCCCCGCCCGATAACTGGCCAGGATAATGATGAATTCGATGACCGAGTCCTACCGACTCGAGGCCCTGTAGGGCTCTTTCAAAAGCATCATCGACTCCTGAAAATTCAAAAGGTATGGCGACATTTTCAAGCGCTGACATTGTGGGAATTAAATGGAAGTTCTGAAAAACAATCCCCATAGTTTCTCGACGAAATAGTGCGAGTTGATCCTCAGTTAGGCTGTCTAAATCGATATTATTGACGTTAGCTGTTCCGGAAGTCGCACGCTCTAGGCCCGCAATAACCATCAGCATTGTCGTTTTTCCAGAGCCTGATGGACCCACTACACTAACGGTCTCCCCTTCGGCAATGGATAAATTAATGCCGCGAAGCACTTTAACCCGACCCGCAGGACCCTCCAACTTTAAATGAATATCATTCAATGTGATCATTGAGGTAAAACCAATACCAATTATTTAAACAGGGTGGAAAAAACCATAGAAACTATAGTTATATAAATATTCCATTGCTTTATCTGCAATAGATATGATCTATCCTACAAAATAATCAAGTTGAGTGTTTTAATGCGTATTGTTTTATTTTTTATATTGTCTATTGCTACTGCAGTAGAGGCCACAGATCTGAAAAAGATACTGGTATTGGGTGATAGCCTTACAGCAGGGTACGGGTTGCCAGCCGATAAAGCCTTTCCGGCATTGTTGCAGAAGAAGTTAGTCGCAGAGGGTTTCAAAGTTAAAGTTCTTAATGGCGGAGTCTCCGGCGACACAAGTGCTGGGGGTAGAGCCCGCCTTGAATGGACACTTGCTGATAAGCCTGAATTTGCAATTATTGAATTAGGGGCCAATGATGGATTGAGAGGCTTAGATCCCTTGGCTATGCATGATAATATTGAAAATATCATTGTCAGACTGAAGGCGGCGGACGTAAAAATATTGCTCACCGGTATGAGAGCCCCTCCTAATTTGGGGCCTGAATATGGGAAAATTTTTAATAGGGTTTTCCATGCCCTTGCTGAAAAGCACGAGATCTTATTATATCCGTTTTTTCTTCAGGGTGTTGCTGCAAAACCTGCACTTAATCAAGATGATGGAATACATCCAAATTCACGCGGTGTTGCGGAGATAGTTGACCGCATAGTGCCGTATGTTGTCCGTCTATTGCAGGGTAGAATTCCGCAGGGAGTAACAAAACGTGACTGAATCGAGAGTGCAATCAGAAGGGTTTTCCGTTGCCCACGCAACCGGTGGTGATTGGAAAGAATTGACGGAGGCTTGCTTATTGGCACTGGGAAAATCAGTGAAGGAGTCTAATCTGGGTTTTGTATATGTCTCAGACTCTCTAGACGAAGACCTGCACATGATCTTGAAACGACTGAAAGAAGCTACCCGAATACATGATTGGGTCGGGACAATCGGATTTGGAGTGTGTGTTTCTGGTGCCGAATTCTTCGATATGCCCGCAATGGCCCTTATGGTCGGCATGGTACCACCAGAGAATTTTTGCATTTTGCCAACCATCAGGCCGGGAGATCGAGATTTGCCCTTAGAGGTTCTGGAGTGGGCAAGAAAACATCATCCTGTATTTGGCATCATTCACGCTGATCCGAGGGTGCCAGGGCTGGAAAAAATATTTTCCCGTATTCAGGGGCAGACACATTCTTTTCTGGTTGGGGGCATGACGGCCTCACGTGGTTCGATGGATCAGATTGCGGGTGACGTAACCGATGGTGGGGTCTCAGGTATATTATTTGGTAGTGATATTGGCGTTGCCACAGGTTTAACTCAAGGTTGCTCTCCAATAGGATCATTACATCGCGTTAGTCGGGGTCGTGATAATATTATTTTGGCCCTAGATGGCCAGCCGGCATTTGAAGTATTTAAGGAAGATATCGGGGAACTGTTGGCTCGGGACTTAAGCAAGATTAACGGTTACGTGCATGCGGCACTTCCTGTGATTGGATCAGATACAGGCGACTATGTTGTTCGTAATCTACTGGGAGTTTATCCAGAGAAAGGGTGGGTTTCAATCGGTGAACGTATTGCGGCTGGTGATCAGGTTATGTTTGTACGACGCGATGGAGCAGCTGCAAAAGCCGACTTGGAAAAAATGGTTTCGGAAGTAAAGGCGCGTGCGGGTAGATTACCTCGCGCGGCGTTTTATTTTACTTGTGTTGCCCGTGGGCCAAATTTGTTCGGTCCAAGTTCTGCCGAACTGGCGACAATTTCAAAAATTCTCGGAGAAGATGTTCCACTTATAGGGTTTTTTGCTAATGGTGAAATTTCCAATAGCAGACTTTATGGATATACGGGCATCCTAGCAATAATACATTGATCCGTCTTTTTGTCGCCCTGTCTATACCTGACAGTCATCGAAGAAGTCTGAGAAAAGTTTGCTGTGGTGTTCAGTCTGCACGCTGGATTAATGAGGAAAGTTTTCACCTAACTTTGGGATTTATAGGTGAGGTTGAAGAGCCAGAGTTGGACAACTTCAATTGAAGTTTTCGGGTGTAGGTTATTTTAAAACTGGTAAAAATATTCATTCGCTTTGGGCAAGGGTAGAGGCAAATGATGGATTACTTACTCTGTTCAAGCAGATTAAGGCGGTTCTTAGAGAAGATGGTATGCGGGATTTAAATAGAAAGTTTGTGCCTCACGTTAATTTAGCTAGGTTAAAGCGGACTTCGGCCACCGAAGTTAGCCAATGGCTTGCTAGAAATGATTCTTTCCGGATGCCACTTATGATTGTTGGGAGTTTTGAGTTGTTTGAAAGTTATATTTCAAAAAGCGCACCAATTTATACCTCAATCCAAAAGTATCCACTGGTGTTAGAAAAATTAGTATGACAGTTATTTACCAAAATTACGATCAAAGAGCTCTTGATCACAATTATAATGCAAGGGCAACTGTGTCTGACGTGTAGGAATATCTGGCAGACTATACCAAACGAAGTGCGCACGCTCGAGGTATACTTGATTGCATGGAGGATATTTCCTACGGCAACCATGAAGACGAGGTTATGGATATATTCCCCGCGGGTATTAACTCTCCTATTTTCGTCTTTATTCATGGAGGATATTGGAAGGCTTTAAGTCAGAAAGATTCAGCGTCAATGGCTCCTGGCCTAGTTGCTCGTGGTATTACTCTCGTGACATTAAACTATTCCTTAGCACCATTCGCTTCGCTCGATTTGATCGTCGCACAATGTCGCCGGGCGTTGGCGTGGGTATATAACAATTCAAATCAGTTTGGTGGTGATAACAGTCGCATATTTTTAGGAGGGTCATCTGCTGGAGGACATTTAACTGGAATGTTGCTTGCCGGTGGTTGGCAGTCGAGATTCGACTTGCCTTTAAATATTGTTAAAGGCGCGATAGCTTTAAGTGGCTTGTATGATTTGGAACCAATTCGATTGTCAAATATCAATGAATGGATGAAACTCGATCACGCGTCAGTTGAGAGGAATAGTCCGATTCGCCATTTACCTGATGATGGGGGTCGCTTGGTTATATCTTTTGGAGAGAACGAGACAAATGAATTTAAACGCCAAAGCATTGAGTATGCTAAAGCTTGGAGTTCGAAGGGTATGGTCTGTGATTTTTTTGAAATGAAAGGGCGTAATCACTTTGATATAATTTTTGATTTAGATGATTTTTCTACTCCGATCGGTAGGTCCTTATTTGGCATGATTTTGGAAGAAACATTATGATTTCTTGTCAAAAAGTTTATTTAAAATTTAATCCTGGAAAATAACCTAATTTATTTATTAAGTTAGATTGATCATCTCAATCATGGGGTCCAAAAGTTAAACAATCGGGTAAGTCGATAAATGAAATCCTGCCTTATCAAACTTCGTGATTAAACTCTTTTGTCTAAAAATTAGTTGAATGAATTTATGAACAGTAAATTGAAACGAGCGGTAGCGGTCTTTGAGGCATTACCGGCATCTACCCGGGGTATCTTTTGGATGATTTTTGCCAGTTTCAATTATGCAGCGACATATGCTGTTGTGCGTTATTTGTCTAATGATTTTGGCGTTTTTCAATTAGTATTTTTCCGTTCTTTTCTGGGCGTGATACTGATGGCGCCGTGGATTATGAAAGTTGGTATAGGTATTCTCCGAACCAATCACTTTAGCGCCTATTTAGTCAGGGGGTCCCTAAATTATGTAGGAATGTTATTATTAATCTTCGCACTTGCTTCCCTTCCTTTGCAGGACGTTACCGGACTGATGTTTACATCGCCCCTTTTTACCGTTCTATTTGTTTCGATATTTCTTGGTGAGCCTACCGGCCCAAGGCGCTGGGCGGCACTGATAATTGGATTTGTGGGTGCCATGATTATAATCCGCCCTGGCTTTCAAGAACTCACCCTAGCGGCTTTAGGAGTGTTGGGGACAAGCTGTGCTTATGCGATCATTAACGTTTCTACAAAGACATTATCTAAGACAGACAGCTCCAATAAAATTATTTACTATGATTTTTTGATGATGACGGCCCTGAGTATCATTCCGGCCATCTGGTTCTGGAACGAAATTAGAACCGAACATTTTTTATGGATTATAGCGATGGGTATTTTTAGCTCGCTTGCGAGGCAGGGTATAATTCGTGCCTTGGCGGTCGGAGAGGCTTCAGTTGTAATGCCTTTTAATTTTCTGAAATTACCATTTAGTGCTTGTTTAGGTTTAGTATTTTTCCAAGAAAACCCAGATTTGTGGACAGGTGCGGGTGCGGCGGTTATTTTTGCTAGCAGTTATTATATTGCCCGTCGAGAAGCCACTTTAAAAAAGAAAGATTGAAAACAAGCCGGTGCATCATTCTTCCAAGCTTTAACGATCACGATTACGGTTCCGAGCCTCGTCCCTTGCAATATAAATGGTAGAAACGATAATTATAAATGCTCCTGTAAAGGTCCAATAATCTGTAACTTCACCAAAAATGGAATAGCCAAGGATAACAGCGTAAATCAGGCGAACATATTCCATCGGGCCAACGGCATTGGCTTCGCCGGCGGAGAAGGCTCTTATAAATCCGGTCATACCTATAGTCGTCATTATACCGATGCCAGCCAGTAAAAACCATTCTGAGCCAATTGGGGTTTGCCATAAAATAATTGTTGGGATGACAAAAACTAATGACCCTCCAGCATGATAATAAAAAAGAATTCTATTGGGTGGTTCCGTAGATGCCATCATTCGAATGAGAACATTTGCAATTGCAAAAGTGCAGGCGCTGATGAGTGCAATGAGGGCGACTGGATCGAAACCACTATGACCTGGCCGCACCATAATTAACACTCCAATGAAACCAAGCCCAGTGGCTATCCAGCGCCGCGTTGTTACTAGTTCGGATAGAAGTAAAACAGCAACAATTGTGGTGAATAAAGGCCGTGAAAAAGCGATTGCGGTTGCATCAGCAAGGTAGAGGTGAATTACTGAATAAAATACTCCTAACTGTGAGATGCATGCAATTACAAGGCGGGTTAAATGAATTGCCGGTCGACTAGTTTTCAATTCAGACCAGCCCAAACGGATGAAGATTGGAGAGAGAATCAAAAGCCCAATCGAGTAACGGCAGAATGCCAGCTCCATGGGCCCAAATTTTTTACCCAATAGTTTAATAAGTACATCGTTAAGTGCAAATGCTAATGTTCCCAGGGTTATCCATAAAATACCGCGAAAATTGCCGGGAAGCGCAATCCAACGATTTTTTAGGCGTTCCATCATGAAAAGATAACTAATCTCTCACCTTGGTGGTTTTTTGGGCTTCCTCGCGCGCTATATAAATTGCACTGGCAACTATTAGAATAGCCCCTAATCCGGTCCAGATAGAAGGAATCTCATTGAATAAAAAATATCCAAAGAAGGCGGCATAAATTAAACGAATATATTCTATAGGTCCTACGGCGTTAGCTTCTCCTGCTGAAAATGCACGGACAAAACAAGTCATACCCAATGTTGTCAGGACAGCTATTGAGATGAGGAGAACCCATTCTATACCTGCTGGCATGGTCCAAAACCAAATGGCTGGCCCGGTAAAAACAATGATACCGCCTATATGATAATAGAATAAAATTCGATTGGGCGGCTCAGTTCTGGCCAGTACCCGAATCAAAACATTTGCCGTTGCAAATGCCAGTGCCGAGGCTACCGCAATTAGAGCAATTGGATTTATGGTATTAGCACCTGGTTGGATCATAATGACAACACCGATAAAACCAACAATAGTAGCCATCCACCGTCGACCACTCACTACCTCTGAAATAAAAATCACGGCAACTACGGTAGTAAACAGGGGTTTGGAAAAATAAATAGCGGTTGCATCTGCTAGGGGCATATTAATTACAGTGATGAAGATTCCGAGCTGGGCGGCCATGGCAAGAGTCATTCTCACGATGTGAAGTCCAATACGCTTTGTTTTCAATTCTGCGACGCCCATTTTGATAAAAACGGGAGCGAGGATAATCATGCCAATGCCATATCTAAATAAAGCAAGCTCGGTCGGATCAAATTTTTTACCCAATTGTTTGACGATGACATCAGTAACGGAGAATAGGAAGGCGCCTATACTTAGCCACACGATACCACGAATATTCCCAGGCATTTTTAGCCAAGCGCTGGACAGCCGTTCTGTAATTATGGGTGTTTTCAAGTTGGTAAAAGGTCTCCCAAAGAAGTCTATTTAAGACAAGATCTTCTGTAATGCCTGATATTAAATTTACTTACAACAAAAACCAATCTCACCAATCATTTAATTAATCAGTAATTCACGCTATTACTTGTTTGACTTGATTGTACGATCTGTTTTTATAAGGGCATAAAGAATTAAACTAGGTAAATAAGTGAAGCCTCCACCGTTAGACATTCTGACACCGACCACGATTGAGGATGCTGTCTCATTACTCTCGGATTATGGGATGGAAGCCAGACCCTTGGCAGGAGGACAAAGTTTAGTGCCGCTATTAAATTTTCGTTTAAGTCGTCCGGAGGTGTTAATAGATTTAAATAAAATTCCTGAACTAGACTATATAAACGAAGTGGGGGACCAAATAGAAATTGGCGCTATGACCCGTGAGCGGAGTATCGAATTCAGCGAGCTTATTCGTGATTGCGCTCCGTTGTTGTGGGAGGCAACAAAAAATATCGCCCATTTGCCAATCCGCAGTCGAGGAACAATTGGTGGAAGCCTTGCGAATGCGGACCCGGCTGCAGAGTATCCAGCCGCTGCACTTGCGTTGGAAATGGTATTTCTAGTGCAAAGTATTAGAGGCGAACGACTCATCAAGTCATCCGATTTTTTTCAAGATGTTCTAACAACCTCCCTCGAGCCAGACGAGCTTTTAACTAAAATTATTATTCCAAAAATTCCTGAAAATTCGGGTGCAGCATTTGAGGAAATAGCTCGTAGGCATGGAGATTTTGCGATTGCGGGAGTAGCAGCTCAAATCACTTTTCGTGATAAAATCCCTACTGCAGTCAATCTTGCAGCATGCGGAGCTGGCCCGGTAGCTATGCGCTTGTGTGCTTCAGAAACAATTATTCTAAAAGAAGGTATTGGTAGAGATGCTATTAAAGCGGCGGCGGCCGCCGCCGCCGCGTCGGTAGATCCAATGTCTGACCATAATGCTAGTGCATCTTATCGACGGCGTTTAACTAGAGTTGTAACGGCACGAGCAATAGATAAGGCGTTGCACAATGCAGGTGTAGTTGATGTCTGAAAGGCGCAGAGTAGAAGTTAAAGTTAATGGAGAGCTCCTAAATGGTGAGGCTAGTGATCGCATGTTACTGTCGGATTTTTTGCGTGATGTTTTGGGAAAGACGGGTACGCATGTAGGCTGCGAACACGGGGTATGTGGTGCATGCACAGTAATAGTTGACGGGGTCGCCGCCCGATCTTGTCTTATGTTTGCTCTGCAGGTTGACGGTGCGGAAATAAAAACAGTTGAAGGGTTAGCGGATGGAGAGGAGTTACACCCTTTGCAAAAATTATTTTCTGAGAACCGCGCCTTACAATGTGGTTATTGTACACCGGGAATGTTGATGACTGCCATCGATTTGGTGGAGAGTCATAGTTCACTTAGTGAAACGGATATTAAAGTTGGAATGTCGGCAGTGCTCTGTCGTTGTACAGGCTATGAAGGTATTATCAAGGCCGTGACAGAGTATGCAAAGCAGGTTCACGGCGAGCCTGTTTTGCGGGAGGATCCCAGTGGCTGAAGCAATGCCGACCTATATTGGTCGTTCTGTCGCACGTCGAGAGGATAAGCGCCTTATCACAGGAGCCGGTATCTTTGTAGGGGATATGAAGATGGACGGTATGCTGCATGTTGCTTTCGCTCGCAGTCAGTTGCCTCATGCTAAAATAATTAAAGTCAATCTTGAAGACGTGCGATTACAGGCAGACGTGGAACTTGCATTGTCTGGAGAAGATCTTCAAGGGGTTTTGCCACCAATAAGCGGCATGCAGGTTACGGCGCCTAAAACGTGGCGTGAGGGAATGGATCCTCAAATTCAAATTCCAGATCAGACGCTAATTCCTTACGATAAACTTCGATATGTGGGTGAACCATATGCCTTAGTTGTCGCTAAGGATAGATATTCCGCCGAAGATGCGGTTGAATTAATAAACACAGATTTTAATCCATTAGAACCGGTACCAAATGCTGAGGCTGCTATCAAGAAAAGCGCCGCACTAGTTCACGATCAGCTACCACAAAACATAGCGGCATCCCTACATGCAAAAACAGGCGACAGCGGGTTGGCTCTTCGAGAAGCGCCACACCGAATCAAAAGGCATTTCTTTCATCATCGATATGCAGCTATGCCTATGGAGTGCCGGGGGGTAATTGCGGATTATGATTCTCGTACGGACACCATTACGGTCTGGTCATCCACGCAAGTGGTCCATTGGGTTCGCCGTGAAGTGGCGAATGCGCTGAATATGGCAGAGGAACAGGTCAGAGTTGTAGCCCCGGACGTTGGGGGCGGCTTTGGAGGAAAAGGGCATGTCTATCCAGAGGACATTCTGATTGCATATCTTTCTAAAAGGTTAGGCCGTCCTGTAAAATGGGTAGAAGATAGGCACGAGCATATTCTCAACGCAGCACATTCTCGCGACATAGTTTTCGACGTAGAAGTGGGTTTTGATGATAATGGAAAAATAATTGTAGTAAAAAATAAATTTCTCGTTGATTCAGGAGCTTATTCGCCGGTAGGAGCGGCAATTGCAGGAAATTCGATTGTTCATTTTACTGGCCCATATGACATTCCTGTTTATGAGGCGGATTGTAAGGTTATGATGACTAACCGAACGCCAAATGCTCCGTACCGCGGTGCAGGGCGTCCCGAAGTTACTTTTGCTATGGAACGTTCCATCGATATTGTGGCTAATGAGCTAGGCCTTGACCCGGCAATTGTGCGTTTCCGCAATATGATTCAGCCAGAGCAGATGCCATTTGCTATTGGTTTGCCATATCGCGATGGTGTCATGGTTGAATATGATAGTGGCGATTATCCCGAGGCTTTACGCAAGGCTTTAAAGGGTGTTGGCGGTCTGGAGGCCTTCCGCCTGCGCCAGAAGGAAGCGTTAGAGAATGGTCGATATTTAGGTTTGGGTCTCGGGTGCTATGTTGAGGGTACTGGTATTGGACCCTTTGAGGGAGCAACAGTTAAAATAGATCCTTCCGGTAAAGTGATGGTTGCAACTGGAGCCTGTCCACAAGGACAGGGACATGAAACGGCTTTTGCTCAGGTTGCTGCTGATATTTGGGGAGTTTCGATAGATGATGTTGTGGTCACATTGGCAGATACATCTCATGTCACGATGGGATATGGCACAATTGCGAGCCGCAGCGCTGTAACGGCTTCAGGCGCTATTAAGGATTCGAGTGAAAAAGTAAAGGAGAAAGTATTCGCTATTGCTGCCAATATATTAGAGACGTCTGAGGCTGATTTGGAATTACGCGATGGCTCTGTTTGCGTCAAAGGTATTCCAGAAATGTCTGTAACTCTGAAAGAGGTTTCAAAAGCCTCTTTACCCGGTTGGGTACATCAACGACCAAAGGGAATGGAGGCGGGGTTGGAAGGGACGGCTTATTTTGAGCCACCCACCGTGACGTGGGCGTATGCAGCAAATGCTGCCATAGTTGAGATTGATTCCCAGACTGGCGAGGTAAAAATAGAGAAGTATGTGGAGGTACATGATGCCGGCAAGCTGATTAATCCAGGAATTGCAGATGGCCAAGTCAAGGGAGGTTTGGTTCAGGGTATTGGTGGAGGATTGTTGGAAGAACTTTGTTACGATGAGTTTGGCCAGCTTACAACCGGGAGTTTTCTCGATTATCTGTTACCAACCGCGGCCGATGTTCCCCCCATTACTGTAATACATATGGAGACGCCTTCCCCTAGAAATGCTTTTGGGTTCAAAGGGTTGGGGGAAGGCGGTGCAATAGCTCCACCCGACGTAATAGCTAATGCGGTGTGTGATGCGTTAAAGCCTTTTGGTGCTGAAATAAATAGTACTCCCGTAAGGGCTGAAGAGATTGTCGAAATTTTAGATGGTGCCTAGTATTTTTAATTTATTAAAAAGGTTGATCACCTAGAGTTGATGTACGATGTATCCTTCGAATGTCGTCAGTCTTGTAGCCACCGCAAGCGCGATGATTTAGGCTACGGTTATCCCACATAACCAGATCATCAATCTTCCATTTATGTCTATAAACATGCTCTGGTTTAATTTGATGGGCGAACAATTCATCAAGAAGTGGCTGTGCCTTTATATTTTCCATGTTCTCTATACCAATTGTAAATCTTGGAGATAAATAGAGTGATTTCAGGCCTGAGACCGGGTGGGTTCGGACTAATGGGTGGCTTACATCTGGGATCTCGTTTTGTTTTTTGTAATAGGCTCTGCCACCAGGACGAGTAACTTTGACACGATGATTGCGTAATTTGCTGACGCAATGGATCCCCCTCAGGTTGGCAATCCGTTCTCTCATTTTGGTTGATAAAGTTTGATAAGCCATGTGCATGTCAGCAAACTCGGTGTCCCCACCCTCAAGAGGTAACCTGCGGGCATAGAGTATTGTGGCAAGCCCTGGATTTTTACTTGGCGATAAGTCCGAGTGCCAATAGTCACCAGCAGCCACAACTCCAACATGTTTTCCATTTATTTGCTCGTTGGATAGCACGACAACCTCAGGGCAATCAGGGACTCGATGTTCCTCAGCATATAATTTTTGGATAGGACCGAAATGTTTGCTCCAGGTCAACTGGTGTTTAGGTTCCAGCTTTTGACTGGGGAAAATTAAGAGTTGGTATTTAACAAAAGCGGTTTGAATTTTTTGGAGGGCTTCGCGTTCAAGATCCGATTTCAGGTCGATATTGCAAACTTTTGCTCCGAAGGACCCTTGAAGTTTTTTGATTTTCATGACGGTATTTTAATCCATGCAATTTTTTAAGGATTGTTTCACTTGCAAACCTAATCGTGGTATTTATTTTAATCATATAGAGTTAATGGATTTTACGATATGCCTATAACAGTTCAACCGCTCTCAGACGCATGTGGTGCCGAGATCAAGGGTGTGGATCTTCGTCAGCCAATTGATGACAAAACTAAAAGACAAATAGAACGCACATTTCACGAGCATGTTGTCGTCGTTTTTCGTGGTCAGGATATTACCGAAGAAGAGCAGATGGCATTTGCTAATACCTTCGGAGGGCTAGGCGAAAGACGGCGCTCGCCGAACGGGTCCACGCCCGGAGGGAGTTATGAGACCCCATTTATGTTTGTAACTAATATTCGTGATGAAAAAACAGGAGAACCCATAGGGGCCTTTGGTGATGGTGAAATGTGGTTTCATCATGATACCAGTTATTATAAAGAACCTCATAAAGCGACATTACTTTATTCAATTAGATTGCCAAGTTGGGGCGGAAATACTTGTTTTTCCAATATGTACAAGGCCTACGAGAATATTTCGGATGAATTGAAACAAAAATTAGATGGTCGCAAGGTTCTCCAGATTCATGATTATAAAAGAAGAGAAAGAATTGATATCTACAACTCAGATATTTCTGGCATGCTCCAACAAGAACAACCTATTTTTGTGACACATCCAGCCACTGGTCGCAAAGCGCTGTATATAAGTCGTCTTATGTCTGCCCGTATTGAGGGTCTGGAGCCTGAAGAAAATGAAACAATATTGAACCACCTATTTGATATTTCCGAGGATCCTTCGATTGTTTTTGAACATGAATGGGAACCTGGTGATCTAGTAATGTGGGATAACTATGCGTCTATTCATATGCGTAAGGACTTTCCGCGGGAGGAACCGCGTTTGATGAGGCGTCTTACCTTGGGGGGTTATGGTCCTCTCAGTTAGAGCCTGCCCGGCAATTAATTTTCAACCAGCGGATTTATAAATGGGGGGTAAGAGTTGTCATCATCAGAAAAGATACAATCCAAATTTCTTGTCAATAAAGCCAAGGACAATCCTTTCGTAAGTGGTGGACTTCGGACTTATAGAGAATACCGCGACTTCGGCATTTCGGATGTCACTGACGGTCGGGTGCATGTTCATTTGATCAAGACAACAGCCCCCTGTCCTGAAGGCGGGAGTGGCCTGCATTATCATGATCTCGAGTTTCAAATGGTTTACTGTCTCAAGGGGTATTCTACAGTGTGGTTTGAAGGAGAAGGCGAACAACATTTTGAGGAAGGTGATTGTTGGGTTCAACCACCGCGAATTAAGCATAACGTTTTAAGTTATTCTGAAGACTACCTCCTTATGGAAATGACCATTCCGGCCGAATACAAAACCATTCAAGTTAAAGATTAAAAATTACTTTAAAGTTCTCGATCCATCCGCTGCACTCGCCTTAATTCGGGAAAGGCAGCCCAACAGAGTCCAGCAATTAAAAAACAACCAATTCCGCCAAATAAAACCGCAGGAATGGCCCCAATAGCATTTGCCATCATTCCGGCACGAAATTCTCCTATCTCGTTTGAGGCTCCAGTAAACACCGAATTAACAGCACTAACTCGGCCTCGCATTTCGTCTGGAGTGGCTATTTGCACCAAGGTGACCCTAATATAGACACTTACCATATCGCCTATTCCTACGATCACCATCGCAACCATTGAAAGCCAGAATACATTAGACAGACCAAAAAGTATTGTTGCCCCCCCAAACACTAGGACGCTGATGTAAAGGATTTTTCCGACAGATTTTTTCATGTTAACTTGTGTTAAGGCGAGCCCCGTGGCTAATGACCCTATTGCTATGGCACTCCGCATCAAACCCGCCCCAAGCGCACCAACGTCTAGAATATCCTTGGCAAAAACAGGAAGGAGTGCTGTAACCCCTCCGAGGAGGACGACAAAAAGATCAAGCGTAATGGCCCCAAGAATAATTTTTTTTTGATAAACATATTTCAGACCACTCAGGAGAACCGCCCAACTGGTTGGTTCCCGATTTTCTCTTTTTGTCTTCGTTTTAATTAACGAGGTTAATAAGGCCCCGATCAACATACCGGCAGCCGCGGCCACATAGACAACTTCCGGGCTAATGAGATAGATAATACCGCCAAGCGCGGGCCCAACCATTTGGGCAATTTTGTTGGTGCTGGTATGCCACGCTACCGCATTTGGAAAGATTGCTGCAGGAACTAAATTTGGTACCAAAGAATTAGTGGCAGGTTGATAAAATGCCCTGCCAGTGCCAAATAGGGCCAATATTAAAAAAACTGGCCATATCTCCTCTTTCTCGCCTAATGACCACCAAAAAAACATCAAACAAGATATCAAAATTATACAATAACAGACGACTATGACAGATTTTCGATCAAATAAATCAGCGATATAACCCGTTACCAGCGCAAAACCAAAAGCAGGGGCGAAAACGGCTAAACCGATATAGGCAAGATTTTTTACGTCTCCGGTTACATCGTATACTTGGTAGGCTATCGCAACCAATACCATATGGAGTGATATCCAACCAAAAATTTTACCCACAATAAGAAACCGCATGTCTCTATATTTCAGAGCCACTAACCCAGTTGTAAGCTGTCTGTTTTTGGCATTTTCTTCAGGCTTTGGTTGTCTGGGAAGTTTAGGGTCAGTCAAGTTAATCTATCCAATCCCGAAAATAACAATCCTGTCATTAACATAGTTTTTATTGGGGAAATAAATTTCCTATTGATTGTCTGCTAAAATTATATCGGCTGCTTTTTCGGCTATCATAATTGTTGGCGCGTTAGTATTTCCCCCCACGAGCGTCGGCATTATGGAGGCGTCTACAATTCTTAAACCCTTTGCACCCCGTAGTTTAAGTGACCCGTCCAGAACAGCCTTCTCGTCTGTTCCCATTCTACAGGTGCCAACAGGGTGATATACTGTTCCGGCAGCCCCTCTTATGAAGTCATCGATTTCATCGTCTGACTGTATGTCTGGCCCTGGCCAAATTTCACCATGGCTATATTTAGTTAGCGAAGGTTGCGACATCAAATCTCTTGCAATTTTGAAACCTGCACGCATTGTAAATCGATCGTGCTCAGAGGATAAATAGTTGGGGTCAACTATCGGCGGTTTTTGCGGATCAGGACCGCGCAGACGAATTTCCCCACGGCTCTCTGGTCTTAACTGACAAGCATGACACATAAACGCGTCAGGTCGGGTATGGTCGGTTGCTGGTTTAGAAAAGGGCTTGCGGTGTATAGATAAAAGATTTCCGGGGCTAAAGTGGATCTGTACATCTGGTATATCAAGCGAGGCATTGGTTTTTAAAAAGGCACCACCTGCCAGAGGAAAACCTGATGCGGGCCCATTTCGAAATAGTACACCCCGGATTACAGCTGCAATACCGCGTTCAAATTTACTTAGTTCATCGGTGATTGTACGAATCCTGGAACGATGCATGATCCTTATTGAAAGATGATCTTGCATATTTTTTCCGACTTCGGGAGAATCAATAAGCGGATTAATTCCCAGGTCTTTTAAATCCTTTGCATTCCCAATTCCGGAGAGCATTAATAATTTTGGCGAATTGATAGCACCTGCTGAGAGTATTATTTCCCGATTTGCAAAAACCTTTCCTTCCAGACCTTCATGATTTATGACGATGCCTGTTGCACGCTTTCCTTCAAAGATTATTTCCTGAGTATTAGTATTAGTCTGTACCGTTAGATTTTTGCGAGATCGGATCGGGCGCAAGTAGGCTGCTGCTGTGCTCCAGCGCCTCCCTTTTCTTATTGTAAATTGAAATCGTCCAACTCCTTCTTGTTGTGCTCCATTAAAGTCATCATTAAAAGGGTGCCCGGCTTCAATGCCGGCAGAAACGAAGGCATCATAGAGGTCATGATTAAGCCCTCCTTCTGTGACGTTCAGTGGCCCTTTAGTGCCATGGTATTTATTTTCTCCACGTTCATTGCTCTCGGCTTTTCGAAAGTAAGGAAGAACGTCGTCATATGACCATCCGGTCAGCCCGCGTTGTGCCCATAAATCATAGTCACGTGCATTACCACGAATATAAACCATACCATTGATTGAAGATGATCCCCCTAGAGTTTTTCCTCTAGGCCAAGGTATTTGGCGCCCCTTTAAATTAGGCTGTGGTTCGGTTTCATAGCACCAATCGTATTTCGGGTTGTTAATAATTCGCGCGGGTCCTATTGGGAGGTGTATCAGCGGGTTGCGATCTATTGGTCCAGCTTCAAGGAGTAAGACTTGGTTCTTCATATTGGCAGTTAAACGATTTGCGAGCACACATCCCGCCGACCCGGCTCCAATAATGATATAGTCGTAATTGTTATTATTATTAGTCATAGGCCTTCCCTGTTATATACTTCTCATACTATTACGTGTTTGGCTTTAATAGTCACCTTCTTGACGTTTCAGCTCTCAACTGGCGTAGGTAGTAGGACTCGAAGGAGAAAATCGTCTTGAGTACAAAACTGTGGGAACCCGATCCTGTAAGGGTATTAGGAAGCAATTTAACTGTCTTCATGAAGTTTGTGGAAGAGCGCTGGGATATCTCGTGTCAGTCCTATGCTGCCTTGCACCAATGGTCTGTTGAAGAACAAGAAAAATTTTGGTCAGCAGTATGGGATTTTGCGGAGATTATTGGAGATGGGCCAGGTGATACAATATTAGAAAATAAAGGGAAAATGCTCGGTGCGAGCTATTTTCCTGAGGCGCAGTTGAATTTTTCTGAAAATCTTCTTCGAAATAGGGATAATACATTAGCCTTGATTTTTCGCGGTGAAACCGGTGTTGAGCGTACCTTAAACAGAAGTCAATTGTATGATCTCGTCTCACAAATAATTCAAGCTATGAAAAATGCTGGGGTTAATCCTGGTGATCGTATAGCTGGTTACTTGCCTAATTTGCCCGAATCCATAGCGGTGATGTTAGCCGCTGCAAGTTTGGGTGCGGTCTGGTCATCTTGTTCTCCGGATTTTGGTACGCGTGGTGTCCTTGATAGATTTGGTCAAATAGAACCAAAAATATTATTTGTTGCAGATCGTTATTTTTATGGAGGAAAAACTATCGACTATAATGAAAGGATTAGGGAGGTAAGGGCAGAGTTAAACACTATTCAGGAGGTGGTAGTTATTCCTTATGATTCTTCTAGCCCGTCAATAAAACTTGAAAAGGGCATTAAGTCGCTTGCTGATTTCATAGGTTCTTATGCTCCAGAGGACATTAAATTTGAAAGATTTGATTTCAATCACCCTCTTTATATATTGTTCTCATCGGGTACCACCGGCGTTCCAAAATGTATTGTCCATGGGGCTGGGGGAACTTTAGTACAACATCTCAAGGATCACATTTTACAAACTGACGTAAAATCAGGAGATCGGATTTTTTATTTTACGACGCTTGGTTGGATGATGTGGAACTGGTTGGTTTCTGCTCTTGCGGTGCGGGCTACAATCCTACTCTATGATGGTTCCCCATTTTATCCAGACGCTAATAGTCTCTTTGATTTTGCACAAAGTGCTAGAATGACGCACTTTGGAACTTCAGCAAAATATATTGATGCTTTAAAAAACGAAACATTGCGTCCTAAAAACACTCATGATCTTTCAGATTTGCGGACCGTGATGTCAACCGGATCACCTCTCATGCCGGAGAGTTTTGATTTCATATACCAAAATATTAAAAAAGATGTCTGCGTTTCATCAATTTCGGGAGGTACGGATATTGTAGGTTGTTTTGTCGGGGGCAATCCCAATGGCCCAGTAAGGCGTGGAGAAATTCAGGCTGTCTGTCTAGGTATGGATGTTTCCGTTTTTAATGAAGCAGGTGAATCGGTTATTGATGATTTTGGAGAATTGGTTTGTTGTAGTCCTTTCACATCAATGCCAATTAAATTCTGGAATGATAATAATGATTTGCGTTACAAAGCCGCCTACTTTGAGAGGTTTCCCGATGTTTGGTGTCACGGTGATTGGGTATCAATGACTGAAATGGGTGGTATTCTTATTCAGGGACGCTCTGACGCAACGCTCAATCCCGGGGGCGTAAGGATTGGTACCGCAGAGATTTATGGTGAAGTGGAACAGGTTGATGGAGTAGAGGAAGCAATTGCTGTTGGTCAAGATTGGGAGGGGGATACGCGAATCATTCTCTTTGTTCGGATGGAAGACCGCCGCGTATTAAACTCTGATTTAGTAAAAAAAATTAAGTCACGTTTGCGTAAGAACCTGTCGCCTAGACACGTTCCTGCAAAAGTTCTACCGGTTCAGGATATACCAAGAACTAAATCAGGTAAAATTACGGAATTAGCGGTGCGGGATGTTATTCATGGTAGAATTTTAAAAAATACAGAAGCACTGGCAAATCCTGAAGCACTTGATTATTTCCGGGAACGGATCGAGCTTGAATAAGTTTTTTTCAAACACCTATGAAGAACTCTCATGACAACCACCTGTGCAAATATTAAACGTGGAGATTGAAAATGACGGATGATAGTTGGCGGCTCTCTGAGTTCCGCCGTCTTATAGATAATAGCAAACGGGCTGTTATATTTACAGGAGCAGGTATAAGCACCGAATCTGGCATTCCTGATTTTCGCAGCCCCGGTGGGGTTTGGACCAAGTATACGCCCATTCAATATGATGACTATATTTCTTCTGAAGAAGCGCGTCACGAGTCTTGGCAAAGGAAATTTGATGACTCTTATGGTTTCGCGGGAGCAGAACCAAATAGGGGTCACCGGGCTATAGAGAAGCTAGTAAGCAATGGGAAAGTATCTGCGGTAATTACACAAAATACAGATGGACTGCATCTGACTTCGGGTGTTCCCGAAGAAAATATTATAGAACTCCATGGTAATAGCACTTATGCCTCGTGCCTTGCGTGTGGGTTGCGTCACGAACTGGAGCCAATCAAAGAAGCCTTTCTTGCTGATGGTACAATAATGGATTGTGAAGCTTGTGGAGGTTTACTGAAGGTGGCAACAATATCATTTGGGCAGCCGATGCCCGAGGCACCTATGCGGCGTGCACAGGAGGAAACGCTGGCCTGCGATCTGTTTTTAGCAATTGGTTCATCTCTTCAGGTCTATCCAGCGGCCGGATTTCCACAAAATGCGGCAAAAAATGGTGCCGCGCTGGTAATTTTAAACCGGGAACCCACGCAGCTTGACAGCTTTGCTGACCTAGTTCTCAACATGGAGATAGGCCAAACTCTAGGAGATGCTGTGGAGGTAAACTGATTGTGGTGGTGCAAGGATCAGTTATCGGCTTCTAACAAGCTGAAGAAGCATTTAACGTTACCTTAATTTTCAAAAGTATGACTAATTGATGAAACAGAATTTACAAAGAGAGGTCTGATCCCAATGCGAGGTTATTTTGGTATTGGTATAGAGAAAGTTTCCAAACCGATGAATGCAGGGAATTTATTCAGAACGGCCCACGGATTCGGCGCTAGATTTATATTTACCATTGATGCACAGTGCGACCTTGATTTGATAAAATCTGATACATCCTCGGTAGGTAGAGAGGTGCCCTACTATCAATATGATGATGTAGCGTCTTTGACTTTGCCAGATCGTTGCGAACTGGTTGGTATCGAATTAACAAAAGAAGCGGTAGAGTTACCAAGTTTTAAACATCCTCGAGCTGCCGCCTATGTCTTAGGCATGGAACGTGGAAGTTTGTCTCCTAAGTTGATTGAATGTTGCGATTATATTGTCAAAATACCGACACAATTTTCACTGAATGTTGCCACGGCGGGTGCTATCGTGATGTACGATCGGTTGAATACCTTTGGACGGTTTGGCGGCCGTCCTGTTACTCCCGGAGGTCCGATAGAACCAATACCTGAACATGAATTTGGGGGACCTGTGTGGAAAAAAAAGAAAAATAAGAATACAAAATAACAGTGGTTTTACTGCATTCAAATAAATCCTTGGAAGAAAGCTAAATTATAAAATGCGTCAATTTGATAAAAAGTTATTTAATTTGTTTTATTTAATTTTAGTATTAGGGGCCTGTGTGTTGGCCCTGGGTTGGTCCTCGAATCTGGTCCTGGCGAGCGGTATCAAGGCTGCAAATACTTTTGGCGGCTGGTCAGTTCATGTTATGGGACAGAAAAAGCAAAAAGTCTGTTATATTCATGGCAAACCGAAAAAATCTAGCGGAAATTATGCGATCCGTGGAGATAGTTATATCCAAGTTGTACACCGCCTCAAAAATAAAGTACGTAACGAAGTTTCCATAACAGCAGGGTATACTTTTAAAAAAGGGACAGAGGTTGCGGTGAAAATTAGTGATCAGACATTTAAGCTATTTACCGATGGTGAAACCGCCTGGTCTAAAACCGCTAGCGATGATGCTTCGCTTGTGGCGGCTATGCGGGCAGGTACAAAGATGATTGTTACGGGCAGATCTTCAAGGGGAACCCTAACAAAAGATCACTATTCACTTGTTGGTTTTACCGCTGCAAATCGATCGATCGATAAGTCTTGTGGTTATAAAAATTAAAATATGGGTTAGCCCTTTTGGTTGCGTTGGTATATGCATGGCATAAATGATGCAAAAGAGAGCTTCCTTGTAATAATTTATTGGAGCCCAAATGGGGGATGAAACCGAAAGTTCCGGTTCGGGAAAACCCGGTATGAAAAAGAACGTAGCTCTTTTGGCGTTGTGCCAAGCTTTGTTCAATAGTTCTACGGGGGTGGTCCTGTCTGTTTCCGCATTAGTGGGATTAGCATTGGCATCTAATAAGTCATTAGCAACGTTACCCCAGGCTCTACAGTGGGAAGCTACGGCAGCTTTTTCTATTCCGTTGGCTTTGATGATGCGTCGTTATGGTCGCCGGGCTGGTTTTGTTTTTGGCGCCATGATGGGCTCAATCGGGGCAATTGTGGCCGCTATTGCAATTTTTCAGGGATCTTTCGAACTTTATCTTATAGCAATCATATTTTTTGGGGCATTTACTATATCAGGTCAGACATATCGGTTTGCGGCGGTTGATGTTGCTGATGAAAAATGGCACAGCGTGGCAATTTCTTTAGTGGTCGGTGGTGGCGTGTTAGCCGCATTTGTTGGGCCAGAAATTTCTAAATGGACACATGACGTTGCAGGGCTATGGCTGGGTAACGAGACTTTTGCAAAGGCCGTAGAGTTTATTTGTGGTCCAGGATTTGTAGCGAATGTGACGTTGGAGGCAGGAAAAAACCCGCCTTATCAGTTCGCGAGTACATTTATCATTCTAGCCTTTATACCGATTTTTTTGATTTTCTTAGTTTGCCAGGTTGGGTTTCCACCGGTCCAAGAACAAAAATTTGATAATACGGGAAGGCGTTGGGCTGTAGTTATTCGCCAGCCCGGGTATATTACTGCTGTTCTATGCGCGGTAATTGGGTGGGGAGTAATGGTGCTGATGATGGCAGCAACACCCCTCGCAATGGTTAGGGAATTTGGACATACGTTTGAAGATTCGGCGTTTATAGCGCAGTGGCACATGTTTGGTATGTTTGCCCCGTCATTCTTTACTGGCTCATTGATTAAAAAATGTGGGTTGTTGAATGTTTTGCTAGCGGGCTTGGTGTTGTCTAGTACAGCCGCGCTAATCGGTATGTCTGGTGGCACCATGCAACATTTCTGGTTTGCTAATGTTTGTGTGGGTTGCGGGTGGAATTTCTTATTTGTTGGGTCAACACATTTACTGACCAAAATGTATCATCCTGAAGAGAAAGCTAAGGCTCAGGGAATTAATGATTTTTTGGTATTTCAGTCAGTAGCGGTATTTTCGCTTTCCGCAGGTCTCCTGCATAATAACGTTGGGTGGGTAAACATTTGTGCTCTGCTATTGCCATGTGTTTCGATTGTTTTTATAGCGGTACTATATTTAAAGTTTAAGCCTGGTGCCGCCCCGCCGGGAGTGGGAGGACGGGAACTCTTAAAAGGCGCTAAAACGGAAAAAGTGGGTTAGAGCCTTTCAGCATTTTGATAAGTAGTCTCAAAATATGTGTGATGAAAATTTTGAATTTAGCCATTGATAACTCAAGTGTCCAATACTGCAAAAAAAATTAATATTGTTGGTCTCAGCCGCGACGAACTGGAAAAATTAGCAGAGGGCTTAGGTTTGTCAAAATTCAGAGGAAAACAAATCTGGCACTGGGTTTATCATCGCGGTGCTAAGACATTTGATGAAATGACCACCTTAGCTAAATCCATAAGGGCTGACCTCGCGGAAACTTTTAATATTAGTCGTCCTAAAATTACTGAAAGGCAGACTTCTGTCGATAAAACTCGAAAGTGGCTTCTAAGCGCCAATGATGGTGGGGAAGTAGAGACAGTTTATATTCCGGAGGCAGACCGGGGTGCTCTCTGCATTTCTTCACAGGTTGGCTGTGCGCTTTCATGTAAATTTTGTCATACAGGGACGCAGCCCCTAGTGCAAAATTTGGGAGCTGATGATATTGTTGGACAAGTTCTTGTTGCAAGAGATGAGTATGGAGAATGGCCTAGTCCAATTGGAGGGCGGCTTATCTCTAATATTGTGATGATGGGAATGGGAGAGCCTTTGCTTAACTATCAAAATGTCGCAAAGGCCATCAAAATTATAATGGATGCAGAGGGTATTTCTATATCTAAGCGCCGCATTACTCTGTCGACGGCTGGTTATGTGCCAAATATTCGGCGCTGCGGAGATGAGTTGGGCGTGAATCTTGCAATCTCGCTTCACGCGGTTCGTGATGATTTGCGTGATGAAATTGTACCCATAAATAAAAAATTCCCTATTCGGGAGTTACTGGCAGCATGTCGTGAGTACCCTTCTGCTAATAATGCTCGTCGCATTACCTTTGAATATGTGATGCTAAAGGGCGTCAACGATACGGAGGCTGATGCGAAGGAGTTAGTAAAGTTAATTAATGGGATTCCTGCGAAGGTTAATCTAATACCATTTAACACTTGGCCGGGTGCTCCTTTCAAGTGCTCAGATAACTCGACGATTGAGAGGTTTGCTCAGATCGTTAACGATGCAGGTTATTCTTCTCCGGTGCGTACGCCGCGCGGTAGAGACATACTAGCGGCATGCGGACAGCTAAAATCGGCAAGTGAGAGGGATAGAAGAGAAAGTGTAAATTACGCCGAATAAAGTCTCGTGTTTTTTAGATGTTTTTACGGCAAAAATTATTTATCCTTAGTAGACAGCGTTAAGATGAATTGAAAAAAAGAAATGATAAACATACGGATTATAAAATCCCATTTTTTATTGTGGTCTTTTATCTAATTCCTATACTGCGCGCTCTTTTACGGTGAAGTTTGATTAAAGGGCCAAGTAATGGCAATAAATAAAAATAAAGATGTTAAAAAAGTTGTTCTCGCATACTCGGGAGGATTAGACACATCTGTAATTCTGCGTTGGCTGCAAGAAGAATATAATTGTGAGGTAGTCACTTTCACCGCTGATCTCGGGCAAGGTGAGGAAGTTGAACCAGCGAGGGAAAAAGCAAAGGCCGCGGGTGTAAAAGAAATTTACATAGAGGATTTGCGAGAAGAGTTTGTACGTGATTTTGTATTTCCTATGTTCAGGGCAAATGCCCTTTACGAGGGGGTTTATTTACTCGGAACCTCTATTGCTCGTCCTTTGATAGCAAAAAGACAAATACAAATTGCCCAGGAAACCGGAGCTCAAGCCGTTAGTCATGGTGCTACGGGCAAGGGTAATGACCAGGTGAGATTTGAGCTCGGTTATCATGCACTCGATCCCGAAATACGGGTTATTGCGCCTTGGCGGGAATGGGATCTCGATGGTAGGCAGAAATTACTGGAATATGCTCGTATGCATCAGATCGATATCCCCCGTGATAAAGAAGATGAACCTCCTTACTCGACAGATGCCAACCTACTGCACATTTCCTACGAGGGACGAGCCTTGGAAGATCCGTGGATTGAGCCTGAGGAAAAAATGTTCACCCGAAGTGTCTCGCCGGAGGTGGCGCCTGATAAGCCAACTTATATAGAGATAGAATTTGAATGTGGTGACCCGATAGCAATAAACGGTGAAAGCCTCTCGCCAGCAGCGTTGCTTGGTAAGTTGAATGAGTTGGGTGGTGCAAATGGTATTGGACGTCTCGATCTTGTTGAAAATCGATATGTTGGTATGAAGTCTCGGGGTGTTTATGAAACACCTGGAGGAACGATCTTACTAATTGCGCATCGAGGTATTGAAAGTATTACTCTCGATAGAGGAGCGGCTCATCTGAAAGACGAGTTGATGCCTANATATGCCGAACTTATTTACAATGGGTTTTGGTTCTCCCCAGAACGAGAAATGATTCAGCGAGCGGTAGACGACAGCCAACGAGACGTATCTGGTCTGGTTCGTTTAAAACTTTATAAAGGTTCGGCTACAGTGGTAGGTCGTCAATCAAAAAAAAGCTTGTATTCTGAATCTCACGTCACGTTTGAGGCTGATATGGTCTATGATCAGAGCGACGCGCAGGGTTTTATAAATCTCAATGCCTTACGCTTAAAACTTTTGCAGGCAGCACAAAAACGATTTGGTGAATAACGGAGTGGCTACCTAAGCCTGTTAAATTTAATTAAAAAAAAGGCAGAGNTTGGGCTATGATAGGATATGAGCAGGACGGAAAGGTTGGGCGGTTGTATTTGCAACGCAGCTCACATGCTAATGCATTCACATCTGAGATGTTAGAACGTGTTGCGAAATTAATGGAGTCAGCCAAAAATGAGGCTGACATAATTGCGATACACGCTATTGGTGAAGATTTTTCAGTGGGCCGGGATCGCGGAGAACCAAAAGTCGTCGGTGGACCATATGATTCTTTTAGACAAATAAGTCGTGTCAATGCTGCTTTCGCCAATTTTCCTGGGATCATTATATCCGCGATTAAAGGACGTATTTATGGATTTGGCTTGGGAATCGCGATGCGCTCTGATATTGCGATTGCGGCAGACAGTTCTAGGTTTAAGCTAGATGAGGTTAGCCTAGGGTTTCCACCTATGTTTTTAATGGAAGTAATTCTTGATCATTTGTCTCCTAAACGCGCCCTTGATTTAATTCTTTCAAGCCGAGAATTTGGTGCTGTAGATGCGCTTGAAATGGGACTTATATCTCGAANTGTTAAAGAAGCGCAGCTGGAAAATGAAGTTGATGAATTTGTTAAACTACTCGGTAACCGTAATTCTCATGTTTTGAGAAAATGTAAATCTTATCTCAGGACCGTCAAGGAAATACCAACTTCTGCGCGGGCGAATTATGCGTTAGTTGAGCAAGTACAATTTGCCTTAGATGGTCGCTGATGGGAGAGACTAATTATATTTGGCCAGACGGTAATGATAGGGTGCCGTATTGGATTTATACGGATCAGGCTCACTACGAGCGTGAGCTGGAAAAAATTTTCTANGGGCCATTCTGGAACTATGTTGGACTGGAGTGTGAAATTCCTCGGCCCGGTGATTTCAAGCGCACGCAGATTGGTGATCAGTCTGTAATTGTTGTTCGCGACCAAAATAGTGACGTTAATGTGCTCATTAATCGTTGTGCCCACCGGGGAGTAAGAATTTGTGAGCAGGATAGTGGGTCCTTTAAGGAAATCATGTGTCCTTACCATCAGTGGACCTATGACTTGGATGGAAAATTACTAGGTGTTCCCTTCCATAGAGGCGTCAGGGGCAAGGGGGGTATGCCGGATAATTTTGCTCTCGAAGAAAATGGGTTGGATAANCTAANGGTTCATGTTCGNAACGGTGGAATTTTTGCCACCATGTCTGATTCTNCGCCCTCTTTTAGAGATTATATGGGACNACGTATTTTAGGCTATTATGATAGGCAACTTGATGGNCGCNCTCTCACATTACTTGGTCACTCGCGCCAAAGAATTAGCGCTAACTGGAAGCTAATGCTCGAAAACATTAAGGATACGCACCATGCTAGTCTTTTGCATGTGTTCTTTGTTACCTTCGGGTTATTCCGTGTCGATAACGAATCTCGTGTAGAAATGGATGAAACTGGTCTGCACACAGCACTCAGCTCTATACGTGGAGAACAAGAATTGAATGATGGTACGGCTCAGATGAAGTCTTTCAGTTCGGAACTTACTTTAAATGATCAAAATTTGCTCGACTTTGCGCCTGAATTTTCTGGTGATCAAACGGTTGTGATGCAAACTTTGTGGCCAAATGTGATTTTGCAACAACAATCAAATACTCTTGCAACGCGTCAAATAGTACCGAAGGGACCTAATGCTTTTGAACTTCATTGGACTTTCTTTGGATATGAAACGGATGACGAAGAAATGACAACACGACGATTACGCCAAGCAAATTTAATGGGGCCTGCAGGCTTTGTATCTATCGATGACGGGCAAATTCTTGAACGCACACAGGAGGGAATCTTAGCCCATCCGGATAAGCACGGTGTGGTAGAGTTGGGTGGTTACGGGACAGAAGATGCAGATCATATGGTCACAGAGGTTGCTTTGCGCGCATTTTATCAGGGGTATCGTAAAGTTATGGGACTATGATACTTGATCCGGTAGTTTATCGAGAAATAGAAACGCTGATGAACGAGTATGCTTTAGCATTAGATGATGGGGAATTAGAAAGGTGGCCCGATTTTTTTGTCTCTGATTGTTTGTATAAAATAATTTCAAAAGAGAACTTCGATGCAGGGCTACCATTATCAATTTTGTTTTGTGATTCGCAGGGGATGTTAAAGGATAGGGCGGAATCTTTTGCTAAATTAAATGTATTTGGCCCCCGCACTTGGAGGCATATGCTTGGGGCTGTTCATGCCTCAACTTGGGAGAGCGCGTACTCCGCTCGAACTAGCTTTGTTATTTTCGAAACTTTAGCTGGACAAGATACTCATATTCAGTGTGCTGGTGAATACCGCGATATTATTACTCGCGAAGGAAAATATTTAAAATTTAAAGAGCGTTTATGTGTTTATGACACCACAATGATTCCTAACTCAATTGTATGCCCGATTTAGCTGGTAGTAATTAAAATTATTGTATCTCAATTTTTAGTATGTAATTTGATATATTTAAAAATATAGATTTGAATTTGAAACCTGTTATTTGGTTCCAAAAAATGTTGTGAGGAATGTTTTGGAGAAATATTTTAGTTTGAAGGATCGCGTCGCTTTTATTACCGGCCCGGCAAAAGGTATGGGTGAGGCAGCTACTCTTACATTAGCTGATGCCGGAGCTGACCTATTCCTTGTAGGGCGTGATCTCGCTCCAATTGAAGGGGTTGCCGAAAAGGTGCGTAACTTGGGTCGCAGGGCAGAGGTAGTTCAATGTGATGTTACTAAACATGACCAAGTGGCGAGGGCCTGTGAAGTCGCGCTGAAGACATTCGGGCAAATAGATATCTTGGTAAATATCGCGGGTGGAACCGGCCCACTCGGTAAATTTGCTTGGGAAACTACGCCGGATGAGTTTGATCAAATAATTGATCTTAATATGAAGGGTTGTTTTTTAACTATGAAAGCGGCTCTGCCAAGTATGATTGAAAGGCGTTACGGTAAGATTATAAATGTTGGGGGCACTTTTGGATTGAGGGGACGGGCACTGCGGATGGCTTATAGTGCCTCAAAGTGGGGCTTGCGCGGCATAACCAAGAGTACAGCTATGGAGGTGGGGCGCCACAATATAAATGTAAATTGTCTGTGTCCAGGAATGGTAGATGGTCCCCGATTTAAAACGGTTTGTGCTGAGCGGGCTAAAAGTCGTGGTATAAGTATAGAGGAAGCGCGGGCGGAGCATGAAGATGAATATGCCTTGCGGCGGATCTCAACAGCACAGGATATTGCAAATGCTATTTTATTCTTTGCCAGTGAGGCTTCACAAAATATTACAGGTCAAGACCTAGCTATCGATGGCGGCTGGGTAATCTAGCCCGAGGAGCTTAAATTTTGAGTGATAATAAAATTAATTTGATAATTCGTGGTGGAAAGGTGGTTTCGCCATCTTCTACGATTGAAGCTGATGTCGCTGTATCGGATGACAAGATTGTTGCTGTGGTTTCACCCGGGGTTTTGCCTCCAGCTGAAAGAGAAATTGATGCTGTGGGGCGTTATATTCTTCCTGGCGCTATTGATAGCCACGTTCATTTTCGCGAGCCAGGCTATGCGTATAAAGAAGATTGGGGAACGGGTACCGCGGCCGCGGCCTGCGGCGGTACGACTAGTGTTTTTGAAATGCCTAATACCAACCCTCCTACAGGNACTTTGGAGGCGCTTAAATTAAAGCAGGACTGTGCCGCATCTCAGGCCTATGTGGATTATGGAATTTATGGGCTTCTTGACGAGGATAACATTGATGTTCTTGAAGATTTAATCGGTGCTGGTGTGAGTGGATTTAAATGTTTTATGGGAAATACATTTGGCGATTTGCCAGCACCATCAGATGGTGCAATTCTTGAAGGTTTTGAGATTTTAGCACGCCATGGCTATCGGTGTACCGTTCATGCTGAAAACCCCTCGATTATGGCAAGGCGGCAGGAACGTATGGTCGAGGCGGGTCGAACTGATCCTCTGGCGCACCTTGCTGCTCGCCCGGAAGTTTGCGCCGTGGAGGCAGTTGGTCGCGCTGTTGCTTTTGCGGAGTGGACTGGCGCTAGNCTCCATATTGCTCACAAAAGTTCTAAGGATGCGCTCTATATTTTAAAAGANGCAAAAGCACGGGGTGTTGATGTTACTGTCGAAACATGTCCTCACTATTTGTTGATGAGCACTGATGATATGACAACGCTTGGCGGAGCACTTAGGGTCAATCCACCGGTCCGAGAACCGGGTCATGCCGAAGGCTTATGGGAAGCGCTACACGACGGGACAATAGACATGATTGCTACCGACCATGCGCCTCATCAACCCGATGAAAAAAGTTCTAAAAATATTTGGGAGTNTGATTGCGGTTTTCCAGGTGTTGAAACGCAAATGCCAATCATGTTGACACAAGTAAATGCCGGTCGGATGTCATTGAACCAATACGTAAAATGGTCAGCTCATGCTCCCGCTCATGCCTGGGGTTGTTATCCCAACAAGGGGGTAATACAAGCAGGGTCAGATGCTGATATTGTTGTTGTAAGCCTTGACAAAGGCTACATAATTGATCGCGAAAATCTACATTCTAAAAGTAAGATGACTGTATGGCACGGTTTCGAGACTACGGCGACGGTCGAGTGGACGCTGGTAAGAGGTCGCACCGTGGTTGAAAACAGTGTTTTGGTTGGTGAAAGCGGTTGGGGCAAGACAATAGAGCAAAAAATGCCGGCTCCCGCCCCACAGAATATTGATAAATCTATGGANGCGATTGTAAAATCACCACGATTTTAATTCTTGAGTCCTAATATTTCTTCTATGACAGAAAGCTGAATCTGGGCGGCTTTTTCTAAATCANCGACCGGCACAAACTCATTTGGTTTGTGTCC
Organism: Rhodospirillaceae bacterium; assembly: GCA_002712335.1. The sequence continues at coordinate 83,282 of PATI01000004.1, read as the reverse complement.
GTCTTTTGCATGGCCGGGTCCAAACGTCATGGCTACAATATCATCATCAGCGAAATATCGTGCGTCGCTTGCTCCAATGGCTACAACATCACGGATTGGCTCACCGGTGATTTTGGAAATGGATTTATGAAAAGCATGAACGCTTGGTGAGTTGGCAGGCGAAGCGAAGCCTTTTGTGCCTGTCAGTAAATTTACTGACCAACTTTCCGCGGGTTCACCTGAAGCTACTAAAACATTTTNGATTTCTGAAACAGCTTCGCTTATCGGCTCTTCGGGCAGCAGCCGCCGATCAATTTCTATCCGGCAATGACTTGGAACAGCATTGGTATTTGTACCCCCCTTTATTGTTCCAATATTCATGGTNGAGCGCAGGGCACCGCGGCGTCTNTGCACTAGAATTGGTGATAAATCACGTTCAAGTAAGTTCACAATACGAACCATCCGGTTTATAGCATTGTCCCCATTCTCAGGTTCTCCAGCGTGAGCACCCGACCCTGTTGCAATGATTTCTACCCATATAACACCGCGTTCCTCGAAGATGGCCTGCAGCTGGGTCTGAGCTCCACAAATTAACACCTCTGGATTGATAATTTTCTCTTCGCGTAGATAGCACAGACCATCGGGGCCAAGATTTTCTTCGTCGCCGACGAAGGTAAAAACGATTTCACCAAGTTTGGGTCCCCCGCGCCGTGCGATCTCTTCTGCAAGCCAAATTTGAACGGCCATTGACCCCTTGCAATTACCCGCACCAACACCATAAATATTATCACCAATAAGGGTGGCTGAGTAGGGATCCGTATTCCATTCACTGTGGTCGGCTATAGCTATGGTATCGGCGTGGGCATTAAACACTATAGATGGTTTGCCTTCCCCCATTTTTGCAACAACATTATCAATCGGAGGCGTGCGGGTATGTATTTCCGTTTTATAGCCGGCTTTGCGGAGGCGTTGAGACGTATATGCTGAAATCGCTTTCGTATCCCCGGGTGGGTAGCTAGAGGGCAACGCGATCAGATCATTTAGTATTTCTATTATTTTATCCTTGAAAGTCATTTTACTATTCTTCACTAACTGCTATTTCGGTTCTAAGAAGGCCGATCTGTGGGGAGATAATGTCTACTACATCACCCGGTTTTAAGAACCTCTCTAATAAGGGCTTACCATCATCGCCTATTTTTGAAGAGTCGGCTGCAGTACCGGCACCAGTGCCCCCGCTAATAATATCGCCGGGATATAAAGTAAAATCACGAGAGAGATATTCTAGGTATTCACCATATGAAAAAGCCATTTCCCCTGATTGAAATTGTTGTCGTACTTCATTATTCACTCTCGTTTCGAGATCAATTTTCATGTAATTGGTCTCACCAACTAATATGCAGGGGCCAATAGAACAACTCTTATCAAAATTCTTTTGCATGGCAAAATTCATCGGGCCTCCCTCTGGTGACATTCTAATGCTCCAATCGCCCAGAAGTGTCACCCCCCAAATATAATCGTTAATTTGATTTTCTTTTATGTTTTTGCCANTTTTACCAAGTACTACGGCGACCTCACCTTCGTAATCAAGGTAGGTAGCCCGAGTGGGGAATGGAAGAACCGCATTGTGTCCGATAATTTCTCTACCTACTTTCCAGAATCCCCAAAATCCTCGGTCACGCACATAGTCTCGCGGGTCGCCATTGATAGGGTTACTTTCTCCACGCTCTACTCTACGTTGTGCCATTGCAATAGCGTGTTCGGCGTAGTTACCACCAGCGCAAGCTATTCTTGCAGAAGAAATATTGGGTGCGTGTAGAGTGGTTGTATTAGCTGCAATAAATAGTTCATCACCAACTTCACCTAAATTTTCTATCGCTGTCTGAAGTTGATCGATTAGCCCCTGCCCGCCTTNTATCAGGTTCTCTAGATGTGCTAAATTTGTTACGCNAGCCTTATTTTCTTTAGACATTACTTTAGCAATATCAATNATTGTGTCTTCGTGAAGAATGCCTGTACGTTTATTACCCCCATATACCACAATTTTCATATTTTGTGTGCCTCGTATAAAGATTGATTCAGAGTTTNAAGGTTAGCAGATCGCAGCAGAAAATTTGGCTAAAAATTTATTGGCTCTATATTTTGTATAAGGATCTTGGGTTAGGTCCTAAAATTTTATCGACGCTACTTATAGCAATTTCCGGATTTTCGCTCAGCATTCTGAGCGCCTCTATTTGTGCCGAAGTGTCGGTATGTCCATAATCTGTGCCAATCAGAAAATTATCATCACCAACTCTATCTATAAGATATGGGATATCGTCTGCCATTTCCAATGTTATCCATATATTGTTGTCTTTAAGTGGGTTATTGCTAAGTTTTTTGCCTTTGCGAGACAGGCGGCTCTCTAAATCCTGCAGAGCATATGGTAGCCAAGAGGCAGCCGCCTCTATAAAAGCCCAGCGGATACTAGGGTATTTGGTGGGAATTTCATTTTCTAGAAGATAGTGAAATTGTGAAATCATTGCCATTTTAAATCGGCCAAAATTATGGCGTTCATGAAAAATATTATTTTGATAGCTGGCATTTGCAGAATGAAACGCTACAGCTAAATCAGTTTCTTCTGCTGCTTTAAATAACGGATCAAAATAACTGTCACCCACGTATCTATCGCATTCGTATGGGCGAATAAAGATTGCGCAGGCTCCGTGATCTTTGGCAAATTTTAGTTCGTCACTGATCAGATGCATAGACCAAGTTGGAACACAAGCTGCCCAACGTAGTCGCCCATTTCCTAATTTCCAAATATCCGCTAGCCAACGATTATAAGACCGGTATTGGGCGGCCTGTTGTAAAGGGTCGCTAGCGCATGGAACTAAAAAGATTGTTGGGTATAGAACCTGCATATCAATGTTAAGCTCGTCCATATGCTTAAGGCGAGCATCAACACTACCCATTTCACGGGAGCTTTTATCCATTGATAACGTGTCTGCATTATCCTTTGGCTGAATTTTATCGCCACTAAGCCAGAATTGATTATTTGGTGATGGCTCTTCGCCTGTTTTGTGAAGGATAACAGGAGCAAAGTGCTTCTCATTGTCTTCTAAATAACTCCATGTTTTATCTGATTCTATCACATGAGCGTCCGAGTCAATTGTTTGCACTATCTTCTCCACTTAGAGCTTATTTAAACATNTNTAAGGGTAAATTTAGACATTTTGTGAAATTAATCTAATCATTTATCGCTGGGGGNTTCGCTCTTGCCCAATCTTGGAAACATTTTTTCAGCGTTTTGATGATTTATTTTTGCCGATGTTAGTGCATTGGATTCATTGTAGGCGTCTAAGCCAGAAGTTTCCTGTGAAACTACGTCTTCTGAAACATACGGATAGTCGGAACCAAATAGGATATGAGAATCATCTGCAACCGAAAATAGCCCTTTTAAAACGGAGTGATCTCCGGAGAGTGCTGTATCGAAGTAAAAATGTCGTATATATTCGAGAGCACCTTTTGGATACTTTTCTTGGAAGTTGGTTTTTTTATCAAAGATTGCAATACGGTGCGCAAGGAAAGGTAGTGTCCCGCCAGAGTGAGATAAAATGAAACGTATCTTTGTCATTCTCTCCATGACGCCATTAAATATAAGGTTTGTGGCTACGCGGGTTGTCTCAAAAGGGTAATCGATAATCATTCGTGGGACATTCCAGTCTTNTGCCTCGGCGCCAGGAGGATAGCAGGGGTGTATGAATACTACTGCCTTACGACGATTAATTTCAGCGTAAATTGGTTCAAAATCGGGATGTCCGATGTATTTATCATCAACTGAGGTTAGCAAGATGAAGCCATCTAGCTTGAGTTTGTCAAGAACTCGCTCGATTTCCCTAAGAGAAGCATCAATATCGGGTAGGGGCAAAAAAGCAAAACCCCCAAAACGGTTCGGGCAATCAACAGAAAGTTTGGCTAGATAATCGTTACATCGGCGTGCGAGTTCTCTTGTCTTAATTATGTCTCCAAAAAAAATACCCGGTGAAGTAAAGGAAAGAAGCGCTATCGATATATTTTCAGCATCNATTAAAGAGAGGGAATGTTGTGGTGTCCACTGGGGAAACTCCCTATAGGCGGTGCTGGTTATACCCACTGCACGCTGGGCTTCCTTGTAAAAATCTGGCAAGACGTGGTGGTGCACATCTATTCGGGAACTGGACATATCTCTAGCTCTTAACAATACTGTGAGGGTTCAGCATTTCATGTCTTCAGGACTTGGTAAAGCAGTCGGTTCGATGGTTAATCAAATAGTTTCTATTTGGAACTATCAAATTTTTAATAAGAAAAGGTGTTTAAGTTTGTCCCCTGTTTATCTTGGTGCCTTTTGGATGTTGTTAACGACCCTTTCATTTGTCGCGTTGAGTATAAGTGTGAGGGCTCTCTCGGTTGACATGTCCGTGGTGCAGATAGTTTTTCTTCGGTGTTTTTTCGGTATTTTACTTTTTTTGCCTTGGATTGCTGGGAAAGGCGTCGGAGCATTAAAAACTAAGAAATTTGGACAGCACTTTTTTCGTGCCATTTTTATGGGGGTCGGCATGATCCTCTGGTTTGCTGCAATTGGGGCATTGCCACTTGGTGATGCTATTGCACTTCATTTTACCTTGCCACTTTTTATGATAATATTTGCTGCAATCTTTTTGAGCGAAAAGGTGGATGCTGTCAGATGGATAGCGACTAGTATCGGTTTTATTGGTGTGTTGGTTGTATTGCGTCCGGGGTTTCAGGTAATTGAGTGGGCTCACTACTTTGTGTTGATGTCAGGCGCTCTTTATGGAGCCAATCACGTCATAACCAAATTCATGTCCGGAACTGAAACGCCTAATGCGACGGCCTTTTATATGAACTTGTTGATTTTACCCGGTGCTGCTGCAGCATTACCCTTTTATTGGTCCATCCCCAACTGGGATAATCTAGGTTGGATACTTATATTGGGCATTACAGGAACAACCGCGCATACGTGCCTACTAAAAGCTATGCGTCATGCTGATGCCAGTGCATTGGCGCCGATAGATTTTCTCCGCCTCGTTTTTAGTTCAATTGCGGCTTATTTTTTGTTTGGCGACATTTCGGATGTTTGGACCTATGTAGGTGCTTCCGTTATTTTTCTCGCTGCATGGTATAATACTTGGTGGGCTAGGCATTCTGACCAGCTGGTCAAAGTAAAACGATAATGACCTCTAATTGGCGCGGGCTACTCTGGATGTTGGCACAAACTACTTCGATGTGTGCTATGATGGCTGCGGTTAGACAGCTGAGTTTTGACGGGTTTTCTGGACCTCAGTTAGTCTTTTTCCGTGGTTTTATGGGTTTAGTTATAATGTTGCCATGGTTTATACGGACTATAAGATTCGAACCAAAATTATTGGTTCCTGAACAATGGAAACTTGTTCTTTTGCGCAGTCTTATCTCTGTTGTTGGAATTTTATGCTGGTTTTTGGCACTTACCGGTATGGTAATTTCAGATGTTACAGCGGTGCAATTAACGCACCCTCTCTTTGTTGTTGTTGGGGCNGCATTTGTATTAAGGGAGAGAGTTGACAGATGGCGCTGGATGGCTGTGATTATTGGAATACTTGGGGCTCTAGTTATAATACGGCCCGGCTATATACCGTTTAATCCGCTCATTCTCTGTATATTAATCTCTGCGATTTCGAATGCTTCTGTGCAACTTATTACAAAATTTGTTTCCCTCAAAATAAGCGGAGCTGTATTGATTTTCTATCTAAACCTTACGCTGATACCATTTACTTTAATTCTCTCTTTTCCCCAGTGGATTTGGCCTGANTGGCACCAATTAGGTTGGATTTTGGCAGTAGGTTTATTTGGGACATTTGCCCATATTTTTCTTGCCAGAGGTATGAAGGTTGCAGATGCAAGTTTGTTGGCCCCTGTTGATTTTATGCGTTTGCCGATTGCGTCTGCATTTGGCTGGATTTTATTTAGTGAAATATCTGATGTCGAAACTTGGGTTGGCGCAACAATCATTTTTATTGCTGTGCTTATTATCACGCGACAGAAGACGGAAACGAACAGGTAAGGATATTATTTCATCTAGATTATTCGACTTGACGTAAATTCAACATTAAGGGATTTTAATTAAATTATTCTGGAGAGATACTCAATGAGTGATTACCTTTATATTTCGGCAGATAACCACCTTGATACGCATTGGTGTCCTAAAAATTTATGGCAAGATCGTTTGCCAAAGAAATTCAAAGAAATTGGGCCAAAGGTGATTGAGGGAGACAATGGTTCACAATGGACTTGGGAAGGCAAGCTTTGGGATAAATCTGCTGATGGATCCAACAGCAGTCAATTTCTCAAACCATTTCGTGATCATGGAGTCGAAATGTCAGATGGGGCACTTCCGCCAGCCGACCCAAATATTCTACTTGATCACATGGATCAATCTAAAGTTTGGTCGAGTGTAATATTTGCGAGTGTAAGAAAATGGAATGTTAGCGATCCTGAACTTTTATTTGCGGTGTATCGAGCTTTCAATGACTACGCAATGGAGGTCAATAAAATAAATCCCGATAGGATTTTTGTCTTACCGGCGTTACCGACTAGATATCCTGAAGAATGTAAAAAAGAGCTAGCTCGTATGATCAAGGCTGGTGCTAAAGCGGTCGAATTCCCGCCGTTTGATNTAGCAAAACCGGTTTATGATGAGGTCTGGGAACCGCTTTGGGNCATGGCAAGTGAAGCCGGTGTTCCACTTTGTATTCATATTGGTGGTGCCGCAGACGCGCCGTTGCCGCCATATAACCGAGGCGCGCAGATTGCGTTTTTAGCAACTGCTCCTTTCAATCTTTGTAACACGTTTGCCCAACTTGTATTCTGCGGAGCATTTGAACGTAATCCTGACTTAAAGGTTTTGTTTTCTGAATGTCGCATTGGTTGGGTGCCTTTCGCAATTGAGTGGTGTGATCGACAGGTTAAGGAACGTGCACCCGATCCGTCCGCACCTCTTTCGATGCTGCCCAGTGAATATGCCAAAAGAAATTGTGGNTTTACCTTCGAAGAAGATTATGTTGGGTGTGAATTAATGAAGCAGGATTGGTGTAATCTCGGCGATCTTGCAATATGGGGTTCTGATTATCCACACCCCCAAGGTACTTGGCCAGACGTATCAATACCAATTAATAAAATGTTCCAAGGAATAGATCCTGCGGTTAAACAGCGCGTCCTCTGGGATCATGCTGCCGAAATGTTTAACATTCAGGGGCCGAAATAATGGCCAATGGTAAACTTCGTCATTTAGCTCTCTCGGTTAAAGATCCAGAAGAAACTGCTAAATTTTATATGTCGGTTTTTGGTATGGAGAAAGTAACTTCCGTCTCTGCTCCGATGGCAGATGGTATCTATCTAACCGATGGTACGATTAATGTCGCNTTATTAAGGTATAAAGATGATCGGCCAATGGGTGAAGGAAAGACGAAAGATTGGTTTGGCGTCCACCATTTTGGTTTTTGGGTTGACGATGTGAGAGATTGTGAACGGAAAATCAAAGAGAATGGCGGCCAATGGTTCATGGGTGAGATGGAAGGGGACAATGTTTTTTATGAAATGAAGTTCTCCGACCCTAATGGAACTATATTCGATATTACTCACACAGGTTGGGGTGGTGCCCGAAAGGATGGGNCTCCGACAAAAGACGATTAATGGAATTCACGCGTCTGGGACTTTGACTCCATTCTGCAAACAACAGGCAATCAATGTATTTTCCAATAAACAAGCTATTGTCATAGGCCCGACACCTCCAGGTACTGGCGTAATGGCTTTTGCCACTTTTACTGCTTTTTCAAANTCTACATCACCAACCAATCGGTTTGTTCCATTCTGAGTTTTTTTTCGATTAATTCCGACGTCAATTACGATGGCTTTTGGTTTGATCCAATCACCCTTTATCATCTCTGGCTGGCCGGCGGCTGCAATTAAAATATCGGCTGTGCGGCAAAGATCTGGTAGGTCTTTTGTATGAGAATGAGCGACTGTGACTGTACAATTGGCGCTGAGCAGTAATTGGGCTAATGGTTTTCCCACAATATTCGATCTACCAACTATGACAGCAGTTTTGGAAGTAAGGTCTTTACAGACACTATCAATTAGGATCATACAGCCCCGAGGTGTACAAGGTACTAGCCCTTCGTTGCCATTTGAAAGGGTGCCGACATTCAAGGGATGGAAGCCGTCAACATCCTTGTGGGCACTAATACTTGCGATAATATTTTTTTCAAAAATTTGGTTAGGTAATGGCAGCTGTACTAAAATACCATTTATATCGGGATTTTTATTGAGCGTGCCTATTACAGCTAATAAATCTTCTTCCGAGATATCTATGGGTAGGCGCTTACCATAGGAAACCATGCCCACCTCGGTTATTCTTTTTTCCTTATTTTTTACATAAACTTCGCTAGCTGGATCCTCCCCAACTAGTACAGTTGCGAGGCCCGGAATAATTTTGTGTTCTTCTTTCAAAATATTTGTGCGTCGCTTAATATCTTCCTGAAGCTGTGCTGAAAACTTTTTGCCGTCAATAATAAAAGCATCGGCCATTTGGGGGTATCCTAACATTTTAGGCTTTTTAGCCAGTTATTAGTGCATTGTGGATATTACCTAAAACCATCTGAAGAAATACCAGACCTAGAATTAGTATAACTGGTGAAATATCGATGCCTCCAAAATTTGGCATGAGCCGGCGAATCGGTCTTAGGGCTGGCTCGGTAATTCTGTATAAAAAGTCGGCTATAGTATACACTAGACTATTAGACGTATTAATAATGTTAAATGCTACAAGCCAACTTAAAATTGCACCTATTATGATAATCCAAATATAAAGATCTACCGCTATGATCGCGACACGAATTAGAGGGTCGATGATGATCATAGTTACGGATCTCCTTGTTTGGTTTATAAATAAAAAAACGTATAATTAAAACAAATCTAAACATCCAATTGCACCAATTCAAGATTAGCTTGATGACTACGCTGACGATTTCTTGACATAGATCATTGTCTTACGTCATTTTCCAATTATTGGCAGGGGGTATAGCTCAGTTGGGAGAGCGTCTGGTTCGCAATCAGAAGGTCAGCGGTTCGAATCCGCTTACCTCCACCAACATGTACACTAGTTCTAAAAGTTGCTAAATCCTGCTTAAATATTGGGCATAATGTTACCTTCTCAGACATTTAAAGTGTTACTAATCGCTGAAAACTATTTTAATGACAATAAGAGAGTTCTCTTGGGTTGTTTGTTTTCTACCGAAATGCTTCAATCGGGTCAGTGTTTTATTCGAGGGGGACTTTTAGAATAAAACCTTGCATTTTGATTTGTGTAATTAATGCCACTTTGGCACGCGTCTTGCATGTTTTATATTTGTAGGGTGTCATCGATTTTGGCGTTCAACGTTGATAAAGTTATATTTAATTGAAAATTAGAGGGAAAAACAAAATTATGGATAAAAAGAAAGCATCAAAAGGGGTCAGCCGTCGGAAGTTTGTTAAGGGCACCGGCGTCGGTATGGCTTCTATTTTAGCGAGTGGTGTTGCACCAATGGCATTTGCTAAATCTCTAAAAGAAGTAACTTTTACTCAGTCATGGATTCCTAATGGAGGAAGTGCATGGATCTATACGACAGCAGCCAAGGGGTTTTTCAAAAAACGTGGACTAGATGTCAAAATCAGTCGTGGTTTCGGTTCGACCGCATCTGCACAAGCAATAGGTCAAGGAAAATTTAACTTCGGAATTTCTTCCGCACCGACTGCTTCGTTGCAAACGGTTAGGGGCATTGATTTGGCTTACCTCGCTTGTTGCAGCTACAGTTCAGCAATGGGGACCGTCTTCTTAAAAGATTCTGGTATCAAGACACCAAAAGATCTCGAAGGAAAAAAATGTGGTTCTGTTGTGAAATCAGGTGAATACCCGTTCTTGCCACTATTTGCAAAAAATGCAGGATTCGATTGGTCTAAAGTTAACGTGGTTCAAGTGGATAATAAGATCAGAACCGGGGTAATGCTTCAGAAAAAAGTGGACTTCATTTCCTGTTTTGCTTCATCAGTGGTTCCCGATGTTGTCAACAAAGGCTACAATGTTGGTACTTTCCTTTATAAAGATTTCAACATGCCTTTTTACGGTTATATGTTGATTACACAGCCTCAAATGTATGCCAAAGAAAAGACACTTTGTGCTGATATGACCGAGGCTATCATGGAAGGTATCAAGTACTACATGACCAACCATGAAGAAGCGAAAGAAATTTTCTTCAAGGCGGTGCCAGAAGCAGGAATAACAGCTTCAAAGCGCAAGCAATTTGAGATTGAAATTGATCTTTACACCTATATTATGACGACCCCGGAAATTACCTCTACAGGCTTAGGTAGTGTTGATCCGGCGAAATATCAGAGAATGGTTGATCTGGTTGTTAAGAATCTTGGGAAACCGGGTGATCCCGCTCCTAATTTAAGCAAAATTATGCACCTCGACCAAATGGTCGACAATAAATATAAGATAAGTGGAAAAGAGTTAGCGCTTATCAAAAAACTTGGTGCGCCTGGGGCAAAGGCTCTCGGTTAATATTTAAGGGGGTCGTCCGCGTGTTCAAAAATTTATTTAGCTGCAAACTCTTGGGTGGTGCGTAAAAATGTCTGAATCATCTGGTAAAATCGAAGTTGTTACGGAGTCCAAGGCTTATGTTCACGCGGACGGCATCCAAAAGATTTTTAATCCCGGCCCTAATCAGACCGTTGCCCTTGAGCATATAGACTGCAGCGTTGCTGAGGGTGAGTTTGTATCGCTTTTGGGCCCTAGCGGGTGCGGAAAAAGCACTCTTTTAATGATGATCGCCGGTCTAGAGCATCCCACTAAGGGCAGTGTTTCAATTGGAGGCGAATCAATGGTTAAGCCTCGGGAAGATATTGGGTTGATGTTCCAAGACCCAACGCTCCTACCTTGGAAGACTTCACTCGAGAACGTTTTGTTTCCTGTTAAGATCCTGAAGAGAGACCGAAAAAAATATTTGTCCATAGCGGAGGATCTCTTATGCCGAGTTGGCTTAGACCAATTTTTGGATAAGAAGCCCGCTCAGCTTTCTGGAGGAATGAAACAGCGTGTGGCGATTTGTAGAGCTCTTCTCTATGATCCGACCCTCCTTCTGATGGATGAACCATTCAGTGCGCTTGATGCGATAACTCGGGATGAAATGAATCAGGTCCTAATGGACTTATGGCAGGAATTCAAAAAAACCGGTCTTTTTGTAACCCACAGTATAAGAGAGGCGGTGTTTCTTTCTGACCGAGTGTTGGTTATGAGTGCACGGCCAGGAAGAATTATTGAAAACTTGGAGGTTCCATTTGACCGGCCCCGAGATTTCTCACTTGTTGAAACACCGGAGTTCAACAAAATTTGTGCCTATTTGCGTGGCAAAATTGACTCGCAGCATTAATAGTTGAAGAAATACAGTAATGAGTGCTTTGCCAAATCCCCAAAATAGAGTTTTAACGGCTGTTCGTGACGGCTTTCTCCCGTTTTTATTATTTTTTACAGTTATCGCCATTTGGGAATTTGTTGTTTGGTACACAAATTATCCAAAGTCTATTCTGCCAAGACCTAGCGCGATAGTTATTGCAATATTTGATAACTGGGACCTTTTAATTAAGAATATTCTGCCAACCGCCTCGGTTGCACTTGGTGGTTTCCTGCTTGCCAGTGTTATAGGGCTTACACTGGCGCTTTTGATGACGTGGTCGACGTGGGCCAAGGAGGCTCTTTATCCCAATATAGTGGGATTTCAAATTGTCCCTAAAATAGCTTGGGCTCCGATGTTTGTTCTTTGGCTTGGCATTGAATTTGAGTCGCGGCTGGGTTTTGCGGTTTTTATTAGTATTTTTCCTATCATTATCAGTATGACAGCCGGCCTTAAGAATACCGATCCATCCCTTTTGAAACTATGCGAGTCTCTGACCGCTTCAAAATTACAGACACTATTTCTGGTGAGGTTCCCTTTTGCGCTACCTTATCTGATAAGTGCCATGAAGATGAGTATTACAATGGCTATGATCGGAGTGATTGTAGGTGAGTTTATTACTTCCTCACAGGGGCTTGGATTTTTAATTTTAGTTGCATTTGGAAAGCTGCAAACGGACCTGATGCTGGCGACAGTTTTGTTTTTGTGTATTGTGGGTCTCTTCTTCTATTCTTTGATAGCTTTCGCCAGCTATCGACTACAGATTTGGTTTGGCAATAAATAAATGAAAAATATTTAAGAAAGACATCGAACAGAGAAATGCTAGAATTATTTTTGAGTAAAGCGCGATCCAATTTATTTGCCAATGCCCGGCAAATAATTCTTCCAATCGCTTTTTTTTCTCTCGTTGTTTTTTTCTGGCAACATTTGGTTGATCAAAAGTTTGTGCCTACGGTAATCCTGCCGCCGCCTGGGGATGTTGTTGCCCTCTTCATTGCACAACGTAATTTTATGTGGGGTCATGCCTTGGGAACACTTTACGAGTGTTTTTTAGCATTTATTTTTTCTACAATTTTAGGGCTTTCGGTCTCCTGTCTAATAACAATTTCTTATTTCGCCCGTCGGGCAATTTTTCCTAACCTTGTGTTATTCAACCTGATACCCACTATCGCTCTCGCTCCCTTGTTTATACTATGGTTTGGTGTAGGGACCGAGGCCCGCTTGGCTTACGGGATGTGCCTTTCATTATTTCCAATTGTTGTCGCTTCCTCTACAGGGCTCCTTAATACAGGAGATACATATTTAAAACTTTGCCAGTCACTCACAGCCGGTCGTTGGCAAACTTTCTTTGCGGTACGTTTGCCTTTCGCTTTGCCGTTGATTTTTACCGGATTGCGAATTGGTCTTACGCTTACAATTATTGGGGTTGTTGTTGGTGAATTTGTAACTGCTCAATCCGGAATTGGTTATTTAATAAGCTTTGCCGCTTCTGGCCTTGAAACTGCCCTAGCGTTATCAGCGATAACCTTTTTGTTAATCGTCGGTTTAATTTTATTCACCGGTCTCGTTTGTATTGAATTCATTTTTCTCCGAATATTCTCCGGTGTCTCGGCTTCCTAAGCACGCTATAGAATTGTAAAATGGTAATTCAGACGACACAAAGTTTTGATGATTTACACAAGTCTCAGGACATATTTTGGATGGGTCAGAATACGAACCACTTGCCTGCGCATCCGAAGGTAAAAGAAGCTCTTCTTAAAGGTATAAATGAACAGAGCTATAATCTTTACGCTCCACCCCAGGGCATGGAGAAACTTCGCGAACAAGTACTCAATGATTTACTAGGTGATAAGGTCTCTAATGGCACGCAGGTGCTCATTACGGATGGTGCTGTTGAAGGTCTGTATCTTGTGTGTAAGCGCTTAAGCAATACGAAAACCACTCTGATCACCAGTGATCCCACTTGGGTATGGCCTTTAAATTTTAGTCAGAATGAAGGGGCCAAAATCGCCCAAATTCCAATATATGATCAAAATAAAAAGTATAAAATCGATGCCAAGGCGCTTGATAGTCAGCTATCTCAATCAGAAAAAGCTATTATTTATTTGATAGATCCGCTTAACCCGCTTGGTTCGTGCTATGGATTGGAGGAGATAATTGAAATTGCTCATACCGCCAAGAAACACGGAGCTCTCATTGTGCATGATTGCACTTATCGTGATTTTGCCTTCGATCATCATTTGGTACGAGACATTTACCCTGAGAAAACGATTACGACTTATAGTTTTAGTAAATGGCTCGGCATAGCGGGTCTCAGGACCGGCGCAATAGTAGCCGATGACATGTTGTTCACACATTTAATTAAAGATCAGCCAAACATCCTCGGTTCAAATATTCTTGGGCAGCTCGCTGCAATAGCAGCATTCGAGGTTAAGGGTGAATGGATGGAAGATGTTAACCGCATACAAAGGCGTAATCAGGATTCAATTCAAAAAATGCTGGGGACTTTGGGGGGGTTTGAAACGGTTGTATATCCATCCAATGGAAATTTTTTGGCGGTTGACTGCCAGGAAAGTGGGTGCTCTGCAAATACTATTGCTGATGAGCTGCTGAAAAGCGGGTTTTTTATACGAACGTCAGACTATCATAGTGAAACCTTGAAAGATTTATTTCTTAAAATTTCGACAACGGTGCCCGAAAATTGGGTCGAGCGTTTTTGTGATGAATTCCCGAGGGTTTTTGAAAAATGTGCGGGTACAATAACAAATTAATGAAATAATTATAGAATTTGAAAGCGGGGCAAATAATGGATTTAGGACTCGATAAAAAATCAGTAATCGTCAGCGCAGCTAGTAGTGGTTTAGGATATTCAATAGCGCGAATGTTTGCGTTAGAGGGGGCGATCGTAACGCTTTCGGGGCGTAATGAAGAGAAGGTCAACCGCGCTATTAATAAATTAAATGAAGAAACGCCCGGCCTTGTTGAGGGCTGTATATGTGATGTAACATCAGCTGAACAATCGACTGCTATGATTGAGATGGTTTCCGATAAACACGGTCTGGACGTCCTGATTGCCAATTCGGCTGGGGCGGCAACGGCGCCATTTCTCGAAATGACAGATGATATGTGGCGTCAGGCAGCAGAGACTAAAATTTTTGCACAAATTAGATTAGCCCGGCAGGCTTTTGGGGTAATGCAATCAACTGGCAAAGGGGGCCGAATTCTCTTTATGGCAGGTACGCATGGTCGCCAACCCCACGCTCATGCAATTACGGCGGGGTTCTCTAATGCAGCACTTCAAAATATTAGTAAGGCCTTGTCGGAGGAGGGCGCTCCGGATGGTATTTTATGTAATGTTGTTAATCCTGGGCCTTTTGCCACGGACCGGATGATCTATCTCGCTGAGGAAAAAGCAAAGGAGGATAACATCTCAGTAAAAGAGGCTACGGCCATACTTACAGCAGAAACCGTTTTAAAACGCTACGGAGAACCAGACGAGCTAGCAGCTATGGTTGTATTTCTCGCATCTAATAAGGCTACCTATATCACGGGTGCATCCTTTGACATAGACGGTGGACAAGTAAAGGCCATTTGAGCATGACCTTCATTGAAACAAATGGCACAAAACTATACACGGAAGCACATGGAAAAGGCCCTGCAATTATTTTTGTGCATGAATTTGCTGACAATCTTGAAAGTTGGTCGATGCAAATTGCAGCCCTTTCAAGGCGGTATAAATGTATAACTTTTAACGCGCGGGGATATCCGCCTTCAGGGGTCCCCGAGGAACCAGAACAGTACTCGCAAAAAATTGCAGCGGAAGATATTAAGGCAGTGCTGGACGGGTATTCACTGCAATCGGCGCATATTGTGGGTTGTTCCATGGGAGCGTTTGCGGCACTTCATTTTGCAATCTTGTATCCGGAAAATGCACTATCTATTGCATTGATATCATGTGGATATGGTGCACCTAAGGATCAACAGGATGCCTATGCCAAAGACTCTGAAATGTTAGCAGAGAAATATCGTGAAATTGGCTCAGAGGCAATGGCTGAGCAGTATGCAAATGGAGTATTCAGACAACAATTTAAAAACAAGGATTTGAAGGGGTGGCAAGCTTTTAAGGAGCGTTTGGCCAGTCATTCCGAAGAGGGTGCAGCCCTGACAATGTTGGGCGTTCAACGAAAGCGGCCTTCGCTTTATGATCTGGAGGAACAAATTATTAAAGTGAATCTTCCTGCTCTTGTTGTGGTGGGTGATGAAGATGATTGGTGCATTGAGCCATCGATATTTCTTAAACGCACCCTGCCAAGGTCCGGTCTTTGCATATTACCTCGAACTGGTCACACTGTTAATTTGGAAGAACCAACATTAACTAATTTAATGTTGGTTGAGTTCTTGGCTATGGTAGAATCCGGGGACTGGTCTGCAAAACAGGATTATTTGGGTAAATCTGCCTTACTTTCTGGATTAAAATAAATTTAAGAGCGACACATGACTCCTGCGGAGCATATTAATACTGAAAGACTCTGGTCGAATTTAATGGAGCTGGCTGAGATTGGAGCAATCGAAGGTGGGGGGGTTAACCGCCAAGCCCTTACACCTGAGGAATTTGCTGCACGTGATTTATGCATAACCTGGGCAGAGGCCTACGGGTTAAGTGTCGCCGCTGATGAGGCAGGAAATCTTTTCTTTTGTCTTGAAGGTTCTGAACCGGAATTGCCTGCGGTTATGACCGGTTCTCACTTGGATACACAACCTACTGGTGGAAAGTTTGACGGAGCTTATGGTGTGGTTGCGGGGTTGGAGGCAGCGCGGGCAATTATTAATTCTAATATTTCTCATAAGAGAAATATTGAAATTGTTGCGTGGATGAACGAGGAAGGCTCACGTTTTGCTCCAGGTATGATGGGGTCAGAAGCATATGTGGGAGTAAAACCATTAGCAGATATTAAAGCTGTGAAGGATAAATTAGGTGTGTCGGTTGAGGAAGAGCTTCTGAAACTTCAAGATCATTTACCCACTATCAAGAGAGTATCTCTCGGAAGAGAGGTCTACTGTTTTATAGAAGCACATATTGAACAAGGTCCAATTTTAGAAAGTGAAGATATACCTATCGGTGCCGTTACCGGAATACAAGGTGTGAGGCGTATGCGCGTGAAAATTATGGGTGATGAAGCACATGCTGGCACAACACCATACCACCTGAGAAAGGACGCGATTGAAGAGGCGTCAAGAATCATTGAGAAATTGTATAACGTTTTTTCAAAAATAAAAGACATTCGTTTCACGGTGGGCATGTTAAATATAGAACCCAATGTGCCATCGGTCGTCTCTAGCGAAGTTGAATTCTCGATAGATTTGCGCCACCCAGACACAGCTATTCTAATTGAATGTGAGGGCCGAGTACGAAAACTTGTAGATCAAACTGTGTCTCAATGTTCATCTGAGGTACGGTGCATTGCAGAAGCGGATACCATCAACTTTAACGAAAAGGTTATAGACGTTATTGAGACTGAGTCAAAAAAACTTGATTTGCCATGTCGCCGTATATTTTCCGGTGCGGGACATGACGCTAGACAAATGAGTTATTTTTGTCCTTCGGGCATGATTTTTGTTCCTTCATGCAATGGCGTTAGCCACAATGTCAGTGAATTTACAAACCAAAGAGATATATTTTCAGGTGCTCAGGTATTGTGTGCTACATTATTGGAGTTTGCTAATTCAGAAAATCAATTATGACGGCATTTGATACGGTAATAACCGCTCAGAACGTATGCGATCCAGCTACCAATTACTTTGGTCCAGCCACTATTGGAATTAAGAATGGCAAGATAGGATTATTTGATACCAAAATTATCTCACCAATCGATTCCCAAAACCCTATTAATTTTAGAAATGAAATTGTTTGTCCCGGCTTCATTGATTTGCATGTTCATGTTTATGAATGGGTAACTAATTTTGGTATATCTCCCGATAAGGCAGGTATTTTATCAGGAGCTACAACCATAGTTGATCAGGGTAGTGCTGGTCCGTGGACAGTTGGAGGCTTTGAAGCTTTTATTCGAAATAAAGCTATTACGGATGTGCGTTGCTTTGTTTCGGCAAATCTTGCCGGCGCATTAATGGGTGGAATGGAAGGGACTACCCTGCATAGCCCGCAGATGACTCGTGAAGAGGAAATTGTAAAAGTTTACCACCAGTATCCGGAAATGATTTGCGGTATAAAATCCCATGGAGAGTCCGGAGGCTTATCTCATTGGGATACTACCGTACTCGAACAAGCAATAAACGCCGGGGAAAAATGCAATATACCTATTTACGTCCATACAGGAGAATTGTTTCCCGTTAGTAAGGTCAATCGTCCTGAGCCTAGATCAGTTATTAAAAAAGCTCTGAAGCTTCTACGCCCAGGAGATATTGTGGCGCATGCATACAGTAACATGCCCGATGGTGTTGTTGGTGCTTCTAAAATAATCCCAGAGTTTGTGCAGGAAGCATATGATCGGGGGATAAAATTTGATGTTGGATACGGAATTAACTTTTCATATAGAATAGCTAAGATGATGTTAGAGGGAGGATATCCGCCGCATACAATTAGTAGTGATCTGCACGGTGATTTTAATGCGTTTCACGATTTTTCTAGATTAGATTACAGCCTAGCAGGGGCCTTTAACAGGTTGGTTCAATTGGGGTTGCCCCTAGAGGAAGCAGTTAAATGCTTGACATATACACCTGCTGTTCTTCTTAGGTCCAATGATGAAATTGGTACCCTTGCTGAAGGTAGCATAGCCGATATTACCGTATTAAAAGTAAGCGCTACCGAGCATACGATCTCAGATTCGGAGGGGAAGGAAATTACCCTGTCTCACACCTATATTCCATCTAAGGTTTTTAAGGATGGCAACTTATTTGATACGGATCAAAAAATGTTTCAAGACTTATGTTAATGAAATATCTGTTTATTAAAGAGATCAAAGTAGGTGTATAAATTTAGGAATGATTTATTAAATTCATTCTTTCACACTAACTATTTTCTCTAATTCAATTGCTGAGGGATAAATGCATCACACTGGTATTGAGAGAGTAACTTATGGAGTTGATGATCTCGAAGTCGCCAGCAATTTTTGGAATGATTTTGGTCTTAAATCAGAGATTTCAAAGGAAAGGAAGGTCTTATTTTCGACTTTAAATGGGGCAGAAATTGAGTTAACCCCTTACGATTTACCAAATTTACCGCCTCCAGTCGGACCCAATAAGACAGCTACAATGCGCGAAGTAACATTTGGTGTGGCCTCTCTCGACGATATTTATTCATTGCAAACAATACTTAAAGAGGAAGGGGATATCTCTATTGATGCAGACGGAACTCTGCATGGTGTTGATCCAATGGGATTTGGAATTGCATTCAGACCTTCAAAATGCAAGCAAGTGATTGTTCCTAATGCAGAAATAAATATTCCAGGAAATATCAAACGGCTAAACCGACGGGGTCAATCATATAGTTCTGCATCGCCACTAATTATCTCACATATCGCATTTATGACTGATCAACTGGAGCCGCATAAAGACTTCTATATACAAAAGTTAGGTTTTAAATTAACGGATTCTTATCCGGGACGCGGCTATTTTATGCGGTGCGCGGATGCCAACAATCATCACAACGTTTTTTTATTGGATTCTGGTGCAGGAAAACGAGAGTTTCATCACCTTGCATTTGAACTCGGGTCAATCCATGAATTTTTTGGTGGTGGGAATAACATGACCCGCAAGGGTTGGGACACCATGATGGGACCAGGCCGGCACCCAATTTCTTCTTGTTATTTTTGGTATTTTAAAAATCCATGTGGCGGGGCAGCAGAGTATGATTTTGACTCTGATGTTGTTGATGATGATTGGGTGCCGCGTGAATGGGCGTCAACACCTGAAAATTTTGCAGAGTGGAACTTAGGAGAAAGCATGGGCGAGGCTCTTCTAAATAAAAAAATTCAGGGTGGCTAGCATTTAGGGGGGTAGTTCTTGGGGTAGTGCGTTAGCTATTTAATTTTCCTTTGAATTTTATCTTTCATGTTTTTACGCATGCTTGCCAATGTTTTTTCAGATATTCCCATTGTTTTAGATAATCTGGTGACTTGTTCCGTAAGTATTTTTCTCCAATGAACGTTTTTATTTATACTTATTTGCAGTTCTAACCAAATCTTAAGGGCATCTTCAAGTTTCCCCGCTTGCTTGGCTGCGAGTCCAACATAATAGCGCGTAAGTGGGTGGAATGGGTCTAGAGTTAAAGATTTTTCAAGATTTATTCTCGCAAACTTGTCAACGGTGCCGTTGGCGGCATTAATTTGCGCTTCTGCTAATTCTGAAAAAAGGTTAGTGCCTCTAGGAGCTAAGGTAATAGCTCGATTGTAAGCGGCAATAGCATCCTTATAGTGTCCTAAGAGACCTAAAGAACGGGCGTACAATTGCCAACTCTTAAAATCGTTTGGGTTTTCCTGCAATCGGCTATTAAGTATGGAAATAAATTTTTCTAACTTTGTTTTTAATTTATCCGAGTGAGTTTTATTTGTTTCTTTGGGATAGTTATATAGTTGACTGGGTAAGTTAGGTGACCCAGTGATGCCATAAAGTCCGAAGCTTAAGAAAGGGACCATAAATAATATAATTACAAAAATGAATTTTCTTGAAATTGTGTTTTCAGTATGTTCCTCAAATATTTCTTTAGAATTTTCCGCAAGTAAATTTCTTTCTATTTCTGTGCGCGCAGTCTTTGCTGTCTCTTTACCAATCATGCCTCGTTCAATATCCGATTCTAGCTCTCGAAGCTGGCCTCGATAAAATCTTGCAATATATTCTATAGATTTACGATCAAGTTGTTGGTTTTTGAAATAAGGTATAAGTATGATGGCTAAAGCGCTTATTGTCATAATAATGAGGATTATCCATAACATAACGAGTGTCTTATCCACCGTTTTTACTATTAGAGTTTTTGCTCAGCAGGCAGAGAACTTTTTTCTCCTCTTTGGAACTTAAATTATTAATTTCGATTAAATTTCGTCGACGAAACCAGATAATGATCCCTATAATTCCAAAAGAGAGAATAAGAACTGGTGATAACCAAAGGAGAGCGGTTCGGGTATTTAAACGTGGTCTCAACAGCACGAATTCACCGTATCTGGAAACCACAAAATCCAATACTTGGTCATTTGTATATCCTAATTTCAGGCGTTCACGGACAACCAACCGCAAATCTCGAGCGAGGTCGGCGTTGGAGTCGTCTATGGACTGATTCTGACAAACTAAGCAGCGCAGACCTTGGCTTAAATTACGCGCGCGTTGCTCAAGTACAGGATCTTTAAAAATTTCACTGGGTTCAATGGCAATTGAGGTCTTCATCGGGGTGAACATCATTATGAAAACGGCGATAAGACACTTGGTTTTCATTTGTTAAGACTCTTAATCATCGGGATTATTTTTTGTGTTAAATCATCGTTCATAATTGGTCCTATATGCCGATATCGAATATAACCATTTTTGTCGATGATAAAGGTTTCTGGGTATCCGTAGACACCCCAATCAATAGTCACTCTTCCTGTAAGATCTGCTCCAATTGATTTATATGGATTTCCAAGTTTAGTTAAAAATAATCTGGCTGCTTGAGGAGTATCTTTATAGTTTATGCTATAAATCCAAACCCCCTGTTTAGCGAGCTTCATTAAATATTTATGTTCCAAGTGGCAGGGTTGGCACCAGCTAGCCCATATATTAACCAGGGTGGTTTTTCCTTTTAAAACTTTACTACTAAAGCCTTCGCCAATGCCTTCAATTCCGGGAAGTTTAAAACTGGGGACTGATTTACCTATCATCGCTGATGGTACATCCCTTATGGATTTTCCACTTTTGATTTTTTCTAAATACACCGAGAAAATTAGGGCTAGTGTGAGGAGCAGTATCGCTGGTAAGAAGTAGCTCCAACGCAAATTGAATTTCATGTCATCTGCCTTCGGGTGCGTCTTTAAAAGGTCTGGCAGCGGTTGGTGCTCCAATGCGATATCGTCTGTCTGTGAGAGAAATGAGACCACCAAAAGCCATCAGAATTGCCCCTCCCCATATCCAGACGACTAGTGGATTGAAATAGATGCGCGTACTCCAGTTTGTACTAAACTTGCCTGATGCTGAGCTTCTTTCTCCTAGCACTATATAAAGGTCTCCGGTGAACATTGTTTTAATGCTAGCCTCAGTAGTTTGGCCGCGTTCAACGGGATATTCTCGTTTTTCTGGTGATAGGGTGGCTATATGCCGCCCTAACTTAAAGACCTTGAAAGTACCTCGTTCTGCTTTGTAGTTGGGACCGCTAATTTGCCGAGTTCCCTGAAAATTCACATTGTAACCGGCAATTGAAATTGTATCGCCTGGGCCCATCATCTGGATTTTTTCAATTTTCCATGCAGAGGAAGCTGTAATTCCGGCGACCATAATGCCCAAGGCGGAATGGGCAATTGCCATACCCCAAAATGACCGAGGCAATCCGATGGCCCGCTTCAAAGTATTTGAAAATGGTCCCCGAAATAGAGAGATTTTTTCGGCAAGTTCAGTAATACTTCCAATGATAAGCCATGCGGAAATTCCGAAACCGAATGCGGCGAGAATATCGTCTAGACTACCGGCTATCCAGGCGCTTGCAATAATAACGAGTATGGTGCTTAAAAAGGCAAATTTTAAACGTAAGAGAACTGATCCAAGGTCAGACCGTTTCCATGTCAGCTTTGCGCCTATGACAGCGGCCAGCATTGCTGGAGTAATTAAGGGAATAAAAGTAGCATTAAAAAATGGTGCGCCAACAGATACTTTTCCTCCACCTAATGCGTCAAGAATTAGAGGATATAACGTACCCAATAGAACTACAGAGGCACTGGTCGTTAAGAGGAGGTTATTTAGAACCAGCGCACTTTCGCGCGATATTGGTGCGAACAGACCGCCGCCTTTTAGTTTGGGTGATCTAATTGCAAAAAGTATCAATGAACCACCAATTAAAAAAACCAGAAGACATAAAATAAAAACACCGCGCTCTGGGTCACTAGCAAAGGTATGAACCGAAGTCAAAATTCCTGAGCGTACTAGGAAGGTTCCTAATAAAGACATCGAGAATGCTAGAATTGCTAGTAAAATTGTCCAGGTTTTTAACGCATTACGTTTTTCGACGACTATGGCTGAATGCAGTAGTGCGGTTCCCACCAGCCATGGAATAAAAGATGCATTTTCAACTGGATCCCAAAACCACCAACCACCCCAACCTAATTCGTAATATGCCCACCAGCTGCCCAACGCAATTCCGGCGGTAAGAGCACACCAAGCGGATAAAGTCCAAGGCCGAATCCAACGACCCCAGGCAGCATCGACACGTCCTTCAATCAGAGCGGCAACGGCAAAAGAGAATACAATCGAAAACCCTACATAACCCAAATATAGTAAAGGAGGATGAAAGGCGAGCCCCGGGTCCTGTAGTATCGGATTGAGACCCTGTCCTTCTAGTGGTGCCGGGTCAAGCCTTTCAAATGGGTTCGAGGTAAAGATAATAAAGGCTAAAAATAAACCACCTATTAATCCCTGAATTGCCAATACACGAGCCCGTAAAAATGGAGGCAACCCCTTGCCTAGTTCAGATACTCCCAATCCAAAAAGTGAGAGAATTGCTACCCATAGCAACATAGAGCCCTCGTGATTTCCCCAAACTCCTGTTATTTTATAAATAAGTGGTTTTGATGTATGAGAATTGTAGGCGACATTTGCCACCGAGAAATCGGAGACAACGTATAAATACATGAGGCAGGAAAATGCGATAATAATAAATAGAAATTGACCTCGCGCAGCGGGTCTAGCAAAAGTAGTCAAACCCACTATCTTTTTTTCTGTGCCAGTTAAAGGGACAATTACTTGGATAATGCTTATGATTAGAGCTAGCAAGAGTGCAAAATGTCCTATCTCTGCTGCCATTATTGTTTAACCTTGTTTCCTTCCCACTTGCCTGATTTTTTCAGAGCGTCGGCAACTTCTGGAGGCATATATCTTTCATCATGTTTTGCAAGTACTTCACTTGCTTGAAATACACCATTTTCGGTTAGCCTACCCAATACAACCACACCTTGCCCCTCGCGAAAAATATCTGGAATAATGCCTTTGAAAGAAACCAGAATGTCGTATTGCAAATCTGTAATAATGAATTTATGAGTGAGGCCATTAAAAGGTTTTTTCCAGCTATCTCTTTTAACCAAACCACCAATGCGTATTTGTTGGGCATTTGGCATATTTTTTTTCAATACTAAATCTGTTGGGCTGTAAAAAAAGGTAATTTTGTCCTCAATAGCGGTCAGGACTAGCGCCGCAGCAATACATAAAGTGATCATACATGATATTAAGAAATAAAAACGACGTCGTTTGCGTGTCAATCCATACTCCGATTTTATTCTATTCAGCTTTGCCGTTCTTATATGTTAGTTCAGCTTCCAGGGTTTTGCCTTCAGCGCTGATTTGTTGCCATGTTCGAATAGAAATATATAAAAGGCTAAAAAGAATGATGGTAGCGGCACCATAGGTAAGCCATACAAATATTCCGTAATTGCCCATGGATAAAAAATCTAAGTTTAAGGCCATTTCAGTTCTTCTCCTTTGTCGCCGTTTGATAAATATTATTTATTCGCATAATTCGAATACGGCGCTCTAACATTAGGGTTCTCATTCTAAGTATGAGTATCACACTGAAATAAAGCATGAACCCAGTGGCCATAATTAAAAGTGGGTATAGCATCGTGGAGTGAATCTCCGGCCCAGATAATTTTAGGACACTTGCCGGCTGATGAAGAGTATTCCACCAATCTACTGAAAATTTAATAATAGGTACGTTGATAATACCAACAATTGCTAATACAGCTGCTGAACGTTCACCCCTTGCCGGATCTTCAAATGCGTGATGGAGGGCAATAAATCCAAGATATAGAAAAAAAAGAATTAAAACCGACGTAAGCCTTGCATCCCAAACCCACCAGGCACCCCACATCGGTTTGCCCCATAACGAGCCAGTTAATAAACATAGAAATGTAAAACAAGCCCCGATGGGAGCTGCCGCTCTCGCTGAGATATGAGCAAGCGGATGCTTCCATACAAGACCGCTCGCACACGCAATGGACATGGTTGTATATATGAATAAGGCCATCCAAGCTGATGGCACGTGTATATACATTATCCTCACTGTTTCTCCTTGTTGATAATCCGGTGGAGAATTGAAAAGTCCTAGGAAAACCCCCAGTGAAATACATAGCCCTGCAGGCCAGGCAAGCCACGGTATTAGTTTTGTTGCAAGGCGGTTAAAACGGGCAGGATTAGCGTACTTTTTCATCATTACCTATTGTCTGAAATGGTGAATTAAGCCTGACAATCGTAGAACTTTCT
This sequence comes from Rhodospirillaceae bacterium, assembly GCA_002712335.1. The sequence goes on along the minus strand of PATI01000004.1, from coordinate 58,356 downwards.
AATAGAAAAAAACGTATTAGGTCTAAGAGAGCAAGCTTAAATGTATTTTTAAGTGATTTGATCATTACCGTTTATTTTTTAAACCATAAACTCAAACATTGTGTTAACATTAAATTATTCAAGAGCGTGGCGAAGTGCGGATGCAGTGGCAATTGGACTAAAAACTAGTGCAATGAGAAAGAAGGCCCCTAATAACATCAGATGCTGCGTTGTTGGGTAATTGTTGATTGCAGCTTCAATTGCTGCAGTTCCAAATATTAAAACTGGTATAATAAGTGGGACGACTAATAAAGAAATTAGAACATTACCTCGCTTAGATCCTAACGTCAGTGCAGCACCGACCGTACCTATTAAGCTCATTGTGGGAGTGCCAAGTACCATAGAAACTAGAAGTATATTGTAACCTGAGAGTGGCATTTGGTAAAAAACTGCGATTAAAGGTGTTAAGATCATTATCGGGATCCCAGTAGTTAGCCAGTGGGCAGCAGCTTTCGCCAGCACAACAATCTCTAAGGGGGCGGAAGTAAGCGCAAGTTGCTCTAGGCTCCCGTCTTCGAAGTCACTTGAAAATAGTTTTTCAAAAGAGAGCAGGCTAGCTAACAATGCTATCACCCATAAAATGCCGGGAGCTAGATCGGCTAGGAATTTTGGCTCGGGGCCCACTCCCAAAGGAAATAAAATTGCGGCAAGTATGAAAAACAATACGATAATGGCGTTATCGCCTAGCTGATTGAATGCTAACCGAACTTCACGCTGTAAAATTAAGATTGAGATACGCATTATTTATCGCTCGTCAAAATCTCATGGACCGCAGAGAAGTCGCCCATTTTTAGTTCCTTGTATTTCTCCACTTGGAGCTCGGTATTGGTTGCAATAATTAACATTCCCCCTTTTTCCAAGTGCTTATTAATAAGCGAGTGAAGGAGGTCGATTGAATTTTGATCTAAGGTATTTGTGGGTTCGTCCAACAACCACAATGGGGCCTCACTGGCAATCAATCGTGCTAATGTTACTCGCTGTTTCTGACCTGATGATAAATATCTACAAGGAATATCTTTCAGGCGATCTAGGTTTAAACTTTTAATAGCATTAATCACATTTTTCGCATTGCCGCCATGTAAGTAAGACCAGGATTTAATATTTTCTAAAACTGAAATTGTTGATTTTAGAGCGTTAAGGTGTCCGATATAGTGGAGGCGATCCGAATGATCTTCCGGTTTTGCTAAAATGGGGTCATCTTCCCAACTAATATAGCCGCTTTCTGGAGTTGTTAGTCCGGCCATTAGGCGGAGAAGGCTGGTTTTTCCAGATCCATTACTGCCAGTAATAATTAGCGTGTTACCCTGTTTTACATGAAAATTTAGCCTGGAAAAAACTACACGTTCTCCACGGATACAAGATAAATTTTCTCCAAAAAATTGCATTATATTATCACTTACTGAGTGTTTAATCCTTTTTGCAAACCAAATATTTTTAATATTTTTTCAAATTATGATGTGGCGAGCATAAAAGCCAACGGATTTTAGCCGGAGATCTAGGACGACACCAGCTGATATTTTTGTTGATTGAATAGTCTGGGAAACATTCCGTTGGCGGGGTCTTTCATATTAATGTTGAAAAGATTTTTTCTAGCGAAGGTCGGAATGAGCCTAAATTTGTAGTAAAATGCTAAATTATTTATAAAGAGGTGCTTTTCTTTAAACGTTTCGCTTGAGAAGTAGGAAGTTTGAGCGTTAATTATGCGCGATGGTGTTTTAGGTTTGGTTTATTATAACTAATAATATAAGGAGACCGCAGTGGGGGTTACCGGTAAAGATAGTTTAGGTGTGCGTGGCACACTATCGATAAAAGGTAATAATTACGATTACTTTAGTCTTCAGACAGCAGAGAAAAAAGGCTTGGGTGATATCTCTCGATTACCTTTTTCAATGAAAGTGCTTCTAGAGAATTTACTGCGGTATGAGGACGGGCGAACTGTTACTGAGGATGATATCAGGGCCGCTGCTAAGTGGAATGGTACTTCGACTGATAGTAATGAAATTGCCTTTCGCCCAGCTCGGGTTTTATTACAAGATTTAACCGGTGTGCCAGCCGTTGTTGATCTCGCTGCAATGCGTGAGGCAATGGTGAAAATTGGTGGTGATGTCCAAAAAATTAATCCTCTTTGTCCGGTTGACTTGGTCATTGACCATTCAGTGATGATTGATAATTTTGGGACTCCAGATGCATTTGATAAAAATGTTGACCTAGAATTTGCGCGCAATCAGGAACGCTACGAATTCCTTAGATGGGGACAAAATGCCTTTTCTAACTTCCGAGTGGTTCCACCAGGTATGGGCATTTGCCATCAAGTAAACCTCGAATATCTTGCGAAGACGGTATGGACAACTGAAGAAAATGGAAAGGTTATTGCATATCCTGATACTTTAGTTGGTACCGATAGCCATACAACGATGGTTAATGGTTTGGCGGTTTTAGGCTGGGGTTGTGGTGGAATTGAAGCAGAGGCTGCAATGCTAGGGCAGCCTATTTCAATGTTATTACCGCAAGTCATAGGATTTAAACTTACAGGGGCCCTTACCGAGGGCACGACGGCAACTGACTTAGTTCTTACGGTTACTCAAATGCTAAGAGCCAAGGGTGTAGTTTCTAAGTTTGTAGAATTTTTTGGTCCCGGCGTCGATAATCTTAGTCTTCCGGATCGGGCGACTATCGGGAATATGGCGCCGGAGTATGGGGCTACATGTGGATTCTTTCCGATCGATGCTGAGACAATTAGCTTTCTAAAGTCGACGGGACGTGAGGAAGATCAAGTAGCTTTGGTGGAAGCTTATGCTAAGGCGCAAGGCATGTGGCGCGATGCGGGGTCAGTGGATCCAATTTTTACAGATACATTAGAACTCGATATTTCGACGGTTGAGCCAAGTCTGGCAGGACCACGCCGGCCACAAGACCGCGTTAGTCTCTCCGAGATGCCAAATAATTTTGCTAATGAATTACCTAGTTGGGATAAAAGTAAAGGGACGACTGCTGTAAAGGGAGAAGATTATAGATTAGATGATGGTGCTGTCGCTATAGCAGCAATTACGAGTTGCACCAATACTTCCAATCCTTCCGTTCTCATAGCGGCAGGGTTGGTTGCGCGAAATGCTGTAAGCAAGGGCATGAAAGTTAAGCCTTGGGTGAAGACGTCACTGGCGCCGGGCAGTCAGGTAGTTTCGGATTACCTTAGTGCTGCGGGTCTTCAGGAGGATCTTAACGCGTTGGGATTCAACGTTGTGGGATATGGTTGTACGACTTGCATTGGAAATTCCGGCCCCTTAATAGGACCTGTGGCAGATGCCATTGACGAAGGTAATCTAGTGGCTGGCGCCGTACTTTCAGGAAATCGCAATTTTGAGGGTCGTGTGCATCAGCAAGTCAAGGCCAATTATTTGGCTTCCCCACCATTAGTCGTTGCTTATGCGTTGGCAGGTTCGTTAAAAATTAATTTGTCCAAGGATCCCTTGGGTGAGGGTTTAGATGGTAAACCAGTTTATCTTCGAGATATCTGGCCCAGCAATAAAGAAATTCAGGATACTATAAGAGCAAGTATAACCCCTGAGATGTTTCGTAATCGCTATGAGAACGTTGGTAACGGTTCTGAAGCTTGGAATAGAATGGGCGTGCCCCAAGGAGAGACCTATGCGTGGAATTCCGGATCTACTTATGTTCAATACCCACCTTTTTTTGAGGGTATGGGACCAGAGCCTGCCCCATTAAGTGATATTCAAAATGCTCGCATACTGCTTAAAATGGGTGATTCGGTAACGACGGATCATATTTCGCCAGCAGGGGGATTTCCTAAAACTAGCCCTGCGGGAGGTTTTCTGCTGGAAAGGCAAATTAGACCTGATGAGTTCAACTCCTATGGCGCCCGTCGTGGAAATTTTGAAGTGATGACCCGGGGTACATTCGCCAATATTCGTATTCGAAATGAAATGGTACCCGGTACTGAAGGAGGTTTTACCAGACATTTGCCGAGCGGAAAGGAAATGTCGGTTTATGAAGCTTCGGTTCTATATCAAAATGAAGGGGTACCTCTTGTGGTCGTGGCGGGGAAAGATTATGGCATGGGTTCTTCCCGTGATTGGGCCGCCAAGGGTCCAAATTTACTTGGGATTCGGGCAGCGATTGTAGAGAGTTTTGAGCGAATTCACCGGTCTAATCTTATTGGTATGGGCGTTATGCCCCTAGAGTTTAAAGATGGCCAAAACCGTAAAACTCTTAATCTCAATGGGACAGAAATTTTTGATATAACTGGAATTGCTGACGGTATTACGCCTGGTATGGATATACCAGTGAAGATCACCGGCGTCGACGGAGAGGTTAACGAAATTATTACAAGGTGCCGAATAGATACATTGGATGAAGTTGAGTATTATCGGCATGGTGGCATTCTCCAGTATGTTCTTAGAAATATTGCGCAAGAGGCAGCTTAGGGTCAAAGTGTGCTCTAAAATTTTGATGAGGATATACATTAGGTATATTTAATGATTGCCAATCCATGGAAACCAACGAGCCGACAACATACCACTGCGGATTTGATGAAGCCGATAATAGGCCCTTCTGCATGGACTCGCGAGGAGCTAGAAAAAACGAAGGCCTACCTGTATATACTTTCTGATACCCAAATTTCCGAAATTCTCAATGCTGTAGAGAAACTCGGAAATAATTCGCCAGATTTGCATCGAGTGACAAAGGAAGAGTTTCAACTGCCTACTTTTGGCCCCATATTGCAAGAATTGCGTGAAGAAATAATCCACGGCCGCGGATTTGTTTTTTTACGTGGTTTGCCAACCGAGGGTCGTTCGCTCTATCAAACCGCTTTGGCCTTTTGGGGAATTGGTTGTCATATCGGCCGGGCGGTATCTCAGAATGGCAAGGGGCATCTGTTGGGACACGTGAGAGACCTTGGGGAAAAAATTTCTTCACCTACGGGACGAGGTTATAACTCTGCTTCTGCTTTGGGATTTCATTCGGATAGCTGTGATATTTTTAGCTTGTGTGCTCTTAAAACTGCAAAGTCAGGCGGGCAACATCGAATGTGTAGCTCCGTATCAGTTCACAACGAAATGTTGCTACGTGCTCCAATTCTCGTCAAGGAACTTGCATTTCGATTTTTCCGATCACGTCGCGGAGAGATACCCGCGGGTGAAACAGAGCCTTGGACTCGTCAACCTGTTTTTAGTGTTACAGATGGCTATTTTTCGGCACGAGGAGCTAGTAGTACCATTGCCCGATCACAAGGCATGCCCGGCGTACCAGAGCTAACCCAAGGTCAGACCGAAGCTATCAATGTTTACAATGAGATTGCTGCTGAAATGGCAATGGATGTCAGTTTCGAGCCCGGTGATATTTCTATAGTACAGAACTACGTTAATTTACATTCCCGGACTGAATATGAGGACTGGCCAGAAGCGGATCTTAAAAGACATCTATTACGTCTTTGGCTAAGCTTTGATGGCGAACGACCACTGCATGAGGATATTATTCGTGACCATACCGAGGGTATACAGGAAATGGGAACACAGCTTCATGCGCCGTTGGAGGCAATATAATAATATTTATTAAAAATAAGTCAGGAGAATAAAATGGCTGTTTCCGGAAGTATTGATACGAATGAGATGTTGCAAAAAGATCTCTATGTAATTTTCACTCGGCCTGTAGCACCACGCGAAGAGCTTTTGAAGCTGCTTCCAAAACATCTCGCTCGTCAGGTAGAATTAGAGAAAGAAGGTATTCTATTTGCAGCCGGACCCATGGAACCTCAAGACAAAGATCAAGTGCGGACGGGGATGATTATAGTGCGTGCTGACTCCTTCGACGAAGCTGACGAAATAGCTAAAGCGGATCCATTTCATGCTGCCGGATTGCGGGAGTATGAAATTTGGAATTGGTCCATGAACGAGGGAAGTTTTACTGTAACGATAAATTACTCCGATCAATCCGCGGTGGTCGCTTGATTGATAATTTTAAATTATCAGCAATGTTGACCAATTAATTAACATTTAGTTTTAAATTATAGAGGTTTGGATTAGTTTGATGCAGTATAAATTTGTTCCTCCTCCTAAGCGCAAGCCATTAATATGGCCAAATGGTAAACGCCTCGTTGTTCAGGTGACTCTCAATTTGGAATATTGGGATATGATCAAAGAGGGCAGTGAGCCCTATTATGCCGGAGGGCCGCCGGCCTTGCCGGACTCGATGCCCGGTAATATTTTAGATGTGCCAAATTACAGTTGGCGTGAATATGGTCAAAGAAGTGGGATTTGGCGTCTACTCGATACATTTGATGAGGTTGGTGTTCCATCCAGTTGCACACTTAATGCCAAGTTATGTCTCGAGCGTCGAGAAATTGTTGATGCAGTCAAAGAGCGAGGATGGGAATTAGTTTGTCATAATTATGAACAGGGAGATCTCCTTACCAACTACCAATCTGATCCCGTGGCGGAAGAAGCGCTCATAGATAGCGCACTTCAGGTATATCAAGAAGCCGTAGGTAAAAAATCACCTGGCTGGCTTTCCTCATCACTTCGCAGTACTCCAAATACTCCCGAAATTATTGCTAAAAAAGGCATGAAATTTATCTGCGATTATATGAATGATGAACAACCGTATATCATGGATACCCGTTACGGCCCAATAGTGGCTATACCCTATTCAATTGAAGTGAATGACTTTGGTTTCTTTTTGCGTCGCAATTTTACTACTACGCAGACCCTTGAGATGTTGAAAGAGCAATTTGATCAGTTATATGAGGAAAGTAAGATCACAGGAAAGTTGATGAGTGTCGGCTTACATCCTCATGTATCAGGCCATCCGTTTCGTATCAGGGCGATCCGAGACTTTCTGAAATATGTTAAGACTTTCGATGATGTTTGGTGGGCGTCCCGAGAAGAAATTGCCGATTGGTATTTGGAAAATCATAAAACACATATTCCTAATTCAAACACTTGACACCGATGGCATGGGGATTAGTTTTAGATTTGAAGACCTGAGGTGTCTGCGAAGACCGAGACAAAACCCATTGAACCTGAACTGGTTTAAACCAGCATAGGGAGCTGTCACACAAAATTTCCTCCTGATGTTTTGTGAGAAAGCCGTAATATTAAATGGAGCGTAAATTACAATGATTTTCCTCATTATTGGAAGGAAACTTATGTCATCTAGGCAGCGTCGGCCTTTAAAATTGGTAGTGAGTATTTGAGCTATGGTAAAAATCTATAGGGCCTTCAGAAAGAAAAAAGTGTCCTGATGCTTGTCATTCAACAACTAGTTAACGGATTAATGCTGGGCGGGGTTTACGTGATGGTCGCGGTAGCCTTCACATTAATTATTGGAATGCTGAACTTTCTAAATTTTACTATTCCAGCATTATTCATGTTCGCAGCTGTTTTGATGTATGCGACAATGATGGGTCAACTACCTTTCGGTAATGAAATTATTCTCTCCATTTTTGGTACAGAATATCGCTGGATCGCGGGTGTTATAGTTGCACTAGTCGTTGTCGCAATTATTTCTCTGGTCATCGAGCGCTTCACTTATCGTTATATGAAGGCAAAATATGGTGATGCTACAGAACACGCGTTGCCATTGGTCAGTTCTCTCGGGTTTCTGATCATTTTTGAGCACTTCGTGGTAAGTACTTGGGGTTCAGATCCTCTCACCGCTGTCTCCCCTTTTGGAAAGGGAACTTTTAGTATTGGTACAATAATTTTCAGTGTACCCCAGATCGTTAGTCTCTTTTTGTCGCTGATTGTTGTTATTATGCTCAGCATCATGCTAAAGGCGACGAAGTTGGGTAGGGCATTACGGTCTATAGCAGAGAAGCCGGATACCGCGATTTTAATGGGTGTTGAAGTTGGACGAATTGTACCAATAGTTTACGTCATTACCGGCCTTTTATGCGCGATTTCTGGAGTTTTATTTACGATCAACTATTCGACGGTTGATGCCTATGTTGGCGATACTGTTGCGACAGTGGCTATAGCCGGGATGGTTCTCGGTGGGCTAGGCAATGTTTGGGGTGCCATCGTTGGCGGTCTTTTTATTGGAATGCTTGAAGTCATGTCGATATATATCGTGGGAGCAGATTTTGCAAAGGTTCCAATTTGGGGTCTTCTTCTTTTGTTGTTGGCGTTTAAGCCCACAGGTCTTTTCGGGCACACCCTTATAGGAAAAGGTAAGTTTTAATGAGCGGTTATATTGAAGCGCAGTTGATCATCATGTGTCTCAGTATAATTTATGCTTATGGGATTTTTCTCCCAGCGGCATCGGGACAGCTTAATTTGGGTGCGGCTGGGTTCATTACCCTCGGTGCTTATGCAAGTGCTTGGTTTAATGCCAGTACTGGTGCCAGTTTACCTATTTGGTCGAGCGTAATACTAGCTATGCTGTTTACAGGGGTAATCGCTTTTGTAATTTCGTTTCCAATTCTGCGGACTAGAGGTGTATATATGGTTCTGGCAACTTTTGCTTTTGCAGAAGTAGTTTCCGGAATAGCTATAAACCTTGAGTTTGTTGGCGGTGCGGCTGGCTTCCCCGTTGATGGCCATACGGACGTTAAAATAATTGTTCCTGTTACAATCCTTGTTATTTTGTTTTCTTTTTACTTCATGTCTACACGCCTAGGTCTAGCGCTTAGGTCCATTCACGATGATGAAAGCGTGTCAACATTATTCGGAGTGAATGTGCGTGCTGCCAAAGTAGTGGCATTTACCGTTGGTGCAATGCTGATGAGTTTAGGAGGCTCACTTTATGGCCATCATTATAATTATATTGAGGCACAGACCTTTAATGTACTGTTGAGTATTTACATTCTTCTTTATGTTTTGATGGGTGGAACTCAGACAGCTTGGGGCCCGCTATTAGGCGCAGCATTTTTTGTAATTGTGCCAGAAGCTCTACGCCAGATCGCCGAAATGGCTGGTTTAAGTTGGTTGGCTGAAGGCCGTTTTATATTGTTTGGAGTTTTTATCGTCCTCTTGATGGTATTCCGCTCGGAAGGGGTTATGACAAGAACCCTTCAAGATAAAATTGCGGGAAGATTATTTAGCCGCTGCCGGTCTCTTGATGAAGAGGTGAATGGTAGATGAGTGAAGATCTTCTCGAGATTACTGGAATGCATAAGAGCTTCGGTGGATTAAAGGTGATAGATGATGTTTCCTTCAATGTTAGATCAGGAAGTCGTACAGCCCTTATAGGGCCAAATGGGGCTGGAAAAACGACTATTTTTAATTTACTGACAGGCGTATATCCAATCGATTCCGGAATTATCAAAATTGATGGAAAAGATATAACCAATGTCCCACCCGAAGATCGTGTAACTGTTGGAATGTCGCGTAGTTTCCAAAATATACGGCTAATGCCTCACTTGAGCACGGTGGAAAATGTCATGTTAGGGCAGCACGCGCGCGCGCGTAGTTTTGGTAATTTGCTTTTTCCTCTTGGAATGTTTCCCCAAAATAAATGGAGAAAATTGGCTGAAGAAGCCCTGAAGAATGCCGGTATTGGAACCTATCCCGGAGAGGTGGTCGCCAATCTTCCATACGGTATTCAGAAACGTATAGAGGTTGTTAGGGCGATGGTCTCGGACCCAAAGCTACTACTTCTGGATGAGCCCGCTGCTGGTCTCAATATATCAGAAACCGGAAAGTTACAGTCCTTATTGGAAAAAGTATCTGAACAGGGTGTTACCATATTAGTTGTGGAACATGATATGCAGTTTGTCCGAGATCTTTGTGATCATATTGTCGTTCTAAACTTCGGGCGAAAAATATTTGAGGGTACACCAGAAGCAGTACACCAGGATCCAGCAGTACTTGAAGCTTACCTCGGTACAGAGGAACAAGCGCCGGAGGTTAAGAATGCTTCTTGAGGTGAATAAAATTGATGTTCGTTATGGTCGAAATCATGCTGTTAAATCAGTTGATTTAACCATGGATGAAAAAGAGATTGTGACGGTGCTGGGGGCGAATGGAGCTGGAAAAAGTTCTTTACTCAAAGCTATACAAGGCAGTGAGAAATCTAGCGGAACGGTAGTATTTGATGGCGTAGACATTAGTGGTTGGTCTGCGCCGCGGCGGGTTAGTGCAGGGCTAGTAATGGTTCCAGAGGGCAGGCAGATATTTGTCAGTCTGACTGTTAATGAAAACCTGCAAATGGGTGCTTATTGCCGCAAAGAAGATGTTAGTGAAGAAATTGAAGCAATTTATGAGCGATTTCCTAATCTTGCGGCTCGACGAGAAATGCCTGCTTCGGTTCTATCCGGAGGAGAACAACAGATGCTAGCTATTAGCCGTGCGATGCTCGCGAAACCTCGTTTAATGATGCTGGATGAACCTTCTCTGGGACTTAGTCCCATTCTTGTAAAACAGTTATTTGCACTTATTGAAGATCTAAATCGGAATGGCCTTACAATATTGTTAATAGAACAAAATACTAACATGGCTTTGCAAACTGCTGATCGAGGTTATGTATTGGAGCTTGGAGATGTTGTATTGTCAGGAACAGCGACATCTCTGCAAGAGGACAAACGTTTAGGAGAGGCCTATCTTGGTTCACATTGACGGGAGGCGTCATTGCTTTACGGTTCATAGAATTAAAAGGGAGAGAAAATATTATGACATGTAAATTAGGATTCACTGTTGCTGTTATGGTTGGTTTAGTTTTTTCGGCGCCAAGTCAAGCGGCGGATGAAGTTGTTCTCGGTTTGAGCTTTGGAAAAACGGGGCTGTATTCAACGATAAATAAAACTACAGAAGTAGCGGTAGATATTGCCGTCGAAGAAATAAACGCAGCTGGAGGTGTTAACGGTAAAAAGCTCCGGATTGTAAAATTCGACACAGCTGGTGACCCTAAGCAAGCAGTGGTTGCAGTGCGTAAATTTGCTCGTGATGATAACGCCTTAGGCGTGATTGGTCCTTTCTCTTCAAGTGAAGCTCGGGTAGCCTTTGCGGCTGGCGAGAGAGAGAAGATTGTACAAATACCAAACGCATCTTCAGCACCAAAATTAGCCGACAAATTTTCCTATGCTTATCGATTAACAGAGAGTGAATATCTCCAATTCATGCGTGTTGTGAAAACCATGAAAAAGCGAGGTGCTTTGAAAAAGTCGGTTGCAATTATGTATGGCACAGATGATGTGGTTTCCAAGGCTGTTGGTATGTATATCATGAAGCCAATCCTAACAAAGGAAAAGGTCAAAATTACTGGGCCAATTGGATTTGCTACCAAAGCTTTCGACGTTTCGCCGCAAGTCTCTCAACTGAAAGGTAAAAAGATTGACTATGTTGGTTTGGCAGGTATTACGCCGATTGCTATTAGGGTTCTGAAGGAAATGCGACGCCAAAAAATTGATGTTCCAATAATTGGTGCACAAATTTGGGCTGACCCGGAAATTGTTCATGGAATGGGCGCTGATGGTGATGGCGCGGTATTTGCTGCATCTTATTACTATAATCTTAATGATCGCACCCGTAACTTTTCTAGGAAATTTGTAGCTGCTGCTGCCAAACAGAAAATTAAAAAGCTATGGCCGCATCATGTTGACGCTTCAGCTTACGATATAGTTTATGTTTTCAAAAAGGCGATGGAAGTCGCTAAAGTTACGGGTAATCCTAAAAAAGTAAAAGCAGAGCGTACGGCTATCCGTGATGCTCTATTAAAAACAAGCTTTGATTTGGTACAAGGAAACGTTTGTTTTGAAAAAACTGGAGATGCGCAGTTGCCAGCATATATTATGACAATGAAGAACAAGCAGTGGCAACTTTTGGATAAATATCCAGCATTACCCTGTAAAAAATGATATCGATATAAATTGCAGTTTGTAAGAACCGGCGGAATTCATTTACCGCCGGTTTTTTACTTTTCGCCGATGCCGTCTTTCATGCGATATCCTTTTCCATCTCTTTCCACGGGCCCATATCCCGGGGACTGAAAGTGGGCAGGTAATATAAACGTGTCGCTATCAGAAAAACGATTTAAGAGGCTCATACGGGTTGCACGAGACATTTGTGGATTTTCACAAAAACAACTCGACCATTCTGGATTGGCAAGCTGTATCGGGTGATGCATTACATCCCCACAAATGATAGCATGTGTTTTACTACCTTCAGTAACATTCAGCACTAAGTTTCCCGGAGTATGACCGTATGCCGGCTCGGTAAACAATCCATCAGATATTTCATGATTGCTATCGATGAGAAATCCCTGTCCTTTTTTCATGATTGGTAAGACACTATCGGCATGAGCTCCATACATTATTGGATTTGTACTCGTTTCTTGCTTTTTTTTCCAAAATTTAAATTCCCTTTCACCGAAAAGGTACTGGGCATTAGGGAAGGTAGGAACCCATTCACCGTTCTCAAGTTTGGTGTTCCAGCCAACATGGTCCGCGTGCATGTGAGTGCACATTACGTAATCAATTTCCTCTGGCGAAATACCTTGTTTTTGAAGATTTTTAAGGAATGGCCCCGACCTTTTGTTCCACATCGGCCGTCCAGGTCTTTCTTTACCATTTCCAATACATGAGTCGACTAAAATAGTATGTCGTTCGGTTTTTACGATAAAACCATGAAAACTGAGGTAAAGTTCCAGAGAATTTGGATTGATATGTCGTTGTCCAAACCGACTACTTAATGTTCGTATATGTTCAGATGTCGCGTTAGGAAAGAGTGTTGCAGCCGGAAAAGCAACATTTTCCATATCTATTATTCGACTGATACGGATTGAACCAAATGAGCATGCATCATTGATCTGATCCCATATGTTCATTAAATGGTAACACCTTTTGCCATTATATCTGCCATACGTCGAATAAATGCAGTGGGGTCAGGAAGAGGTTCTCCTTCTAGAATCCGTGCTTGATCAAGTAATAGCCAAGCAGCGTCACTAACTTTAGTTCCACCTCCATCAACACCAGCCAATCCCGCCAATGCTGTTATCAAGGGGTGTTTCCCGTTGATCTCCAAAACACGGCTTACTTGTTCATTGAGTTGATTGTGCTGACGTAAAAGTTGCTCCAACCTTATATCAATGTCCCCCTCGTCTGCACTAAGACAGACTGGGCTTTCTGTTAGCCGATTCGATAAGCGTACGTCTTTAACGTTATCTCCAAGCTCCAGTTTTACCATCGCTATAAGTGCGTCCAAGCCGGGAGCATCCCCTTCTTTTTCCGTTTTAGTTTTGCCGTTTTCGGTTCCTTCTTCTTTGTCAGTCCCTATACCATCTAGGTCAGTTCCAGAACGAGTTGCGGAACGTATTGGTTTTTCTTCATAGTCACCGATGGCGGGGAGCCAGAACTCATCTACAGGGTCAGTCATTAACAAAACTTCAATTCCACGTGATCTAAATCCCTCTAGTTGAGGACTTTTTGCAAGAGCACTGACATCCTCTCCCGAAATATAATAAATTGCTTCCTGTCCTTCTTTCATTCGACCTAAATATTCATCAAGGCTAGTCAAATTGTCGTCGTGAGTGCTATGAAAACGAGAGAGTTTAAGCACAGCATCACGATTATCCGCGTCTTCATATATGCCTTCTTTTAGGACAGCACCAAAGTTTCCCCAAAATTTTGAATATTCTTCGGGCTTTTTGTCTGATAGTTTTTTAAGCTCACCCAGAACGCGCTTTATCAAAGCAGACTTTATACGCTTTAGCGCCGGGTTATTTTGTAGCATTTCACGGCTGACATTTAGTGGCAAGTCTTCGGAGTCAATAAGTCCTTTAACGAACCGAAGCCATGCAGGGCATAAGTCTTCGCATTCATCTGTGATGAATACACGTTTGACGTAAAGTTTCACGCCATGCTTGCGCTCTGGCGCAAAAATATCCATCGGTCTTGAAGAGGGGATAAATAGAAGGCCGGTATATTGTAACCGCCCTTCTGCTCTCCAGTGAATATTCATCGCCGGTTCATCAAAGGCATGGCTGATATGCCGGTAAAATTCTGTGTATTGGTCTGACTTTATATCTTTCTTTTGTCTGGTCCATAAAGCGGAAGCTTGATTAAGTGTTTCCTGTTTTCCTTCAATTTCCATCATTATTGGTAGGGAAATATGATCTGAATAGGTGGAAACTATATGGCGTAGCCTCGACGGTTCTAGGAACTCCGAAGCATCTTTCTTAAGTCTCATAACGATTGAGGTGCCTCTACCTTCTCTTTCTGCCTCCTCAATGGTAAATTCTCCCTCTCCATTAGAGGTCCATTTCCAAGCTTGTTTTTCTCCTGCGCGTCGGCTGGTGACCTCTACCATTTCTGCAATCATAAAGCAGGAATAGAAGCCGACACCAAATTGGCCGATCAAGGCGACATCTTCCTCTTTATCCGAATTTAATGCATCCAAGAATGCAGAAGAACCAGACCGCGCGATAGTACCTAAATCATCAATTAAGGACTCCCGGTTCATTCCAACCCCATTATCTGCAACGGTAATTGTTTTAGCTTTTTTATTTATAGAAAGTTCTACCTGAAAATCTGTGTCGTCTCCGGTCAATGATGGTTCCGTAATTGCCAAATAGCGCAGTCGATCACATGCATCAGAGGCATTTGAAATAAGTTCTCGAAGGAAAATCTGCCGATCACTATATAAAGAGTTGGCAACAATTTTTAAAATTTTACCAACTTCAGTTTGAAAGCTAAGGGTTTCAGCCATTCTCTGTTGTCTCACCTTGATTGTGGTTATACTCAAATGTCAGAATATGTGTCTTGTTGTCAAACTCTGCAAGTATTCAATTTCATAAAAATTTTGTTTATAAGGGATAAAATTTTTGTTTCCATTAAATTGAACCTCCATGTATTTGGAATTCATATGCCGCTGTATTCAAATAAAATAACGGCTATTCTAGGTCCGACCAATACTGGGAAAACCTATCTTGCTATTGAGCGTATGCTGGACCATCAGACTGGCATGATTGGTTTTCCATTGCGTCTTTTGGCTAGGGAAAATTATGACCGTGTAGTCGCATTGGTAGGAAGAGATAAAACAGCCTTGGTCACAGGCGAAGAAAAAATAATACCGCCTAGAGCTAGGTATTTTCTTTGCACAGTCGAATCAATGCCGGTTGCAAAGTTAGTTGAATTTTTGGCTGTTGATGAAATTCAGTTATGCGCTGATGCAGAAAGAGGTCATTTATTCACGGACAGATTGCTCCATGCGCGCGGGCAGGTTGAAACAATGTTTCTTGGCTCTGAAAGCGTAAAATCCATATTACGTCAACTTGTTCCAAATGCCGAATTTATAACTCGCCCCCGTTTTTCAAAGTTAACTTATGCTGGTGCACAGAAACTTAGTCGGATCAAGCGGCGCAGCGCGATTGTTGCATTTTCCGCTAACGATGTTTATGCGCTGGCGGAACATATCCGGAGAACATCCGGTGGTGCTGCCGTAGTACTTGGCGCTCTGAGCCCCCGCACCCGTAATGCGCAGGTTCAAATGTATCAGGAAGGTGATGTAGATTTTTTAATTGCAACTGATGCGATTGGAATGGGTTTAAATATGAACATTGATCACGTAGCCTTCTGGCGCTTACATAAATTTGACGGTATGCGCAAGAGACCCTTGGCAGTGGATGAGGTGGCCCAAATTGCCGGGAGAGCGGGTCGTTTCATGCGAGAAGGTACATTTGGAACTTTCTTAGAAGCGGGCTCTTTCGATCCGGAAATCATAGAGGCTGTTGAAAATCATCGGTTTCAAAAGAAAAAGAGTATTTGGTGGCGTAATAGTAATCTGAATTTTCAAAGCTTAAAAAGCTTGCTGAAGAGTCTTGATGAAACCCCGCCTGATCCGGTTTTGAGACGGGTTCGTGAACCAGAAGATCAAGTTATGTTGAGATATTTATCTCTCGATAGGTCGGTCTCTGATTTGGCAACAAATACAGATATGGTTGAATTGTTGTGGGAAGTCTGCCAAATCCCTGATTTCAGGAAAACTCTAGCCGATCTACATTTACGCCTTTTGAAAACAATATTTAAGCATTTGGCCATGGCAGAAGGCCATTTACCTGAAGACTGGGTGGCTGATCAGTTGGAACGTCTCAAGCGCGTAGACGGTGATATTGATACTCTTGTGGCACGAATAGCACACACGCGGACTTGGACGTATATATCACATAGAACAAACTGGGTAAAAGATGCAGTAAACTGGCAATTACAGGCAAGACAGCTTGAGGATTTACTGTCGGATGCATTGCATGAAAGACTGACAGAAAGGTTTGTAGACCGTCGGAGCAATACAATGCTTCGTTCTCGGGGAAAATATCTAGAAGCTAATGTTAGTAAGGAAAACGAAGTATTTGTTGAAGGAATGTTTATTGGTTATTTAAATGGTTTGAGTTTTACGGGGGATTTATTAGCAAGTACAGGCGATAAACGTCTTTTGTCTGCGGCGGCAAATCGAGGACTACACCGCGAGATTCTAAACCGGGTATCAAAAATTGAGGAAGAGATGGATAGCCAATTTTCTTTGTCTGATGATGGAACTATCCAATGGCGTGAACAAAACTTGGGTAAATTAAAACGGGGGAAAAGTATTTTAATGCCCCAACCGCAAGTACGGACAACTGAAATTTTATCGGCGCCCCTAAGAGATAGGGTGGTGAAACGTTTGTTGACCTGGTGTCATTCCCTTATCAAAAGACATTTTACGCCTCTTTTCATAATACAAACTCAAAAACTTTCCGGCCCAGCACGTGGCTTAGTATTTCAGCTTCGTGAGAATCTTGGCTCAATTCCGAGGAGTGATGTTAGAAAACAAATAGATGGGTTAACTAAGGCGGATAGAAAAATACTCAGAGAGTCCAATGTCAAACTGGGATATAAAACGATTTTTTTCCCTTCACTTGTAAAACCAAAAATTATTACTCTTCGCGCCCTAATGTGGGCTATTTGGAATGATTTGCCTCCTCCTCCGGTACCACCACCAGGAACTATAACCCTAAAAGCTAAAAAGAAATACAATAGAAACTTTTTGGAATCTATTGGTTATGCAATTTTGGGCCCAAGGTTCGTTCGTATTGATATTCTTGATCGCATTGTGGTCGATTTAATTAAGGCAAAAAAAAGCAAAGAGCTGCCGCCAATTAAAAAAATTTCATCAATGTTGGGCTTAAGCATTAGAGATACAGGAATAATAATAAATAAGTTAGGTGATACTCTTGAATTTGGAAGATCCGGAGAAAATAAACTTATTGGGAATCGCCGACGATCAAATTCTGTCCGGTCCATAAAAGGAAACGAAAATGATTTGCCCTTCTCAAAATTGAAGGAATACAAATTTTGATAGATGACGATTCATCGCTTAGACTTGATAAATGGTTGTGGTATGCAAGGTTCTTTCGATCTAGATCTCTCTCGGGTCGGGTTTGTGATTCCGGTCGTATACGCGTTGATGGAGCCGTCATAGAAAAATCTCATTATAATATACGGGTTGGACAAATTGTTACCTTTCCGCAGGCGCATTGTATACGAGTAGTAAAAGTTTTAGGACTTGGTTCGCGCCGCGGTCCTGCTTCGGAGGCAACAAAACTTTACGAGGATTTATCTGAAAATAAAGTGCGAGTACCTAGAATTAGAGAAATAGAGCCAAGGCCTGTAAAAAGGTGGCAAAAACGAGATCGTAATAAGGATGTATGGTGATAAAAAAACTCAGAGAATTTTTGGGCATAGACGAAAACGACGCATTAAAGATAAATGATGAGAATCAGATCGAGTATGCAGCAGCAGCCCTTCTTATTGAAGTTGCGATGGTAGATAGGGATTTTACAGCCCTAGAGCGAGAAAGAATTTTAAATTTTGTAAAAGAAAAGTTCAGATTGGAGGATATAATCGCTCAAAAATTGATTAAACGAGCGCAAGCGGAAGTCGAGGGCTCAGTGCAATTATATGCGATAACTAAGGCTTTAAGAAGTGGTTTATGTTATGAGGATCGCATTGATTTGATGGAATGTCTTTGGATGGTTGCTTATGCTGACGGTAAGGTGGACCCTTTTGAAGATCAATTATTGCGTCGCATTGGGGAATTAATCTATGTAACTGATCGAGATAGAGGCATTGCGCGAAAAAGGGCAAAAAAAACCAATATTCCAATTAATTAGCAATCAAAATACTTAAAAACCTATATAGTTTGCATAGAAGTGTTTTAATTTTATAAAATTCTTGTATAAGGGCGTTGCACACATCGCTATGAAATAGTACAGAAATCAAACGGTGTTGCTAATGTGGTATTTTTAAAAGTTGTTACTCAAAATAAGGGTAGCAAGTATTGATCGGAGACTACTATGACTTACGTCGTCACGGAAAACTGTATTAAATGTAAATTTATGGATTGCGTCGAGGTTTGCCCGGTAGATTGCTTTTATGAGGGGGAAAATATGTTAGTCATTCACCCTGATGAATGCATAGATTGTGGTGTTTGCGAACCCGAATGTCCTGCAGAAGCCATTCAACCCGATACAGAAAGTGGCGCAGAGCAATTCCTAGAAGTAAACAACAAGTATGCTGAAGAGTGGCCTAATATCACGCGTAAGGGTGATCCACCAGCCGATGCAGATGACTGGAAGGACGTTGCAAACAAGTTTCAGGATCATTTTAGTGAAAATCCTGCCTCAGAAAGCTGATTGTTTTTATTATTAAGGTCGTATGGGTATTAAAAAAGAGGCGGCAAACATGCCTGTCCTTATGACGATTTGTATGTTATAAAGATTAAAATTGGCAGGCAAATTTCTTATAAATATTAGGATTTACTTTGCAATTATAATTTGTCTCCAACATTAGGTCAGTTGTGATCTGGGTTGGGTACGAAATTAAATTCCTCAAAAAGGTTAATGGGTTCAACTTTTTGGTAATTTATAATCAAAAATATTTTGTGTTATCCTCGTTTTAAGTGAGAGAAATTTATGGCTAGGACAGCGAAAGCTAAGGCTAAAGCGAAAAAGTTACCATTTGTCGTGAAAGACTATGTGGTTTATCCAACACATGGAGTTGGACAGGTAATTGATATAGTAAAAGAAGAAGTAGCAGGATTTAAACTTCAACTCTTTGTTATTAGGTTTGCAGCTGAAAAAATGACACTTCGTGTCCCAGTGGGAAAAGTAGAAGAATCTGGTTTGCGAAAAATTAGTAGCAAGGATAAAATGCAAGCTGCGGTGGGTACGCTTAAAGGTCGGGCCCGCGCAAAAAGAACCATGTGGAGCCGTCGAGCGCAAGAATATGATGCAAAAATTAATAGCGGCGATCCGGTGGCCATTGCCGAGGTTGTACGGGATTTGCATCGTCCGCCTGATCAACCGGATCAATCCTATAGTGAACGCCAGATGTATGAGTCGGCAATTAGTCGATTAGCATTGGAATTAGCGTTGGTTGAAAAAATAGAGGTGGATGCTGCAACGCAAAAACTAGAGAATATGCTCGTTAAAGCAGCGTAAACAAAAGGATTGAAAAGAATTCGTCCAATCATTTTTATTACCTTTGGTTCTATTTTCTTATTTGGGTGATGATAGGTATGTAAAGTAGAGGTTAGAGTCTGTGTTAACGACCCGTGAACAACTATACTCACCTATCAACCCCTATGAGACCGGTTGGTTGGTACTAGATAATCTCCATAAAATGTATTGGGAACAATCCGGTAACCCTAAAGGAGTGCCCGTAGTATTTCTACATGGGGGCCCAGGGGCAGGGGCTACCCCCGTACATCGTCGATTTTTCGATCCCGGTGTCTATCGAATTATAATTTATGACCAGAGAGGAGCGGGTCGGTCTGAACCACAAGGTGAATTGACCGATAACACTACACAACATTTGGTTAGGGATATCGAGGCATTGCGTGTGCACCTTGGTATCGAGCGCTGGATCGTTTTCGGTGGATCTTGGGGAAGCACACTAGGTATTGCCTATGGCGAAGCATACCCGGACCGTTGTATTGGATTTATCTTGCGTGGAATTTTTCTGGGCCTTCGGAAAGAACTCGATTGGTTTCTTTATGGTATGAAAACAGTATTTCCTGAAAACTGGAATGAATTAGTTGCAGAGCTTACCGAGGTGGAGTGTGGTGATATTCTCTCAGCTTATTACCAAAGGTTAATGAGTAATGATCCAGCGATATATCTTCCGGCGGCAAGAGCGTGGAGCGCTTATGAAGGAGCATGTTCAACTTTGATACCTAGTCCGGAGACTGTTTCGGCGTTTAGCAATGATGCTTTAGCCTATGCTCTTGCCAGAATTGAAGCTCATTATTTTGTCAACGATTTGTTTATTGAAGAAGGGGCGTTGCTTAAGAATATTGATAAAATACGGAATATACCGGCTGTTATTATTCAAGGGCGTTATGACATGGTTTGTCCAATTACTACTGCAAATGAGTTACACGAAGCTTGGCCCGAGGCTGAATATGTTATAGTCCCCGACGCCGGTCATTCAGCTATGGAACCAGGAATTAGGGCAGCACTTGTTAGAGCTTCGGAAAGATTTAAGCATCGACGCTGAGTTCTAAGCTTTGGTAAGCAGTTGCGGCCTGAAGGATATTCCGTAAGATTAACAACAACAAACTAATCAAATAGTAGAGTGTACTAATTGAGATCTATAATAAAAAATTCTAAGCTATTAATTATAGTGATTATGTTATCATTAGGAGTGACTCCAGTTTTGTCTGGTACCAAATCCTATGACATTGAAAGTTTGTTATTCGAGCCACATCCATTTATCACAGAATTAAATCGTAAGTCGGGGTTCGTAATTAGTGCAGGGCAACAAGCTATAGAGAAATCCAAGTTAACCTCTCAATTAAACACAACCCGCAAAAAACAAAATCCCTCATCGGGAGGTTATAAGCGTCCGGTTAAATATATTTTAAATAGTGTCAGTAAAAATAGAATGAGTTATCTGCAATTTGGGACCGGATATTATGATATTAATGACAATAAAAGTACTTTTGAACTGAGGGTAGAGAAACGTTTTGCAAAGGCATTCTTAAAATTACAGCCCTTGACCGGGCTTATGATTACTGGGGATAAAGCGATTTATGGATATGGAGGTATATCCCTCGATTGGGTGTTTGGAAATTTTATACTGACCCCTTCTTTTGCAGCAGGGCTTTATCTGGACGGTGATGGTAAGGATCTCGGGCATGCCATTGAATTTCGTTCGGCATTAGAAGTTTCGTATCAATTTAAAAATCGGCACCGTCTAGGGTTGATGATTTATCATCTTTCTAATGCTAGTCTTTCAGATAATAACCCTGGGACAGAAGTACTCAGTCTTGGTTATTCGGTTCCCTTTTCTTGGTAAAAGGATACATCTAACGAGATTAAACAGGGGATATTTATGAAGCCTACCAACGTTCTTTTTATAATGGCCGATGAACACAATCGTGCCATGTTAGGCTGTAGTGGCCACCCCATCGTACAAACACCTAATTTGGATGGTTTAGCCAAAAGTGGCATTCGTTTCACGAATGCCTATACAAACTGTCCTATATGTGTGCCAGCGCGAGCGTCTTTGGCCACTGGGAGATATAATCACGATAATCATTATTGGGATAATGCTACAGCTTATGACGGGCGTGTCACTAGCTGGGGCCACCGCCTTCAGGAAGCCGGTATTTTAGTTGAATCTATCGGCAAGCTTCATTATCGAAAGGATGACGACCCGACTGGATTTGATAAACGCCAAGTTCCCATGTATATCAAAGATGGAGTTGGCTCAATTACCGCCGCGATCAGGGACCCAATGCCACCCTTTGATCCGGAATCCAAGAAAAAGCCCGGTTTTGCCGCTAAGGCCTGTGCAGGTGAGTCAGATTATACGAAATATGATTTACGTGTTGCAGAGCTCGCTTCACAATGGCTGGGTAATGTGGGAAAGTATCACAATACTAAACCTTGGTGTTTGTTTGTAAGTTTTTTATCTCCGCACTATCCTTTGACGGTGCCGGAACCCTATTACAGTATGTACAGACCTGATGACATGCCTGGGCCAAAACTGGATCCAGAAGAGGGATATCGTCGTCACCCTTGGGTAGAGATTTTGGCTCAGAGGCAACCTCATGCTAACTGCTTGACACTAGAAAAATCTAAGGCTGCAATGGCGGCATATCTCGGTTTATGTTCTTTTGTTGATAATCAAATTGGTCTTGTATTGAAGAGCCTTGAAGCCGCGGGATTGAGTGAGAATACGCGAATAATCTTTACAAGTGATCATGGTGAAAACGCTGGAGCCCGAGGGTTATGGGGAAAATCTGTATTTTATGAAGAAAGTACTGGTATACCGATGTTAATTTCCGGGCCTGATATTTCTGCAGGATCTGTGTGTGATACCCCTGTTTCCTTAGTAGATATTTATCCAACCATTATTAAGTCTACTGGTGTGCAAGAAAAGCCAGATGACAATAATCTTCCCGGTTGCTCTTTAATTGATGTTGCTGTGCAAACAAAAAATAAAAACCGGGTTATCTTCAGCCAATACCATGCAAGTGCTTCGCCTACTGGTGGATTTATGATCCGCAAAGGTAAGTTCAAATTCAATTACTATGTCGATTATCAGCCAGAGCTTTTTGATCTGGATGTTGACCCAGATGAAGAGAAGAATTTGGCGCAGGATCCAAAATATGCCGAAGTTTGCAGTGAATATGAAAAGCTGTTACGCGAAATTGTAGATCCGGAGGTTGCTGATCGGCAAGCTAAGGATGACCAAAACGCAATGATTGATTTTCATGGCGGGAGGGAAAAAATTTTACGGGAAAAAATGGGCGTTCAATCTTATACGCCCGCACCTGCGATTTGAAGGTTATCTGAGTTGATAATAGATGGTAAAGAGGGTCGGAGCCTTCAGAAGAATTAAGTCTAGGTCGCATTCTTTACCCAAAATCTAACTTAAACTTTTGATAAATCATTCATAGTTGTGCTCTTGGTAAAGGCGAGTTAGTCAGAACTTATGCAAGCAAATGATAAGTGTTTAGTGTTATTTTCAGGGGGACAAGATAGTTCAACCTGTTTGGCATGGGCAGTTCAAAATTTTACAAAAACTGAAACAATTGGTTTTGACTATGGACAAAGACATAAAGTTGAATTGGAATCCCGTGAAAAAATTTTTTCTTCTCTAAGGAAAAATTTTCCCGCATGGAATGATAAGCTCGGTAAAGATCATTTTCACTCTATTCCCACGTTAGGTGATATAAGCGAAACCGCTTTGACCCGAGATGTGGAGATAACCTTTGCAGAGGGTAATCTACCGAACACCTTCGTTCCCGGACGAAATTTGATCTTTCTTACATTGGCAGCAGCAGTCGCTTACCGACGAAATATTCGTAATATTATTATTGGCGTTGGTGAGGTTGATTATTCCGGTTATCCGGATTGCCGTGAAGAGTTCGTTTCAGCTATGGAAACCGCTCTAAATATTGGCATGGATTCTAAATTTGTATTGCATACACCTTTGATGAAACTTGATAAAACGGAAATTTGGGAAATGGGATATCGAATAGGTGGAGCTGTATTTACTGATATTGTAATAGAATATAGCCATAGTTGTTATCTTGGAGACCGGAATTTAAGACATGATTGGGGATATGGGTGTGGTAATTGTCCCGCCTGCACTTTAAGAGCTGCCGGCTATGAGGGTTATGTTGAAAAGACTACTAGAGCGGCAAAAATACTGGAATAATATCATTTAGAATTAAGCTGTCTTATAAGTCGAATGCCATGGGTATCCTTAAAACATATTTATAAAGCTTTAATTTTTGATTAGTTTCACCGATAATTTTATAAACGTTTAGAACCTCTGAAACGGAAGTTGAAATATTTTATGAGGTGTTTCGTGGTCCTGTAGCTCAGTAGGATAGAGCACCAGATTCCTAATCTGGGGGTCACAAGTTCGAATCTTGTCAGGATCACGAAGCACCTCAATACTCTTTTGGAAACATTGGAATAATATTCCAAATTATTTTTAATATTTTGTATTAATTTTTAAATAAGGAATTTTACAATTAATCTGCTTTTATCAAATATGAAATGCAAGAGCCTACATACGCAGGATCGGAGCCCGTTGATCATTACATTCCTCCGCAGTGAAATTCCATGGCTTTAGCGTGGATTACAGGTGCAAGCTCGGGAATTGGCAGAGCGGTTTCTTTGGAATTGGCAAGACGAGGTTGGAAGGTCGTCGCAAGCTCGCGCGATAAGTCGAACCTCAATAGTCTCGCAACAGAAGCATCCGATTTTAGCGGCCAAATAGTCCCATGTCCCCTAGACATAACAATGGGCGAAACAGTTAGGGAGACAGTTGAAAAGATAGAAGGCAAAGATGGACCTATTGATTTGGCAGTTCTTAATGCAGGAACTTATAATAGGTTTGATGTTTCTGAATTTTCCTCAAAATATTTCCGGGATCATATAGATCTTAATTTGATGGGAACTGTGCACTGCCTTGATCCCTTGCTTCAATTTATGAGACGCAGATCTAGGGGGCATATAGCTGTTGTATCCTCACTAACGGCTTATAGAGGACTACCTTATGCTAGTGCTTACGGAGCTACTAAGGCGGCACTTACTAATATGTGTGAAGGATTAAAACCTGAGCTTGATTTCTATGGAATAAATATCACCGTAATTCATCCAGGCTTTGTGAAAACACCACTTACAGATAGAAACCAATTTTTTATGCCCTTTCTGATTGATGCTGAAGATGCTGCTTGTCGTATTGTTGACGGCTTGGAACGTAAAAAATTCGAAATAGCTTTTCCAAAACGTTTTGCCTTTCTTTTAAAGATAGCGAGTTTTTTACCCTATCGTCTTTATTTTAAGCTTGTCCGGCAATTAGTTAAGGCCTGACTTACAACTTGTGATTTTCCCTTTCATTTGACGCCTTTCCAAAAACCGCCGGATAACATTTTGTTTCTTTGGCGTGAGTGGGTAGTGCCATATCAAAGCTATTGCCAATAATTTTAAGCCGACTGGAACAGCAGCATAGATTATGGTCAGCGCAAATAGGTTATTTTCTTCTTTGGGGAAGTCCGGCGAAAAACCAAGAGATTCCAAGGCAGGAAAAGCAACGGCTACAGATAAAGCTAGTGCAAGTTTTGTGGTTAGGCTCCAGATCGAGAACATTGTCCCACCGCAGTCTTTTCCAGACCGAAATAGTTCGAATTCAATAACATCAGCCTGAATAGCAGGGGGTAACGATAAATCGGCTCCCAACGCGAGGCCAGTAATAATACATATAAAACTAAAGGCAAATATATCGTGAGGGCCCAAACTTGGAACCCCTATAAATGCTATACACGCTAAAAACATGGCAAAGCACCAAGTCCGGTGCTTGCCGATAAAGTGACTCAACAATAACCAAATGGGGATCCCAATAACCCCTGAAAAAAAATATATAAAAGTAAGTATCCCCCGTTCTGCGATACTAGCTTCTAATATAAATTTCATAAATAAAATGAATAAAACAGCCGGTATTCCATTAGCTAAACTATTGATGAACCAACCAAAAATGAGAAGAAGGAACGGCTTATTAGTTGTAATACTGTGAATTAAACAGCGTATGTTTTGTTTTCTTGACGGGATGGAGTTTTTGCGTGTGGGGTCATCTACGGTAAATAAAAGGATGACGAACAAGAAACATCCTACTCCAAGTACCAAGAAAGCGACGAGCTCTAATGCCCCGCGTTCGCTATAGCCCAAACTAGCGGCGATAGCTGCTATAGCCACTGCCGTGATTATTCCAAGAATTGTAAATATTTCACGTATAGAGGTAATTTTTATCCTGCCATGATAATCTTCGGAAAGTGAGGCCCCCCACGCAAGGTAGGGAATATTGATAAGGGTCCAACCAAAATAAAGCACTATCGCCCAGAGGCCTAGGTACCAAATACTGATATTTTCGTCTGGAGTGAGAAGATAAAATAAACCAGTACCACCCAAAATCGTTCCGAGCCCTATAAGGGGTTTTTTACATCCCCATCTGGTATTTAAATTATCGGATATATAGCCGATCACCGGATCGGATAAAACATCAAAACTGCGTGCAAGAAATAGTGCAATTCCTGTCGATGTAAGACCTAAACCCAGTGTATCCGCATAAAGTGGCGGAAGCATAACAAGCAAGGGTATCGCAGGTATGCCGAGGACAAAAGCGGCAGACCCATAGCGAATATTATGCCAAGATTTATTATTTTTATAATTAACTCTCAATGTTCTTTTGTAAAAGAAATTGTCCGACATTGATTGTTCCTGCTTGGAAGCCTGCAGCGGTATAGTTGAGATAATATTCCCATAGGCGTTTGAAACGCCCGTCAAAACCCAGCGCTTCTATCAGTCCCCAATTATCGATAAACCGGTCATGCCATCGATTAAGAGTTGTTCCATAAGAGCTACCAAAACTGAAACATTCACTAATACTCAGGCCGACTTTTTGGGCTTGTTTTTCCATCATTTTGGGTGAAATTAGCATGCCACCGGGGAAGATATGACGCTGAATAAAATCAGATTTTCTTCGATAATTCGCAAACCTTTTATCCGGTACGAAAATGACTTGCACGATGGCTTTTCCGTTTGGCGCCAGATTTTTGGCAATAGTATTAAAAAAGTCTGGCCAATAAGCCTCGCCAACAGCCTCTAACATTTCAATGGAGACTATTCTGTCATAGGTCCCTGACACCTCACGGTAATCTGATAATTGGATTTTTGCCTTTTTGTTCAGGCCAGCTTTTTGAATACGATTACAAGCGTAATCAAACTGTTCCTTCGAAATAGTAATGCCAGTAATTGTGGCTCCTGTCTCTTCAGCAACTAATTCTGAAAAACCGCCCCACCCACATCCAATTTCCAGTACATGATGATTTGATCTTATACCCAGTGTTTCGATTATCCTTCGATATTTTTTTAACTGAGCTTCCTCTAGGGATAACCCCGGATCTTCATAAAATCCGGATGAATAGGTCATCGATGAATCAAGCCAAAGCTTATAAAATTCATTTCCCAGGTCGTAATGATAAGAAATATTTCTTTTACTTCCCTTTTTCGAGTTACGATTTAAAATCCTAAAAATCTTTCTGGGTATCCTTGCCAAATAATTACCCGATAACCTCGTTCTGAACTTTTCTTGATTTTCAATACCAAATTGAAATAGCTCTTTGAGCGATGGTGTCGACCAGTCTCCATTAACATAGCCCTCACCCAGACCCATGTAACCACCAAAGCAAAGCCTTAATATACCGGTGTATGACCTAAATTTTATGATTGCATTTGGCCCTTTTTTTGCCGTTTTGCATTTTATCTCTTTTTGGCCAGGTAGGATAAAATGGATGCCCCCACATTCTAGATTATTGGCTAGGCGGTTTAATAGGAAACAACAAAATAATCCACTGATAGCTGATGTCATTCTTCGAGGAATATCTAACAACCAAGATAGTTGACCTCTCGGACGTTCAATTTTTGAAGACATCGGATAACCTCTTACTTAGATTTATCACTCAATTTTACCTTTGAAGTGGATGTATGTCTTATATAGGGAATGTTCTTTAAATATAGTCTTAGAGCTTCCCAGTGAATTCCTATGATTACTTTTATTGTCATGAGTGGAAAATATATAAATGCTTTTGCTAAACTTAGGTCGTTAAAAGGACGTTTTCTGGCCTTATAAGAAGCTGCCATTAGAAGTCCTTCACTATCTTCTACTCGCATAACAATGCGCACTAACTCTCTAGGTGGTTGGACCCGAAATTTATATTGGCAATTCATCTCAATAAAAGGGGAAACATAAAATTTTTTTTCTTCAGTCTGACGAATGATACTATCAAAGGATCCCTTTACCTCAATAACATAGGTATGCCTTTCACCAAAAGTGTTGTGAACTTCATATACAATTGAGAGAAGATTGCCGCTTTCTGCATAACAAAAGTAAACGCTTAGTGGGTTAAAGACATATCCTAATATTCTTGGATAACAAAGTAATTTTATCTGGTGTGGATTTTCTTCCTGCCCTGCTTTTTTCAGAAGATTTCTAACCCACTGGCCTATTTCTCCTTTTTTGAGGTTTTTGGTTCCGAAGTCTCGATCACAGATCGAAAAAAGGTTCCATTTATTATATGAAAATAATTTACTCTGTGATGAAATCTTATCTAATTGATCAATATCAACTAATATAGAGAATACCCTATATTTGAGCCGGTGTTTACGGGGGCGCTTGCGTTCGTGCACCACTTCCCCAAAGTATAGGTCAGCGGTGTTCATTTGCTAGCATCTCGAGGAGATTCCGGCTGGAGATGTATTCGGGATGATTCTAATTTAGTGCTCCATGGTCTGCACTTGTCTCCTAAATTCTCGGCGGCGGCCAGTCCAGACTGTAGGGCATCTTCATGAAAGCCATGTCCGAAATAGCTACCACAAAACCAGCAGTTCCGTATTCCCTGTATCTTCCAAAGAGACCCCTGAGCGTTAAGTGCATCAAGGTCAAAAACAGGGTGGGTATAATTCAAGTCACAAATTATTGATTCCAAAGAAATTTCTTTTGTTGGGTTTATTGTGAGAAAAAGCGGAATGTCCGTATTTAGTGTTTGAAGAGAATTCATCCAGTAGGTAACGCTTGGACCGATCTCTGTTGCTCCCATGTAGTTCCAGCTCGACCAGATCCTTTTTCTTTTTGGCATTAAAGTATCATCAGTATGTAATACGGCCCTATTCTGTGTATAACGAAATTTACCGAGAATTTTTTTTTCAAGTGGGTCAGCGTCATTAAGGAGTTCTAAAGCCTCATCAGCATGGGTGGCGATAATAAGGGCATCGAATTTTCTTTTTTCCCCCTCACTATCAATTACAAATACTATATTATTTTTCCGGATGATTTTAGCGGCACCATTCCCTAATTGAATCGGGTTTTTCAAACTAGATGTTAACCTTTTTACATACTCTCTGCTTCCACCACGGACAGTTCGCCATTTGATGTCTTGTTTAAATTGGAGTAATCCGTGGGTAGAAAAAAAACGAACAAATGCTTCTACGGGATAATTGCGCATTTTATCCACGTTGGTTGACCATATGGCGGCGCCGATGGTGAGGATGAAATTATCAATGAAGGAATGGCTATATTGGTTTTCAGAAAGATATTGGCCTAAGGTCTTTTCTCGAAAAATTTTTGGTTTTTTAAGAATTTCAGGCGCTTCCATATAGAAACGCCTGATATCGAGTATCATACGCCAAAAACTTAAGGAAAATAAGTTCAACCTTTGTCCAAAGACGGCGTTAATATTTCGACTACTATACTCTAATAAACCATGTTCTTGTGATACTCCAAAAGACATGTTGGTCGGTTCAGTAGTAACATTAAGCTGGTCAAAGAGTGCCACAAGATTTGGATAGTTTGTTTCATTATAAACAATGAACCCGGTGTCTACTGGTTCATGACCAGAGGGTAGAGGGACATCGACAGTGTTAGTATGACCACCAACCCTGTTTTGTTTCTCAAATATATAAACATCGTTTTGATCGTCGAGCAGCCAAGCAGCAGATAACCCCGCAATACCACTTCCAATCACTGCAATAGATTTCATTAGAGTTAGCCTTTTTGAACACCATGTGACATGAGATTCTAACGGATAAAAATGCGTAACTGGATAAGACAGTTACGAATATAGGTAAAGATTAGATCAGGGTAAGGGATACTTTAAACTGAGCAGAATTCCAATGAATTTGTATCGCAAGACAAGAATATTATTTTTTTGGAACTTGAAGGGTCATGAATTTTCGAGATCTAATCTTTTCTTTTATTCTTGAGCTGAAAAACTACGGGCAAATCAATGCTAGCTTTGACTGCTAGGCCCCTTTTTTGGGCCGGTTGGAATTGCCAATTCCAAACAGCGTTTATTGCAGCTTGGTCCAATATCTGATAGCCACTGGTTTTAATCACTTTGATTGAAGAAGGCTTTCCATTATCACTAACTGTAATTCTTAAAATGAGGGCGCCTTCTTGACCTCGTCGTCGTGCGCGATTTGGGTATTTTGG
The DNA here is from genome assembly GCA_002712335.1 of Rhodospirillaceae bacterium. Next base: position 28,325 of record PATI01000004.1, on the reverse strand, counting down.
CCACTGATTCTTAGATTTAGGGTCGATTTTTGGTGGGATAGATGGAATTTTAGAAGAAATGGCAGCTTGAGTAATAAGCTTGGCCGGTTTTAATGATCCTGGTGTTTTAAATAATTTTTGCGTATTTGAGTCAAGTTTCTGCTTAGATTTAGTATTTAATTTTAATGGATTTTTTTTGAAAGTTGCTTCCGTCAATTCATGTTTGGCTGGAACTTTTTGTTTTTTTGCCTCCAGAGTGATCTTTGGTCACTGTTTAGGTAAGGGAGCATAAATTGCAATCTTATCTGTCTTTAACGGTTGCTCTGTATTGTTCAAGGGTATGAACTTTTGTATTTTTTTCTTGATACCTCTCTTGTTTAAGTTTGGTGTAGCCGAATATTGATCGGATGATGAAGAAGAGGAAACTTTAAACTCTATAGGGTTTTTAATTTTCTCTGGAAGAAGTTTTGTTTCCTGCGGTGTTGGCTCTGTAATGATTTGAACGTTAAATGAATCTGGGTAAATTGGTTTTCCAGTATCGGTATTTATATAAAAAATAGCTCCGAATAGGGTTCCGTGAGCGACCAATGAGATTGTGGTGGGTAGTCCCCAGCCCTCTATTCCTAAAAGGCCTTTTTTACCTGTGTTTGTTAGTTTTTCAATCATGCATAAGTTGTATTAGAGTTTAAAACCCAATTTTAGAAAATAGGTGCGCCCGGGTAAAGTCTGCACAGAGTATCTTCCCGGGGTAGTATCACTCGCTGTTCCAAAGGTCTGATAGTCCTCGTCCAATAAGTTATTTATCGATGCTGACCATGTAAAAGATTTGTATTTACCATTCAAATCAAGGTCCCATAATGTAAAATCGGAAAGTTTGGAAAAATAACCCTGTTCATCATTCGCTAATCGTCTATCCCCTTCGTAAGTGATTGCCGTATTTAGATTAATCCAGTTTTGAATTTTCCAATTTATCCCAGCGCTGGCGGTTATATTTGGTACTAGTGGGATGTCCTGTCCATCAAATGGCCCATCTGCAAATTCCGCCTTAATTAGTGCTAAATCTCCCTTTATCCGAATATCTTTTGAAATTTTATGACCTACGGTGGTTTCGAGTCCATATCGATAAATGGGTCCGGTGTTTTCGTTAGCACCAAAACTTGTTGAGCCATCCGGATCAAAGCGAATTTCATCTCTTGTCTTTGAGAAATATGCCCGACTATTGATCTTTGTGGTACCAAAATTAATTTCAACACCACTTTGGATTTCTTTCGATGATTGATTTTTTAACTCGAAGTTATTCAAGGCATAAGCTGTTCCTGATCTTTCGTCCAACGTTGGCGGTCGATAACTGCGCCCAATATGGCCATAAAATTTTAATAATTTTATCGGCTTGTATTCAAATCCCATATTAAGGGCGTATTCAACATCAGTTTCTGTCAAAGATGGTTTAAAGCTGGTTTGTGGGTATCCGTATGATCCGGGGTTGTTTGGGTAGGCGGTATCACCAATCTGAAAAGAAATACGATCAAGGCGAAAACCAAAACTAGTAGAGAAATGAGGATTTAACGTTATTAATGACTGGTTATAAAGACCTGTGGTATACTGATAAGCTTTAATTCTTGTAAAGGGCGCGGTATTGGGCAGTCTTTTGCGATCGGAATTGTAATCAACATAGTAAAAATCAAATCCCATAGTGCTGGTTATCTTTTTTTGGTCTATGGTTGCATCCAATAAAATACGCGGTGTGAGACCCCAAGTCGTTAGAACTGTATCCCTAGCCTGATCTTGGTTTCGGAAATCGCTGTCCTGATCTTTTCGGCGAAAGCTTCCATCTATAATGAGCTCGGCAAACTGGTTTATATCGTACGAACCTCCTAAATATGCTGCCAAACCATTTTCAAGAGCATAATCATTTGGAGTTTGTGCTCCTCTCGGATTAGTGAGATCATTTTGGTCTTTGCTGGGATCAACGATCCTACCTCCCGGTAAGCCAAGTTTCTGATCATCCAGGTTTATATTAAGAAATAAATCTCCTCTTGGCAGATGACGACGGACTTCCAATGTGAGATTTTTCTGTTTCAGATAATTGTTATCACGATATCCATCACTTAAGACGCGATTACCATAGGCACTAAGAGAAAATCCCGCCTTTTTATGGCTAGAAGAGAAATTGAAATCACGAAAGTTATCAGAGCCAAAACCAGTTTCTATTTTGCTGTGTATTCCGGCTTTTGCGTATGCCTTTGTAATGATGTTAATTGCCCCCCCTTCAGCACCGCCGCCATAAAGAACGCCTGCTACGTTTCCCCTAGTAATTTCAATTCTGTCTATACTTTCTCGGGGTATAGCAGAAAAATCTACGGCAGCTAGGTCTAAATCAGTGAGTCTTCTGCCGTTAATCAAAATTAGAGTATTGGCTGTCGCTGGTTCTCCAAACCCACGCATATCTATCGTCTGGCCGGCTCCGTTAGTGCTGCCGTATAAGTCTTGAAATTGTATGCCTGCCTCAAAAGAAATAATTTCGGGTATTGTTTGTCCAACGGACTGACGGATTTGTTTGTTAGTTATGACGGTCGTCAACGCACCAATGGATCCAGTCAGTGAAGAGCTATTATAATCACTATCTAAACGCGATGCAGTAACCACCACAGCAGGTATAGCGTCTCGCGATTGAGCGAAATTCTCCAAGAAAAATATAAAAAAAATGTAGAATAATATTGTTAAACAAATAAGTCGTTTAATTATCGAAAATTTTAGTTCTTTGTTCATCCCCTCTACCGTTTTCTTGCGCGAGCATAATATGGCGTATGTGCATGAGAAAAATCATCGCTTAAAAAAAACGACCAGTGGAAGAAAGTTTTATATCGAAATTACTTTCCATCTTTGTATTTTTCGCACGCACTTCTGCTTGCGTCACCAAAAACGGTATATCCCGCCCTCCTCGGTCACCTCGCCCGACGAATAAGTGACAAGCTTGATGGCAGGTCTCCTGGCTTATGGATCTGGACCAATATCCGCCTTCCCGTCAAAACAGTGGCATATTTGGATATCGATTACCCACTTACAGTTGCGAGGGCAGCCACGGCATTATCTTGAACTCCTATCTATGAAGCTACGGATGCACCGTGTTCCCTTTTGATCCCTGATAGGGAACCATCAATTTACTGTTATATTAATTCCATTTGAGAAGGGCAATAATTAATAAAGAAATAAATTGGAATTATACAAAATTTCATCCTCTATAAAAATTTGAAATCAGGCGGATGTATTTTCTGAGGCGATTAATTCATCCATAATTCGGCGCATCTGCAGGGGTGGGTTGTCAGCATTTATATCAATCAGTCCCTTAAAACTTAGTCCGTCTAATCTTTGCTGTTGTGCTTCTATCATTACAACATCCTCCTCAAATGTTGCCTTTGCACCTTTATGAAGTGTTTCTGTCATTTGAGTGTCATCCAACGCAAAATTTCTTACATAGGCCCAATTGTAATGGGTTGTGGTATCAGTCTCAGGCGTAATGAGGTGTGTAGACCAGATTGAAATTCCTTGTGATCGATTACCTTCCACGGCGCCGGTGTTAGCTGTAGCGCAACCCACATCGAACGCAAGGTTAGAGGGTGCTAGCCAAGTGGTTGTCTGCCAACGGTCAACCTTTCCTTTAAATCCACCGGCCTTTGCAAATAAGGGAGGAGCGTTATGTCCAAGTATCCAGCGCGAAACAGCGACGGATCTCTCATCTCGAACTACTTTTACCGGCACCTTGGCTTCCTCTGGGTCGGCGGATAGCGTGTTTTTATGAAGATATGTGACGTGAGTAAAATCGAGGAGGTTGTCGACTAGTAACTGATAGTTACCTTTCATTGAAATATAACCGGTGGCAGATCTCCAATCGTCATCATCTAACCAGAAATATTCGGGTATACTTGCTTCGTCTGCCTTTTCTGGATCACCCATCCAAATCCATACCATATTCCATCGTTCAACAGTCGGGTAGGAACGAACCTTGGCGTTTGGAGGAATTTTTGATTGGCCGGGTATCTCAATACAAGCACCGGTAGAATCGAACTTCAGGCCATGATAACCACATTGAATTGTATTGCCTACGCATTCGCCCACAGAGAGTGGTGCTGCACGGTGGCAACATTTATCTTCTAGAGCTACGGGTTTACTGTCTTCAGTACGAAATAGTACAACGGGCTCATTGAGAAATGTCTTTGCAATAGGGGTGCCCGAAGGTAGATCCTGTGCCCAAGTCGCAGCGTACCAAGCATTTTTTAAAAATTTAGCTCTGGTTTTAGCCATTTTACTCCCCTTTAAGTCATTTTAGCACAGGTTTAAAGATTATTTAAATTAATGATAAATTGGAATTTTTATACCGAGTAACCTTTAGGGCGTTTGTTTAGAGGTGTACGCTTAAATTATGTCTAGTGCCTTCAACAAAATAAATGCGCCAATTTCCTGGCGCGTCCAAATTCCTGTTTACGGCGCAGCTCTGTTTTCCAATAGTTCCCTTCATCTTTATAATGTTGTTGTGCCCTTGTGGACAGCCACTTTAACGCAGGATCCATTAATAATTGGGATTGTATTGGGGGCAAGGCATGTTTTGCCAATGCTTTTCCTAATTCATGGCGGTGCAATGATGGATCGGTTCGGTATCCAGCGTGTTATGCTTATTTTTGCGGGGGCGTCAATTTGCATTCCTATTTTATATCCAGTGGTGCCATTAATACCTGCACTCATTTTATTCCAAATGTGTGGTGGTCTGGCGGTAATGACGACCTGGATAGGTGCTCAGTCGCTTACTGGAAGTCTAATGAGGGGTCACCCAATATATACGGGCCGCTTGACGTTAGCGACCCGGGTTGGGACGATATTTGGCCCGCCAATTGTAGGTGCCATTTGGGATTTTTCTGGTCCCTGGTGGGCATTCCTATTTTTGAGTATTTGGGCCGGTTTCACCTTTCTATTCACTTGGTTAGTGCCGAATCAAGAAAAACTGGCACGTGATATTGTGCTCGAAAACTCACGCTTGGCTGCAAAGATCAGGGGCATTATGCCTCAATTCGGTGATTACCTCGATGCGTTTCGCCTGATTGCTATTCCTGCGATCGGGTTAGTGTTTATGGTAACTATCCTCCGACATTCTGGAGTTGCAATTCAATCCAATTTTTACGTCGTTTATCTAAATGGGATAGGGATTTCCGGTACACTGATTGGAATTTTATTTTCTGTACTCGGTTTAGTAGGGGGGTTAGGTGCGATCAGCACGGGTTGGTTGGCAAAACGCTTCTCAAATCGGCGTATTCTACTTTCTTCTATTGGACTGGGTGTTTTCATGATCACGATTACGCCGGCCATTGCTTGGACGGGTTTTAAACTTGACCCATTACCAATAACAAAAATCTTTGAAGATTTGGGATTTCTGGTTAATTTGCATCCCACCGCGGGAGTTTTTGGACTTTATGTTCTTTTTTTACTAGCCATGGCAATTAGAGGAGCAACATCTGGTGTTGCTCAGGCCATGGAAATTTCCATTGTTGCTCAGGCAGCGGGCGCGGCACAGGGTAAGGGCGCGGGCTTAAGGGTAACAGCTGGACGGGTAGCAGCGGTATTTCTGCCGATTATCATGGGCGCCGTAGCAAAAATTTTTGGGCTTGAGATGTCATTTTTTATCGTTGGTGGTGCAATCTTGTTGATACTTGCACTGCTAGCCATGCGGGGCTCTGGTGTCAGGCCGAAACTTGATACCTAACTTATAATATGCGTGACTATCCTTGAGTTAAAATAGGACTTTAATTCCAGAATATATTAATGCATGACAGTTTTGTGATTAAGCAATAATTGGTAAATTTTTGAAAGTTCTGGGTATATTTCTAATCATTTTATAGTCGAAAGAAGAATTGTAATGTCTCAAAACATTTCTCCCGAAGGGGCACATACCCCAAATTTTAATGATGCGGGCTTGTCAATGTTGAGCACTCGTTATCTTGAAGTTGAAAAATTGCCTTGGGCTAATACCGCGTACGACGGAATTAAAATAAAAATCTTATTCAAAGATTCCCAAAGTGGTGCCATGACGGCTCTTTTTCGTTGGCAGGCAGGGGCAAAATTACCCATGCACGAGCATACCGATATTGAGCAAAGTTATGTACTTGAAGGAAGTCTCTGTGATTTTGAGGGGGAATGCAAAACTGGAGACTATGCATGGAGGCCGGCAGGAAGCAAGCATGAGGCCTGGTCTCCTAATGGATGTTTATTGTTGGCTATTTTTTTTAAACCGAACAGGTTTTTAGAGGGTCCGGAATCTGAGAAATAGAATGCATACTTAAATTGGTTTTAATAATTTTCTATCAGAACGGTCTGTGAGATAAAATGTTGTTCTTTGTCATTGTGGCGATTTAGGTGAATGTAAGGAAAAACAGGCGAGGGGGGTTGGTCGGTGCTTTCTCTCATCGTAATTTTGCCATTTTCGCTATCGGTAATTTTCCATCGCAATGTGGGGTTTGGGCTCAACGTCTTGCAATTGGTTGGTTAACCTGGGAGTTGACTAAGTCTCCCTGGTGGTTGGGCCTCATGGGTTTTGCTGATTTAATTCCCGTGGTTCTCCTCAGCCCGCTTGCGGGTTATCTTGCTGATCGGTTTGAAAGAATAACACTGGCTAGAATTATCCAATTTATGAATGTGGGAGTTACCACTATGTTAACAATCATCGCTTTTGCCGGATTGTTGAATGTAGAAATTCTCCTCCTGTTTGCTTTCATCACGGGGGTTGACCACGCCTTATTTCAACCGATTCGGACTTCTCTACCTCCGGCGTTAGTTCCCCGAGAAGATTTGCCAGCGGCAATAGCCTTTGGCGGATTTACATGGAATTCGGCCAGACTAATCGGTCCAGCTTTCGGTGCCGTGATTTTAGAAGTTTTTAATGTTGAAGCTGTCTTTCTTATTAACACATTTCTATACCTTTGGTTTTTTACTGCGCTATGGGTGGTGAAAGTACCGCCGCAGGCGGATCGAGAGCCGTCAGGGCTTTCCATTATAGGAGACATAATTGCAGGCTATAGATATGCAACTTCACACCCCTTAATTAGGCCGTCACTCATAATTCTTTTTGGCTCATCGTTCCTAACGAGACCGCTGGTGGAGTTATTACCAGGCCTCTCCTCCTCGGTATTTCATCAGGGAGCAGGTGGGCTAGCTATTTTAACATCGTCCATGGGAATCGGAGCGGTCTTGGCGGGGATTACTATAGCCCAACGTGGAAAATTTGAGGGATTGGCAACGATTACAACCTATGCGGTTTTGGTTGGTGCTATGGTGTTAATGATCATCACAAACACCAGCCATTTTGGTATAGCTATTTTTTGGATGATACTTTTCGGGATTCAGTATTCGCTGGTTGGCACTTGCGTTCAGTCAATTATTCAGGCCGTTTCAGATGATAAAATGCGTGGCCGGGTTTTGGCTTTGTATGGATTAATTTGGATTGGCGGAGCGGCGATTGGCTCAGTGGTCATGGGCGCTCTTTCAGAAGTTTTTGGATTAACCAGACCCCTCGCCGTTAGCGGGGCAATTTGCTTAGGTGTCTTTTTATATTCATATTTTATGAAAAATAAAATCGAGAGCCAGATTATTAAACATCAAACTCAGGGCTAGTCTTTCACTTTCCATTTTCCATGAAAAATAAGTCACTTGGTTCATCTACATCAAATGTAAGGTTGGGTCGCTTTACGATTGATATCTCACAGCCTTCTCTACGGGCATCGTTTTGGTGTTTTTTAAAACTTCCCTCGCCAAATGAGAATGGAATGGCGTCCAAAGGTTTTAGAAGTAGTGCGTTGGTTCCTAATAATCTTTTATCTGGCGCGATCACCACCGATGGCGAGTGTTTTGAAACGGATTGTAGTAAAATATTAATATCTTCGGAATCTATTTTGGCTAGATCGGAAGGTAATACTAATATGGTAGTTGCCTTTAAACTTGTTGCGGCCTTTCGAGCTATATCTAAAGCTTGATTTAGGTTTGATTTGGTTTCTTCTATAATGGCATGTGCCCCTTCTTCTTCTGCTATATCGAGTGCTTGAGGGTCACGGCTAATAACTATTACTTCTTCAATAGGTCTCGTACTAAGAGCAATATTTAGAACATGCAGAAACATAGTCCTATTAAGTACCATTCGTTTGTTATGTGAGAGGGCCTTGGAAAGCCGGCTCTTTCCTTCTGAAAAGGGTTTAACGGGAATGATGGCAACAACGGACATCGTATTTAAATACTCTTAATAAGAGAGGGTTTCAGCAAATTTTATGGCTTTAATTGCAAGCGTTTTTTCATCATTATCTGATTGCATCAAGGTTTGGCATACTTTGACCTTTAGGCCGGTCGCGGCAATAATATTACGTAAACTAGCATCTCTTTCATCAATAATAATCCCATTAATCAATTTTCCATAATGTTCTGCAATACCTAGAGGTGAAGAGGGCAAACCAATTTCACGCATCATTTTTGCAGCGGGTCCCTTTACTGCCTCGCCAGCAATAATCGGTGAAACAGCGACGATTGGAACTTTCGTCGATGTAATTAAATCCCTGACTCCGGGAACGTTTAAAATAGGGTCTATGCTTACAAAGGGATTAGAGGGACAAATGACTATAGATCTGAGATCAGGGTCGGTCAGAGTTTTTCTGAACTTTGGAGAGGGTGTAGCAGTTTTGATTCCCTTGTAATGAACACCTGTAAAAATCGGCTTGCAACGCAAGCGGACAAAGTAGTCCTGAAAAAAAAAGTCACCTTCGACTGTATCAACGATGGTCCCTACCCGATGATCTGTCATCGGGACAATAGAATGAGAAACGTTATGTTTACGGCATAGAGCTTGGGTAACATCAGACAGGGTTTGTCCTTCAGAAAGGCGTTTTGTGCGGTCGATGTGGGTAGCAAGGTCCTTATCTCCGAGTTTAAACCAATCAGCACCGCCCACTTCCTTAAGTGTATTCATGAAGTTCCATGTTTCTTGACGAATACCCCATCCGCGTTCGAGGTCGTTTATACCAGCTAGCTTGTAAAGTGTGGAATCGAGGTCTGGGCAAATAAAATAACTTAGATGCATAAAATCATCTCCGGTATTTACCACAATTGTTAGTTCCTCCGGCCTAAAAGTATGCGCCAGCCCGTTTGCTAGTTTTGCTCCTCCGACACCTCCCGTTAGGACAAGAATCATTTTCGTTACCTTGTACTCAACGGAATAAATCCTGTTCCTGGGCGCGAATAAGGTCGCTAGCACTTCCTTGTCCTTGTCCCCCAACGTACCCTCGAATGTGTACTATCGGATATCCCTCGTTAGCTGCCCCCATCAATACAGAGGCTGCTGCTGCTAACTCATCTGCTAAACCTATTTGGGTCGCTTTTAGGGGTCGGTCGAAAAGGTCAGGGTGCCCATTCATATTCAGAAGAGCATCAATCCCAGCGGTACCGATGGCGATTCCAACCGTTCCATTACGCCAAGCACGGCCAACACTATCGTTAATAATTACAGCTATATCAGCGCCCGAAATTTTTTTAAAAGCTTCTCGAAGAATAGCACAGCTTGCATCCGGATTTTTGGGGAGTAAAAGAACACGTTGCCGTAAGTTACCTGTTTTATCATCTTCAAGGGGTCGGATATTAGATGAATCTATACCGGCATTGGCCATGACAATACCAAGATTGTGTTCCACAATTAAAACTCCTGTTCGTTTTCTAATAACGCATTTTGATTCAGAAAGAATAAGTTCAACGAGACGCGGGTCTTTTTCTACTTCTTTTGCGAGTTCTGCGGCGGCTTGGGACGGGAAGACTGTATCCAAGGTAACATGACGGTCTTCTAACTTAGATATAATTTTTTGTGCTAAAATAAGTATATCCCCTCGTTTCAATACAAGGCTGCAACGTTCCAATCCATCTTTGATTATCTTAATTAAATCATCGCCAGCCTCAATCAGAGGGATACCAGGGAGTGCGGTGATAGATAGATTTTGGGATGATCCCAATGCACTTCCGGCTTCCGTGGTTTCATCTAACGCATCCATAACTTAACGCTCATGATTATCAGTTCCATCCGTAATGCGGATGCCTGCGCCTTTGATTTTGTGAGCTCGGTTGATGAAAATTAACACTGATGTCAGTGCTTCGGCGGCGGCGGCGTTTGCTAAGGGACCCGCATGCCAGCCTTTCATTCCTGCGGCTCCAGCTAGTTTGACTACTACTTCGCGGTCAGCTTTTTTGTTTCCACAGATGAGAACATCGCAATCGATGTTGTGCTCTAGGTTAGATAAATGCTGTGCCGCGATATTTTGAAAAGCAGCGATTACAGATACATTATCTCCCAGCATATTTTGGGCTGCGACAACTGCGGAGCCATTTTCGGGTAACTGAACCGTACCGACTTTCGGTGGAACTAGAGGGGCTGTAACGTCCACTAAAATTTTATTTTCTAAAGCTTTAGAAATACTCCTGATGGTTTCAAGCTGGTATGCGTAGGGCACGGTGAGTACAATTACGTCACTTCTTGTGACAGCCTCTAAATTACCGGTTCCCTCAATGCTTGCGGAATTCGTTATTTTGATTAATTTATCCCGTATTATGTTGGCGGTTTGTGCGGCGCGGTTTTTATCCCGGGAACCAATAATTAGAGAATAACCTGCTTTATACCAACGCATCGACAGACCGATACCCTGATTTCCGGTGCCCCCTATGACAGCAATAGTCGGTTTTTTTTCAGACAATGGATTATCCTTATGCGGTCGCGGCTAATGGTGCAGCATTAAAAGATATTCTTAACCTATCCTCGGTGACTGAGTTGTAAAGGGTAGTTCTCTGCTTGGGGTAACGGCCGGACGCTTCAATCATCCTTTCCATTTCTTCTGGATGTCGTTCCTGTCCATGTATTGTGCCGGCTGCGCGAGATATGCTTTCATTCATCAAGGTGCCGCCCACATCATTAGCTCCAGAATTAAGACATGCCTTGACACCGGCGTCTCCCATCTTAACCCAAGACACTTGTATATTTCGAATAAAGGGATGCAATACTATACGCGCCACTGCATGCATTAAAACGGCTTCTCGAAATGTAGGACCCGGGCGGGCGCGCCCTTTCAGATAAATCGGAGATTCCATGTGGACAAAGGGCAAGGGTACGAATTCTGTAAAACCCATGCTTTGCTCTTGGAGAGCTCTTAACCGCAGGAGATGGCGGGCCCAGTTTTTAGATTGATCCACGTGTCCGTACATGATTGTGGCGGTGGTATGAAAGCCTAACCCATGGGCAGTTTCCATGATCGAGAGCCATTCATGTGTATTAAGTTTGTCTGGACATAAAATAGTTCGAATATCATCATCCAGAATTTCCGCTGCAGTACCCGGCAGGGATTTTAAACCAACCTCTCTTAAACGTAGGAGAAACTTTTCAATCGTGAGCCCAAGAGTTTTGGCACCTTGGCTGATTTCCAATGGAGAAAAGGCATGAATATGGATATCGGGGGCTGCCTTTTTTACTACTTCACAAATTTCTAAATAAGTTTGCCCCGTATATTCCGGGTGAATTCCTCCTTGTAAACAAACTTCGGTAGCACCGCGCGCCCAAGCCTCTTTGACGCGTCGACCGATTTCATTATTGTCAAGAATGTACGGTTTTCCACGTAGATTTTCATGAGTTTTACCCTTTGAAAACGCACAGAATGTGCAACGGTAGGAGCATATATTCGTGTAATTAATATTGCGGTTTACGACATAGGTAACAGTGTCGCCGATTGCATTCTTACGGATATTGTCTGCGGTTTTACATACATAATCAAAATCAATATCGCGAGCCTCAAATAGCCTACAGATATCATTTTCACTTAAGGTATGACCCGCAGAAGTTTTTTCTAAAATATTCTTTATATCTTGAGTGGCCGTCTTTCGTTTGCTCTTAAAAACTGGGCTGTGTGCATTTTTCCCGGGTGCCCAATTCTCGGTCCTCGCCAAACCATCCGCGTCACACTTGCTTAACGCTTTGGCAGCTATTTCTGGTGTCATCCAGTCTGCATGTTCCCTGATAAATTTAGGATATACGGCCAACCTTTCAACCAGTATCTTACCGTGTGCGGCCGATTGTTGGGCGAGTTGCTCGATTTCTGGCCAGTCAGCTTCTGGATTAACGTGATCCGGTGTTACAGGAGAAATGCCACCCGAGTCGTTTAGACCAGCGGCAATAAGTTCTGGATAGACTTCTGGGCTCAGGTTTGGTGGCGCCTGAATATTCATCTCCGAGCCGAGTATTAGTCGAGAGCAGGCAATAGTCCAAAGTAAATCATCAAGATCCGGTTCCGGTGCATCGGCCATTCGAGTTGCGGGCTTTGCTCTAAAATTCTGAATAATTACTTCTTGAATATGCCCGTATTTTTTGTGAACTTTTTTTATTGCTAATAAAGCTTGGAGCCTGTCAACCAGTCTCTCACCTATGCCAATTAAAATACCAGTAGTAAAAGGGACCCTCGCCTGACCCGCCAAAGTCAAAGTTTTTAATCGAGCACGAGGCAATTTATCTGGTGATCCGTAATGCACGCCCCCTGGCTCGCAGAGAGCCGTTGCAACTGATTCTAACATCATACCCATGGACACGTTAACAGGCCGAAGAAGTTTGATGTCTTTCGAAGTCATGACACCTGGGTTGGCATGAGGAAGCAAACCGGTTCTTTCAATTACCGATTTACATGACGCAGCAAGATATTCGATGGTGCTCTTATATCCTAAATAATTAAGCGCATCTCTGGCTGCGCTATAGCGCAGTTCTGGTTTGTCCCCTAAGGTAAAAAGAGCTTCCTTACAACCTTTCTCCTTCCCCCTACGCGCAATTTCCAAAACCTGATCAGGGAGAAGGTATGGTGTTTTTACCTTGCTCGGTGTGGTTGCAAAGGTACAGTAACTGCAACTATCCCTACATAAATTGGTTAAGGGAATAAATACTTTTCGAGAATAGGATAGGCGGTCAGCGTGGCCAAAATCGCGCAAGGCGGCGGCTTGCACCATTAATTTATGGAGGGGTGTATTTAAAAGATAATCGCTAGAAATATTTTTTTCCAAGTGATGCATTCCAATTCGGGTGACGTCGTTTAATAATATGACCATACTGCTGATCGACGTATAGGAAAAGAAGGGTATGAGAGCATTTTAGATAAATGAATATAAAAAAGATTGCGGTTCTAGGGGCTGGACACGGAGGCTATGCCGCTGCGGCTGACCTAACTGCTCGTGGTTATGAGGTGCGTTTACATGCGCGGCGCCAAGAAACCTTGGACCCCTTGCGAGAGGAGGGGGGAATCAAGACAAACGGAATTCAAAAGGGCGTTTTCCCGATTGCTTTAGCCACGACTGAAATAGATAAAGCGATTGAAGGGGTGGACCTTATAATGCTGGTGGTGCCATCAGTGGCCCATGAAAACTATGCCAGGTTGCTAGCGCCATTGTTAACTCCGGAGACGCCGATTTTTGTTAACCCCGGACATACAGGCGGAGCACTGCATTTCGTTAATGAGTTGAGAAAGGCGGGTTATATTGACCAGGTCAAAACTTGTGAGACTGTTACACTTACCTATATTTGTCGAAAAACCGCGCCTAATACCGTCGATATATTTTCCTTTACAAAGAACCTGAAGTTTGCGGCATTTCCCGGAAAATTTGCACCCGAGATGTTTGAGCTTTTGAAACCCCTCTATCCGGAGATTACTCTTGTAAGCAGTGTCCTGGAAACCGCGCTTACCAACATAAATGCAGTGTTTCATGCTCCCGGGATGTTGATGAACGCAGGATGGATTGAAGATACTGGTGGAGACTTTTTATTTTACAGAGAGGGTATCACCCCTGCTATAGGCAGGGTAATAGCTGATCTCGATTCAGAAAGAATGGCAGTTGCGAAAGCACTTGGGGTCCCCACGGCGAGTTTTCTCGATAATTTCTACCAGGCCGGTTTGACTACCTTAGAAGCCAAGGAATCCGGAGATATTTCGAAGGCCTGCTATGAAAGCGAGGCGAATGTTAAGATTCAGAGCCCGTCGACGCTTGATCATCGCTATATTCATGAGGATGTCGGGTACGGCTTGGTGCCATTTGTGAATTTCGGTCGGCTTGCGGGGATCGAAACACCAACAATTGATGGAATTATTCATTTAACCTCTGAAATGATGGAAATTCCCTATCTATCAGAAGGACTTTCTCTTAATGCGATGGGGCTCAGCGGACTTGATTTGGCCGCGGTTCGGCACTTTGTTGAGGATGGAGAATGACGAAAAAAATTATTGAACGGATAGCGATTTTTGGTGCTGGAGGTGGCGGCACCTCTGCGGCGGCCCATCTTACTACTATTGGTTTTGAGGTAAGGCTGTATAGCCAGGATGAAAACGCGCTCAAGCCCTTACAAGAAATTGGCGGGATTGAGTTTGATGCCCCTTTTGGAAAGGGGCTTGCAAAATTAGCGATGATAACCAGTGATGCGGCCGCCGCAATGCAGAATGCAGATCTTGTTATGGTGGTTAGTCCAGCACATTTGCATGAGAAATGGATTTCCGCAGCTGCTCCTTATTTAAAAGAAAATCAAACACTCTTTGTGTCTCCCGGTCATACGTTGATGCTCATTCCTCATATTTTGCGATCGCACGGTTTGAAGAAACCGGTGTTTTGCGAAACAGCGACGCTTCCTTACCTTTGTCGTCGGGTCGGACCAACGAAATGCCGTATTTCTCGCGTGTCTGATTTTATGGTTTTTGGGGGTTTTCCAGGTGTAGAAAGTGAAAGGCTGTACCAAATTGTCAAGAGTGTTTATCCCTCAATCAGATTGTTTTCCAATGTTTTAGAAACGGTATTTCCATACGGTAATGCAATCCATCACCCACCGGCTCTTTTATGCAACGCTGGCAGGGTTGAGGCAACAGGGGGAAAATTTCGTCATTATTTTGATGGTATTACGCCATCTGTGGGCAGGCTTATTGATGCCGTGGATCGAGAACGGCTGACTGTGGCAAAAGCCCTTGGAGCAGAAACTATGCCCTTTGTCGAATTGTTTTATCGGATGGGTTATACAACTGAAGAAGCTAGGGCCTCAGGTCTTGCTTACGAGGCCTTTCATAGAAGTGAACCAGATAAATGGATACCAGCACCACCCAAACTGGATCATCGCTACTTCTTGGAAGATGTCCCCTACGGCCACATAATATATTCTGAACTGGGTCGGTTGGCGGATGTTTCCACTCCGACCATTAATCATATTATTCACCTAGCCTCCGTGGCCCTAGGAAAAGATCTTAAAGCAGACGCATTGACCCTGGAGAAAATGGGTTTGGCTGGTGTAACGAAGGAAAAATTTCTTAGTCTAATTAAAAACGGCTTTGATGATTAGGGAGAAAATTTGATGGCGATAAGATTAGGTATGCGATTTGACGGGTTTGATCCTGTAGGTGAAACCATAGAGGTGGCAGCTCAGGCGGAGGAGGCCGGGGCAAATACTGTTTGGATGGCGGAACACCTTGGTTACCGGGAGGCAGCTGTCTCTTGTATGGCGTTTGCTCTTAAAACAAAACGTGCCATGGTAGTGCCTACCGCTGTAATGCCATATCTATGGCATCCCGTTCCTACAGCTATGCAATTTGCTACTATGGCCGAAGCTGCACCGGGAAGGGTTGGCATTTGTATTTCGGTTGGAAACTTGCTTAATCTGAGAGAATCCGGTGTTCCACATCCTGAAAAGCCAGTTCGTGTTATTCGTGAATATGTAGAAGCCCTTCGATCATTGTGGGCTGGCGAGACGGTTGAACAAGAGGGTTTAATTTGGCAGTTGCGTGGTGCGCGCCTTGCCTTCAAACCACCTAGTCCGATTCCTATTTTTGTTGCGTCGACCGGGCCTCAAGTCCTCGGCTTGGCCGGGCGAATTGCAGATGGTGTTCTTTACTCTGGTGGATTATCTCTAGCTTCAATTCAGAAATGCGCTAAAAATGCGGAAGCCGGTATTGCTAAAGCGGGGCGCGCGCCCTCCGAAGTTCGAAAAGCCGGGTTTGTTTACTTTGCCTGTTCGAAAAATGGTACTGATGCTATTGAGGCTAATAAGCGCAAAATTGCTTTCCTTTTTCGCAATTCCGCTCAAGCAGATAATATCGCCTCGGTGGATATGGAGATAGATCATGAGGCAATCATGTCGCTCGTCCGGGAACGAAAAATCGATGAAGCGGCACAGATGATTCCTTCTGAAGCTGTTCCCATGTTTACTGTGGCGGGGGCGCCTGATGAATGTCGCAAACAGTTGCAGGCTTATATCGATGCAGGGGTTGATGAACCGGTAATAGAGGTTAGTGGAACGGAAGAGGAAAAGACCTTGGCATTAGAAGTAATTCGCGAATTTACTCAGGGGCAATAAAAAATAACTGAAGATAGTTTTTAAAATCACTGAAGTGGTGTGGTGAACTTCTTGCAGACCAAAATATTAAAACATTTGAGGAAATTTTTCGATTCCGGTTTGGCAATGCGGTCCAATGATGTTCTGCAACAGTCAACTGATTCGGTAGAGATCGTCGGTATTTGTAATATCAGAGAGCAATTTAGTGCCATTATTGGTAACGGCGACCATGTCCTTAAGTTGCAAACCGAAACCGTATCCGCTTTGGTAAACAAGGGGTTCAATACCAAGCACCATTCCCTCTTTTAGTTCATAATCATCGTATTTTCCGAGATAAGGGTCTTCATGCAAATGCAATCCGATCCCATGACCAACGAATGAAATGGGCGGCAGTCTCAGTTCACTGAATTTTTCAATAAAACTTTCATACACCCGTTTGGCGCTGGCTCCGGGTTTGATGGCATCAAGAACACGGTATTTACATTCAACTAAATTAGCCCATATCTCCGATGCTTTTTTTGGAGGGTCTCCGACGGATGCTGTACGACAAACGCCGGCGTGGTAACCATTGATTACTGAAAAGATTTCGACGCGGCATATGTCTCCTTCCTCCAGTATACGTTTTGTTGGACCGACGTTGGGTAATTCTGATCGTGGTCCCGTTGCTACGATCATAAGTTTAAAATCTTGCGCGCCTTGTTCATAAACGGACCGGGTAAGGGCTGAGGCAATGTCCATTTCTGTCATGCCAGGTGTAACGGCATCGAAAGATGCGCCAATCGCATTATCTGAAATACGAGATAGACGATGGAGTAGTTCTGTCTCTTCTGGCGTTTTAATTTGGCGAAGATCATCAAAGATTTTATCAGCGGCAATAAAGTCGGCTTTGGGAAGTAAGGCATGAAGTTTTTGAAAATCTGATGTGGGTAGATAGGACAATTCAATTCCCACCTTGCCGGTTTCACAACCAAGGTCAGAAATCAGCTGTGCCAATGTAGCCATAGGATCTTCGGTGAACTCCCCCCAAATTCGAATATCAGAATGAGGTAGTTTTCCCCGCACTGTGGTTTCTTCCATATCTACGGCGACAATTCCGGATGTTCCCGCTGCATTTACAGCGCATATTGCATGACGCCACCGCATCAGGGGCTGTGATGGCACAACAAAACCAGTACCATAGGCAAAATTCTCTGGTGAGATTGCGATCAGTAAATCAAGTCCATACGCAGACATCGCTTCTCTCTGTTTCTTTACGACTACTTTGCGCATGTTGGTAGGTCCTTTTTTATGTATATTTTTGGGTGTTCACTGCCGATTTCTTGAAAGATGTCCAATTATTCACTTTTCCAGGGGGTCCGCTAATCGTTCGGCTAATCGTCGGACAATTGTGCCGGCGACACGGCGGCGGTACCAAGGTTTTGCCGTTGTGGTTCGCATGGGTTTAGCCACGCTCTGAACCGCCTTAGCGATTTGATTTAGCAGTGCGTCATCAAAAGTTTTACCGTTAAATTCATCCAAATTTTCTAATAGCTGAGGGAAAGGATTTACGGCGGTAAGTCCGATCCTAATTTCTTCCACTACATTACCTGTTTTTCTAAGCCAAACGGCGGCTCCTGCAAGCGGAAAATCAATGGATCCCCGAATTCGTGCTTTTTCATAAGAACTCCTAACGTTGGGCTCTTTTATTGGTAAATGTATAGAGAAAAGTAATTCACCGGGTCTGAGCGCCAAATGATTCATACCATCGTCTTTATAGAGTTGTGCTAATTTAATTCTTCTAAATCCATCGGTACTTAATAAATCTACTTCCGCATTATGAACTAGTGCGGCTGGTGCGACGTCCCCGGAGAAACTTGCAAAACAGCGATTGCCGCCAGGGGCAACATGACAAACGTTTCCGCGTTCCTTGAGACAATAGTCATTAGATTTACGCCACCACTCTGACTGGTTGTAGAAGAGGCAGCGTGTATCCAGACAAAGATTACCACCGATAGTTCCATAACTTTGATGGGTCGGGCCGGCTACGGCGGCGGCCGCCTCAGCAATAGCATTGGCATTTTCTATAATGTTTTTGTCGTTTGAGAGTTTATCTAGTGTGACGGCGGCACCAATATGAATTCCGTCATCATCTACTGTAATCGACTGGAGTTCTTCAATGCCGGAAAGTTCAATAAGTGCAGGAGGTTGTTCGATACCACGCCGGATATTTACGATCATATCGGTGCCGCCCGCGACATAGCGAGCACCATCATTCTCTGTCATAAGTTTTAAAGCATCTTCTATATTTACCGGACGGTGAAGAATAAAGTCTGGCATTAACTCCATTTTAGGTTCAACTCCCGTTTTTCTGATTTGGGTTTTTTACGTTTCTTTTTTTCAAGAAGTTCCATCAAGCGGTCAGGAGTGATTGGTAATTCATTTACCCTGATGTCAAGTGCATCCGCGATGGCGTTTGTTAGTGCGGGCAGAAAACCGGCGAGTGAAGCCTCGCCCGCCTCTTTGGCCCCAAAGGGACCGTGAGGGTCGATGGATTCCACAATATTTACATCTATTGGGGTGCTCTCGATAATTGTGGGTACCCGATAATCAAGCATGTTCCCAGTGATACCTAACCCATTATGGTAACGTGTTTCCTCAGAAATGGCCTGTCCCATACCCATCCATACCGAACCTTCTATTTGGCCTTCCACAGAAAGGGGATTTAGAGCTTTTCCACAATCATGTGCTACCCAAACCTTTTCAACATGAATTTGCGCGGTATCCGGATCAATAGATACCTCTACAACTTGTGCGGCATAGGAAAAAGCCATTGTTCCCCCAATGGCCGCACCACGATATTTATCTCCACCCCAGCTTTCGGGAATTGTGTCAAAATTACCCTTTGCCGTAATTGTCCCTGTCCCTTCGAGAGCCGCATAAACGACCTCCTCAAAAGTCATGCCCTGATCTTGGGATCCGGCTCGATAAATTTCCCCCAGACATTCAACATCTTGAGGCCGCACGTCCATCTTTTTTGCTGCGGCTTCAAGGAGAATAGCTTTAAGGTTTGTTGCCGCATCTATGGCGGCGTTGCCAACCATATATGTCACTCGTGACGAATAGGCGCCGTTGTCCTTGGGTGTTAACAGGCTATCGGACGTAACAATTCTTATGCGGGTCACATCGAGCCCGAGTACTTCAGCTACGCATTGGGTAAGGATAGTGCTAGAGCCTTGTCCAATTTCCGGTGCTCCGGTGAGGATTGTTAGGCTGCCATCAAAATCTAGCTTAATATTTACCGTTGCATGTGGCTCTCCTGTCCAGTTAACCGGTTTTGAAGCGCCACTGACATAGTGGGAACAAGCCATACCTAATCCGCGATTATCCGCGGTCTTGCCTTTGCGTTCTTTCCAGTTACTTTTTTTTTCGACAATATCTAGGCACTCAGGGAGCCCGTAACTGTTAACCATGAGATCGTTGGCGGTAAAAGTTGGTGCTTTTAGAAGATTTTTTCGACGAACCTCAAATGGGTCCAGACCGAGTTCGATCGACATTTCATCCATCAGGCTTTCGAAGGCAAATCTTACATTTACGGTTCCATGGCCTCTAAAGGCCCCACAGGGTGGGGTATTTGTCAGGACTCGATAGCCATTGTAACGCGCGTTCTGAATGTCATAGAGGGCAAATACCATGGATCCCGAATATAGAATAGTGACCGTTCCATACCCTGCGTAAGCTCCTCCTCGTTGAATCGTCTTTGTGTCAACGGCGGTTATTCGACCTTGTTTAGTCATCCCGATTTTAAGGGTTGTTTTCTGTTCGGGACGCCCTCTGTGGGTAATAAAGGTTTCTTCACGGCTTAGCGTTATTGCGACTTTACCATTGCACTTTCGTGCAAGAGCAGCAGCGATTAATTCAACATGCAGACACTCGGTCCGGGAACCAAATCCTCCACCAATGTGAGGCTTTATTACTCTGATCTTCGATCGCTTCATGCCCAGTGTCTGTTCAAGCATTAGGTGCACATAATATGGGACCTGAGTAGTGGCATAGACTGTTAGATCTTTTCGTTCCCCATCAAACATGGCTAGCGCGGCATGTGGTTCTGTCTGAACCTGACAGACCTCGGCACAGTTAAAAGTACTTTCGCAGACCAAATCAGATTGATCAAAAGCTTCATCTACTCCGCCAAGGTCATATTCAACGTGCCGCTCAACATTATTAGGTCGCTTTTCATGAAGCGGGGTAACACCATTTGCCATGGCTGCTTCTGCTGTAAAGTAGGCGGGGAGCTCTTCATATTCGAATTCTATAAGATCAAGGGCTTTCTGCGCTGTTTTCGTGTCAACTGCAGCGACGGCAGCGATGGGCTCGCCACGATATCGTATGCGGTTACGTACTATTGGCCATTCTGTGCGGGCAATTGGCAAGACCCCAAACTGGCCGCTAAAATCCTGACCGGTGACCACAGCTGAAACGCCGGGAAGTGATTCAGCTGCAGCAGTATTAATGTTCAACAACTCGGCGTGCGCTACCGGGGAGCGTAAAATTCGTCCAACCAACGCTCCCTGCTCGATTTTATCTGCAGTGTAGTTCGCTTTGCCGGATACTTTCTCCGGTCCATCGACAAGAGGCATGGGGATGCCGATTGATTTTGTTGGTTTAACATCCTCTGTTTTGGCATTGAAAGTTTCTTTCATAACCCATTTGCCTTCGGTGCTATTTCTTTTATAGCGAACTCCACTGATTCGATTATTTTAACATAACCTGTGCACCGACAGATATTTGCCGCCATTCCTTCTCTGATTTCTTGTTCGTTAGGCGCAGGATTCTCGCGAAGTAAACCCTCTGCAGCCATAATCATGCCCGGAGTACAAAAACCACATTGGGCTCCTAGCTTTTCATGGAAGCCACGCTGAATAATTGAGAGTCTACCACCTGTTTCCAACGCTTCGATTGTCTCAACCGCAGAGTTTTCACATGTGGATGCTAGTGTTAGGCATGCGTGCCTTGGTTTATTATTAATCAGGACAGTGCAACAACCACATTCTCCGCCATCACAGCCTATCTTAGTACCTGTCAGGCCTACAATTTCGCGCAGAAAGTCCACAAGTAACATGTTGTCGGGAATGGCGTCTTCTCGATTACGACCGTTTAGCGTCATGGAGACAAATTTTGTCATTAGCTTCTCCCTCAAGCAGGGCGTAGTTAGGGATATCGAATAATTTGCGGTTAGGAAAGGTTTGATATCATATTGTTGAGTAATCAACAATAGATTTATCAACTAAATAGATAGAGGGTGCAGCATCCGGTAATTTTCTCTTCTTATGTCCTTGTGGGTTTTTAATAAGGTAGGCAAATTAAACGAAATGAGCGAGGACTAAGCATGACAGATCCCAGAATGGTGCCAAACGAGATAGAAAAAACAATCGGGCTTAACTTTAAGGAGGCATTAGGGACATGGGCGAAAATAGCACTATTGAGCTTTGGTGGGCCGGCTGGGCAGATAGCATTAATGCACCGAGTTCTGGTCGAGGAAAAAAAATGGATTAAAGAGGCCAGGTTTCTCCATGCCCTGAATTATTGCATGCTTTTACCCGGCCCAGAAGCGCAGCAACTTGCCACTTATATTGGATGGTTATTGCACCGCACTTGGGGTGGAGTGTTAGCGGGAATTTTATTTATTCTTCCCGGTGCAATCGTAATTTTATGTCTCAGTATTCTCTATGCGGGCTTCAGTGATCTTTCTATAGTTAAGGCTAGTTTTTTTGGGATTAAGGCGGCCGTACTCGCAGTGGTCGTGCAGGCGGTGTTCCGGATTGGTCTTCGGGCCTTAACCAATGTATTGATGATTTTTATCGCCTTTGCTGCATTCGTTGCTATTTTTTTCTTGGCGGTGCCATTCCCAATTATAGTTGCTGTTGCGGCTCTTATAGGTTTAACCGGTCGTTATCTGAAACCGAGTTTG
This sequence comes from Rhodospirillaceae bacterium, assembly GCA_002712335.1. The sequence continues at coordinate 6,003 of PATI01000004.1, read as the reverse complement.
TTTCACCCTAGAAAAATTGAAGATAAACCAGAACTGACGAAACTCGATTCAATTGATAAGGCCGACATGGAAGGGAAACTTGTTCATACCCAGCCGTCTTGGAGAAGGGCTTTTAGGGTATTGGTAACCTGTCTTTCTCTTTGGTTTTTACCCGTGCTTGTTTTAGTTTTCTGGCTCGGCATCAATAATGTCTATACTCAGGAAAGTTTGTTTTTCAGTAAGATGGCGGTAGTGACCTTCGGTGGCGCTTATGCCGTACTTGCCTATGTTGCCCAACAAGCTGTTCAGACATACGAGTGGCTTTTGCCTGGGGAGATGCTCGATGGACTTGGAATGGCGGAAACTACGCCCGGGCCTCTGATTATGGTTGTCCAATTTGTTGGTTTCATGGGCGCTTACAGGAACCCTGGTATTTTGGATCCGGTGCTAGCAGGTGTTCTAGGTGCGGCGTTGACGACTTGGGTAACTTTTGTTCCCTGTTTTTTATGGATTTTTCTTGGTGGTCCCTACATCGAGGCTCTACGAGGAAATAAATTTCTGTCTGCCGCCCTTTCAGCAATCACAGCAGCTATTGTAGGGGTTATTCTAAATCTTGCCCTGTGGTTTGGCCTGCATGTTGTATTTTCGGAAGTAGGGGAGATGTCATTTGGTCCCTTTCAGTTTTACGTTCCCGTGTGGAATTCAATCCAAACTGCGGCGTTGGTTATTTCAATGGCCGCTATGATAGCAATGCTTCGCTTTAAAGTTGGAGTTATTTTGACTTTGTTGAGCTGTACACTGTTAGGCATTATCGCATTTTATACGGGCATATAAAGATTATTTATTTTGTCATTCTTTCGCATATCTAATTCATAGGTTAAGGTTGGCCGTTAAAATTTTGTACAAGAAAGATCAAACGCATGGAGAAGCCGTTATTACCACTTATTGTTGAACCAAAAGAACTGGAAGATAAAATCAGCATCAAAGAGTTATTAATTGTAGACTTGAACGAGCCTAGTGTCTATGAGAGGGGACACATTCCCCGAGCAATTAATCTTCCATTCGCCTCCCTAATTGCACCCCGCCCGCCTGCAATGGGTACAATTCCGAATGCTGAGAGCCTGTCAGCTACTTTATCCTCTATTGGACTCGACACGGGGAGGCACGTTGTAGCATACGATTCCGAGGGCACAGGAAAGGCTAGCCGATTTTTGTGGACCTTAGATGTTGTAGGCCATTCCAAATTTTCTTTGCTTAATGGCGGTTTTCATAGCTGGGCTGGCGAGGGCTATCCACTAGAGATTGAAGTTAATGCCTCCAAACCCAGCGAATTTCGGGCTAAAATAGGTAACACTGCACTTGCCGGCAAAGACTATATTCTGGATCATTTGGGTGACGATGAGGTGGTAATATTGGATTGTCGTAGTCCCGCTGAATATAAAGGTGAAGATTTGAGGGCGTCACGAGGTGGACATATCCCTGGTGCTATAAATTTCGATTGGATGCTAGCTGTCGATCGTGATCGTAATTTTCGCCTAAGGGAAGCTGAGCAAATAAATAAATTACTTATCCAACTTGGTGTAACACCCGATAAAGAGGTAATTATGCATTGCCAGACACATCACCGTTCATCACATACCTACCTGGTTTTAAAGTCCTTGGGCTATGAAAAAATTAAAGGTTATGACGGATCTTGGTCGGAGTGGGGCAACGACCCAGGTGTTCCAATTGAAAGCTGACAGGAGGAGGACAACAAATGGCTAAAAAATTTAAGCGAGACTTTGTTGATCAAGAAGCTTTGAATGACCCTGAAATGATTGCCTTAAAGCAGCTATCCCCTCCGAAGACAATGCCGTTTGATATTACCAAAATTGGTCATGTAGTTCTCAATGTTAGAGATGTGGAACAATCTGCAAAATTTTATACGCAGGTACTCGGGTTCCGTGTATCGGATGTTTATCCCGAAAGTATGATGCCCGGCCGAATGGTATTTCTTCGTTTCAATCGTGATCACCACGGAGTTGCATTGGTTGGTGGATCAGAAAGAGAGGTCGATAATTCTGAGTTGCATCATATGGCTTTTCAAGTGGAGACGTTGGATGAGGTATTTCATGCACGGGATTATCTAGAGAAAAACGATGTTGACATTGAATTTTCTGGACGACGGCGTGGGGGCTGTCAAGTTGCAGTAGAATTTCGAGATCCGGATGGCCATTTCCTTGAAATTTATTGTCTCCTAGATCAGGTAGAACCTGATGAAGAGGCGCGCCCACCCAATGAATGGCGCCCTGTCGCCTCACTCGAGCATGCGCTTGACGATGCTCCACCCGGACAAAATGTGACGCTAAGAGATCCGTCACTTCGGCGTTAGAGGTATATAAAAAATGGATGGCATCAGNCCAAGCGATAACAAGTTTATTGATCCGGTAAAATTTAAGAATAAGGATTTGACGATTAATGGTGAGCGTCGAGCCCGTGTTTCTTTATTAGAACTCAGAACTTTATGGGTTAATACTGGCACGCTCTGCAATCTGACTTGTAAAAATTGTTATATAGAATCCAGCCCACTCAATGATCGTTTGGTTTATATAAGTAAAGATGAAGTTAAATTGTTTCTTGATGAAATACTTGAGCAGAAGTTTTCCACAAAGGAAATAGGATTTACTGGNGGGGAACCCTTTATGAATCCGGATTTTATTCCGACCCTGAAGTTGACATTATCAAGGGGTTTTCGCGTGTTAATTTTGACCAACGCTATGAAACCGATGCAGCATCAAAAAAATCCATTACTGAAATTAAAACATAAATTTGGCGATCAGCTACGGATCCGAGTTTCGGTTGATCATTATACTAAGAATTTACATGAATCAGAACGCGGGGATGGAAGTTGGCNATCTATGTTNCAGGGTCTAACCTGGTTATCCATTAATAACTTTAATTTTGATGTTGCTGGACGGACCCCCTGGGGCGAGGATGAAGAGATGATGCGCTCNAAATATGGAAAATTATTCTCTAAATANAATATCGANGTTGATCATAATGATCCGGCACGCTTAGTTTTGTTCCCAGAAATGGATGAGTTACTTGATGCNCCTGAAATCACTGAACGCTGTTGGTCAATTCTTGGTGTTGATCCCAACAATATGATGTGTGCTAATTCACGGATGATTGTGAAACGAAGAGGAGCAGACAGACCAGCTGTTATAGCTTGTACCCTGCTGCCTTACGATCAACAGTTTGAGCTTGGAGAAACATTATTGATGTCTTCTAAATCCGTTTCACTTAATCATCCGCATTGCTCGAGATTTTGCGTATTGGGAGGGGGTTCTTGTACTAAAGGATAATACAATCTCGCCAATATGTTTTTAGAACGACATATTTAGCTTCGGGTAGTGATTTAATTGTTAAGATTTAGGGAGAAAGAAATGGCAGCAGATAATCGTTCAAGGGAAAAGTCATTTGTTTTCAATTTTTTAGATCGTAATGCGGTTGCAGTTGCAACGATAGGTGACTCGATCTTCTATTTTGGTGAATTGGGTATGCAGGAGGTGGAAAGTGCCAAGCTCATGACCGAAACTCTCGAAAATGAGGGTTTCTCTGTCGAACGTGGCATCTCCGGGTTCCCAACAGGATTCTGCGCTAGCTATGGATCAGGCGATCCAGTTATAGCGCTACATACTGAATATGATGCCAATCCGAATAATAGCCAAGTATCTGGCGAAACGGAGCAGAAGAACATAACACCTTACGGACCTGGACATTGCGAGGGCCATAATTGTAATGCAGCCGTCATGGTATCCGGCGCAATTGCAGCTAAGTGTGCTATCGAGAAATTTGGACTAAAGGGTACCCTAAAAGTTTTCGGGGCACCTGGTGAAGAGCAATTAATTAGCCGGCCATATTATGTTCGCGATGGTTGGTTCGACGACGTTGATGTGGCCNTCCATGATCATATTGGCAGTGATATGGGAACAGTCTATGGATTAACTCATTCCGCTGCGGTATCTGCATATTTCACTTTTCATGGGGAAACAGCGCATGCATCTACGGCGCCATGGCGTGCTCGCGATGCGTTAGATGGTGTTGTACTGATGGATATGGGNATGGCACAATTTCGAGAGCATATGGAACCAGAAATGCGGGCTCATCGTGTTATTAAAGATGGAGGCGATCAACCTAATACAATTCCTGCTAGAGCGACGGTTTGGTGGACCTTTCGCGCGCCAACGGCTGAAGGTGCACGCATTGTATTTGAGCAAGGCAAAAAGATTGCCGAAGGGGCTGCATTAATGAGTAATACCGAGGTTGAAATAGAAGTTATGAGTGCAGTTTGGCCGGTGCGAACAAATCAAGGGTTGGCAGAAGTAATTCAGAACAATTTGGAACTTGTCGGTGTTCCTAAATGGACAGTTGATGAACAAGCCTTTGCTCGAAAATTGCAGAAAGCGGCGAATGTGCATGCTGAAGGTTTGAGAACTGAAATCAAACCGCTTCTCGGCCCAACCGAACAGCGGACTCCTTCTAACGATTGTGGAGATGTCTCTTGGAAGGTGCCTATGGGCCGTGTAGGCTTTCCGTCAAATGTACCCAATGTACCTTTTCATCATTGGGCGGGCGGGGCCGCTCTTGCAACTACAATTGCTCACAAAGGTTCTGTGGCTGGTGCAAAGGCGTTGGCTGGCGCAGTAGTTGATTTGTTATCCGATCCCACTTTAGTGCAGCGTGCAAAAAAAACATTTGCAGAGGAAATTGGTGAAGTAATTTATAAACCGCTTATTCCGGAAAGACAAAAACCGCCGGTGGATTTGAATCGTGAAATGATGGAAACATTCAGGCAACCAATGAGAGCTCACTATATTCAAGAGAAGCCTCGATTTAACTAACCCTTTTAAGCGGGCTTTATAAAGCATTTTTACCATTTAGAAATGCATCTCGTAACGCAGGTTTTTGGACTTTACCCGAAGGTGTTTTGGCAATGTTATCAACAATTTTGATATATTTGGGTCTTTTGAATCGGGCAAGGTGCTCTGAGCAATAATTAGTGATTGCTTGTTCCGTTAACTCTTCTTCATCGCGCGGAACAACATATGCGACGAGGGCCTCGCCCCAGCGTTTGTCCGGGATACCAAAAACTGTACATTCGATAATTTTTTTGTGCTGCTCCAAAACAACTTCCACTTCCCTTGGATAGATGTTTACCCCACCGGAAATAATCATATCCTTTGAGCGACCAACCAGCTTAATAAATCCTTCGCCATCCTTTTTTGCTAAGTCGCCTGTCCAGCCCCATTCATCTCCGAGCCTAAAGTATGTCTCGGTTTCCTGTTGGTTTTGATGATATCCGGACATCAAAAAAGGTCCCCGGCAAATGATTTCACCGGATTCTCCATTGGGAACCTCCTGACCTTTAGAATTTACAATTTTCATTTCAACACCGACTGCAGGGCGTCCAACGGTGTCCTCCTTAGATCGAGGATGAAAATGGCTAAAAATGCATATTGGCCCTGTTTCTGATTGTCTGTAGTGATTGGTAAATTTTGCATGTGAGAGTTTCTCGCCTACTTCACGTATTAAGTCGGTAGGGCTAGTAGCGCCACCGCAGGCAATGTTGACTAAACTTTTTAGTTTGTCCGAATTAAAGTGATTGTCGGATAGAATCTGGCGCAATTGGACAGGAACCATAAATGTACAGCTTATACCATGTTTCTCAGTGTGCTCGATAAAAGTATCGGGATCCCAACTGGAAATCAGAACAGCAGTTGCTCCTACAAAAAGGGCCGCCGGCAACCAAACAAGGGATCCCATGGTATGGTAAAATGGAGTGACAATCCCTACTATATCTGAAGCTGTTACACCGTGTTCTATAACCGTTGTGTAGCAGCTGGCGAGGCGAGCTCGATGGCTGACTAGTGTTCCCTTGGGTATACCCGTCGTACCTCCGGTGAAAGTCATAGCAAAATCATCGTTCTCGGAAAGGTCTAGTATTGGGGCCTTTTCTGCTTGATTCCTAATCACTCGATTGAA